>DATATH010000033.1:0-6245 GCA_036268895.1 Sphingomicrobium sp. | reverse complement strand
AAAGCGACTGGCCAGGCGCCGCCGGGAGGCGCGTCATCGTATTCGGCAACTCCGGGATTCAAGGAGTTTTTCTTCGGCAATTCGCCAAAGCCCCGCATTTCAATCGGTATTGGCGTCAACTGGGTCTCACCTTTCGGTCCGCTCCGTCTGGATGTCGCAAAGGCAGTCGTCCTCCAGAAGGGTGACGATCCGAAGCTCTTCACTTTCAACGTAGGAACTCAATTCTGATGAAAACTCTACTCATTTCCGCGGCCTTTGCGGCCGCCGTTCTGGCGCCCTCCGCGGCGAGAGCGCAATCCATTCCCCCCGCCGTGGTCGCCGTTGTGGACCTCGACCGCGTCACCAGTGAATGCAATGCGTGCAGGACCGCTTCGGCGGCGCTTAAGGGCCAGGTCAGTTCCTTCGAAAGCCATCGCGGAACGCTCGCAAGCTCACTTCAGACGGAACAGAAGTCGATCCAGACGTCGATCGATGTGCTGAAAGGCAAGGAACCCGATGCCGCGCTCCAGGCTCGAGTGAAGGCGTTCCAGGCCAAGGCTCAGTCAAGCGAGCAGGAGCTCGCTGGTCAGCAGGCGCAGATCCAGCGCAACCAGCAGTACATCCAGAAACAGATCCAGGATAAGCTCGCGCCCATCTACCAGCAGGTGATGCAGCGGCGGGGCGCGAACCTGCTCGTCGAAGTTGGAACGACATTGGCGACTGCCCAGAGCGTCGATGTAACCAATGACGTGCTCTCATCGCTCAACAGCGTGCTTCCGTCGCTCATCACGACGGCGCCCGCCCAGTCGGCTCCGCAGGGCCGCTGAGGCGGATGACGCAAGCGACCGGCAGCGCTCCTCGTCGGCTCGACATCGGCCGGGTCATGGAGGCGCTGCCGCATCGCTACCCGATGCTGCTCGTCGACCGCGTCGAGAGCCTCGATCCTGAAAAGGGGATCGTCGCAATCAAGGCGGTGACGATCAACGAGCCCTTCTTCCAGGGCCATTTTCCGGCACGGCCAATCATGCCCGGAGTGCTCATCGTCGAGGCTCTGGCGCAGGCCGCGGGAGTGCTCGCCGTCGAGGCGCTCGGGCTCGCAGGTTCGGGCAAACTCGTCTATTTCATGGCGATCGAAGGGGCAAAATTCCGTCAGCCGGTCGAACCCGGGGTACTTCTGAAGCTCGAGGTCGAGTTTGTTCAGAAGAGAGCGAGCGTGTGCAAGTTCGCCGGGCGCGCGACGATCGACGGTAAAGTCGTCGCCGAAGCGAATTTCACCGCAATGATCGCTGACCCGCCTTCCGCCTAGCGGCCACTGAGCCGGACGCCTGCGAACACTCCAAGTCCCTCGGTCTGGTAGCCCGCCGAATCCTCATAGCGGGCATCGAACAGGTTCGAGCCGCGAGCGTAGAACTCGATCCCCGGTCTCACCGCATAAGCGATCCTTGCGCCGGCCAGCCAGTAGGAATGAAGCCGAACAGCCTCGAAGGGGAAATTGTCGGATATATCGAGGTGATCGCCGACGTAAGCGATCGAAGCTCCGTAACTCCATCGTCCGATCGCTCCGTCGGCGGCGATCGAGCCACTGTGCCTGGGCCTGCGCAGCTCCGGCAGTTGCCGATCGCCTAAAGAATCGGGCTCGGTTGCGTGAAGGAAGGCGTAAGTCGCCGTCAGGCGGAACCTGTCGCCGACCTTCCAGCCCGCTTCGGCCTCGATCCCCGAGCGATGGCTGATCCCATCTCGATTGACCGTCGTCTGGAGGAAGGTGAGCGGATCCGTCACATCGACGATCTCGTCATAGAGCCGCTGCCGATAGGCGGTGAGCGAGGCCTCGAGCGCACGGCCACGGTAGCGCACTCCGGCCTCGAAGCCACGCGAGCTTTCGGGCTTCAGCGACGGATTTCCCGAGAAATTGCCCGGAAAGAAACCGTATAGGTCGAAAAAGGTCGGCTGCGAAATCCCCTCGGCATAGGAGGCCGTCAGCGCGAAGCCGGCGCCGAGCTGTTCAAGGAGCGACCCGCGAAGGCTGGTCACGTCTTTGAACCGGTTGAACATGTCACGGCGAACCGCAAGATCGCCGGTGAATGCCGATCCAGTCGCGCGCCACTCGGCGGTCAGTGCGTTGTGGTTACGGCTACGGTCCTGGTCGGTCAGTCCTCCATAAACCGTGTCGCGAGCGTGAAACGTCTCGCGCTCTGCGTCCGCGGCGACGATGAGACGATGGCGTATCGGCCCGGTCGAGAAGCCGCGCTCGAGCTGAACGCCGAAGGTGCCTCGGCTTCCACTGGTGCGATTGAGCGGCTCTTCAGCCAGGAAGTTTTGGTTCGATGAGTCGAGCAGGGATGCACTAAGGGTCCCGCTCCAGCTCGAAGTCGCATTCCCGAACCCCGCCCAAATCCGTCCGGCAGCGAGACGGTTGCGGCTATTGTCGAGCGTATCGGCATGCTCGAAAGTTACCGGATCGAAGCCGTCGAACTGGCTCATTCCGGTGAGCATGATCGCCGATGCGCCAAGCTGGACTGCCGGGGAGATGGCGAAAGTCCCCCGCAAGCGTCCCGAGAGATTGCGGTACCCGTCCTTGTCGCCGCCGGGCGCCCCGAAACTGTCGATGCCGGTGGCGCGCTGCCAGCCGATGGCGCCCGAAAGATCCGCCTTGCCGCCGGTTATTGCTGCCGAAGCGCTTGCCCGGGCAAGGCCGAAGGACCCGCCTTCAGCCGAGGCGCCATATCCCGGCGCATTGTCGAGACCGTTGACAGCGATGACTCCTCCGATCGCATCCGACCCCCAGAGCGCCGATTGCGGCCCACGGACGATTTCGATTCGCGATGCGAGATCGGCATTCAGCAGTTCGAAGCGTGGAGCATCGCCGGACGCGGGATCGTTGATCTTGATCCCGTCAACAAACAGCAGCGTATGGTTCGCTTCCGAACCCCGGATCCGGACCTCCGTCAGCGATCCCGCCGGACCTATGACTGTTATTGCTGCAGACGGAGTCAGCCGGAGCAGACCGGCGACGAGGGGTTCGTCGAGCCTCTCTATCTCCTGGCTGTCGATGATCGTGACGCTTGCCGGGCTCTCGGCCTGGGTCTCGGGCGATCTCGAGGCGGTAATGACGATCTGGTCGGTATCAATGGGTAAAGCGGGCATAAATCCTCCTGCGACGACGACTGTCGTCTCGGAGGGCAAGGGCCCACGCTCCCGCGGCTGATCCCGGCCAGGGAAACGGACGACGGACCAAGGCAGGTTCCCGACTTTGCCGAGGCGAGAGCCCTCGACGTTCACGGTTGCGGGCACAGCGCCGGAATCGCACCGGCTTCCCTTTGAACCGTCCCCTTCAAGCGCTCGTTGCACTTGTGGACGGCACCCTGATCTTGAGCGGTGCTACGTCGGCGCTCACCGGGCTGTCAAATTGGCGCTTGCACAGCTATTGAGCTGCTCAATGAGCAGCAATCATGGCCGCCTTGTCGCGCTTTTGTGCGCCATCCTGCTCGCAGCCGCGCTGCGGCTCGTGCCGCATCCGCCCAACTTCAGCCCGATCGACGCCATGGCGCTCTTCAGCGGCGCCTATCTCGGAAGGCGCTCGATCGCCTTCGTCGCGCCATTTGCCGCGCTTCTTCTGAGCGATGCCGTGCTGGGTTTCTACCACGGCATGGCAACCGTCTATGCGACGGTTGCTCTCATTGTCGTCATTGGCTGGTGGCTGTCCTTGCGAAGGACGCCGCTGCGCATTGCTGCCGCGGCAGTTGCGAGCTCGGTCACCTTCTTTGTGATCACGAACTTTGGAATGTGGCTGTTTAGTGGCTTCTACCCGGTGACCTACGCCGGTCTCGTCGCCTGCTACACGGCCGCGATTCCATTCTTCCAGAACACTCTGGCTGGCGACCTGTTCTACGGGCTCCTGCTGTTCGGCGGATTCCGTATCGCCGAGCTGCTGATTCCGCAGCTAAGGGCGAGCGAAGCGCAGCCCGCCTGAACCCTCCCGCACGTTGCAACTTGTGCCCTCTCCCTGTAGAGGCGCCGCTCGACTTGATGCCGCTGGTCGGAAACCAGCAGCTAACCCAAGGAAAAATAACATGAAGTCCGGTAGCCACCCCGATTACCACATGATCACCGTCGAAATGACCGACGGAACCAAGTTCCAGACCCGTTCGACCTGGGGCAAGGAAGGCGACACGCTGCACCTCGAAATCGATCCTAAGGTGCATCCGGCGTGGATCGGCGGGACGCGCCTCGTCAACGAAGGCGGTCAGGTCGCGCGCTTCAACAAGCGCTTCGGCGGCCTCACGCTCGGCAAGAAATAAGCCGGTTGATCCGCGAAGCGCCGCGGATCGAAACTGAGCGCCTGATCCTGCGCGAGTTTCGCGCGGGCGACCTCGACGCGCATGCGGCGATGCTCGGCGATCCAGAAATCATGCGTCACATCGGCGGCAAACCACTCAACCGCGAGGATTCCTGGCGGCGGCTGCTCATGGGTATCGGCATGTGGTCGCTCGTTGGCATGGGGCCATGGGCGGTCGAACGAAAGTCCGATCGATGTATGGTCGGCCATTGCGGTTTTTTCCAGTTCCACCGCGAAATGACGCCGCTGATCCCCGGTGAACCCGAGATGGGCTGGATCTTCGACCGTTGGGTTCACGGGCAGGGGATCGCATTCGAGGCTTGCCAAGCCGCTCTCGCCTGGGCTGAGTGCGAGATCGGCGCAGATTCCTACCCCGCGATCATTGACCTCGACAATGCGGCGTCAATGAAGCTGGCAGACCGCCTCGGGTTTGTTCGGCAAGACGACGCACAATATCGCGGCTCGACGATCGCCTTCTATCGGCGGCCTCGCCGTTCCTAGCTCACCAGCCGCCGCCGCCACCTCCACCGCCGCCGCCGCCCGACGAACCGCCGCCGCCCGACCCAGGAGCCGTCGAAGCTGCTCCGACCGCGCTCGATAGGGAAGAGCCGACGCTGTCAACAAAACCCGTCGGATTGCTCCACGGAGTGCTCGACCCGGAATACCAGGCGAAGGCCTGCTGCCCCTGCGCCGAGGCAGCGGCCAGCACGCCCTCGAAACGTTTGGCCCAATGATTCTCCACCGAAAGCGCAATCGCAAAGGGAAGATATTTCTCGAACAGTTCCGGAGTGTCCCTGGGCGGAGTCATCCGGTCGAGCCGCTCGGTTTCGGTGATCGAGAGATATTGTTTGAACCCCGCGATGTGATCGAGGATCCTGCGTCCATCCGGAGTGGGAGCCGCGATCCACCAGAAGGCCGAGAAAACGAGTGGTGTCGCGACGAGTGGCAGGACAAGCGGCAACCACCAGCCGCTGGCCAGGGCGCCGGCGAAAATCGGCATGCCAAGGACGGCTGCAGTCCCTATGGCCACAAAGCCAAGGAGCGATAACAGGCACTTGCCGGTCGCCGACTCGTGAAAGGCGAGCCAGAGGAGCGCGCAGGCGACCAGAATGCCGAGAACTACGCCGACCTGCCAGACCAGCGCACCACCGGTCGACAGATCGATCGCGGCGCAAACCAGCCAGAAGCAGGCGATAAAGGTGAACAGTCCGGCAGCTGCCCAGCCGATGTTTCGCTTGAACAGCTTCCCTTCAAAACGAACCTTCAAAATCCCTTGCAACGCGCTCTGGGCAGCTGAGAAATTATCGTGATTCTTCTGCTCCATCACGATCTCTTCGCCGGGACGGCAAAGGCAATCGAGTGCCGCTTCCTCTTCCTCGGGAAGCGGCTCCTTCCCGGCCAGTCGTTCAAGGCGCATGTGCTTGCCCGAAAGCCAGCCGCTATCCTCCTCGACCAGCTTGATGTGCCCGTGAACGCCCATGTCGACGAGGGCGGCCGCGAAGGTGCGGTTGTCCGCGCCCATCCTCGTCACGTATCGCATTCCGGCGGGGCTGAGGTCGTCGGGCGGCGAAAATATGGGGACGACCGTTCCTCTGCGAGGGTTTCTTCCGGCGCGAGCCCAGGCGACATAATAATAGCCGAAAAGTCCAATGAGGCTCAAAAGCCCGAGGAGCGGCGGTCCATAGTCGGCAAGGGCATCGAGCAGCCGGCTGCCCGAAGTGGGCTGTGCGACGACCCCCTTGGGAAAAGCGGCGGCGACTGTCAGACCCTCGTACGGGCCAAGAGGACGTGTCGTCTGAAAGGTAATCTCGCCCGGCATCTCGTCGATCACTTGAGCGTCAGATGCAGTTGATCCCGCAGGCCCGGTGTACACATGTCTCTGGCCGAACCGCGCCGGCTCGGGCAGGCGGATCCTGGCCGTCGCTTCGTC
>DATATH010000032.1:0-10374 GCA_036268895.1 Sphingomicrobium sp. | reverse complement strand
CTGTGGCCGAAAGGCCGTGGAAGTTCGAGTCTTCTCGACCGCACCATCAGGAATCCGGACCGGTCTTCAGGAACGGCCTCGGTTTCTAAAGCTTAGCGGAACGACGACGATTTCGATGGCGCCGAAGCGGCTTCGGCGACGTGCGTCTGGGGAACCGCGTGGACGGTTCCTATGCGGACAATCGACTTGTCCGGGCTCACCACGAAATGGATCCCGAGATCGATCGCAATCTTCGCAGCTGTCGCCGAGTCCTTGGACACCCGGATGGTGTAGGAGCCATAAGCGACGCGTTCGAACAGGAAGAAGCCGTCGAAATCCGTGCGGGTTTTACCAACCACCTTGCCATTTGCATCGGCCAGCTCGAGATCGACGCCTTCGAAGCCAAGCCCGCCATTCTTGACGAGCGCGCCCTCGACGTCGCCGCCGCCGACAAGACCGATCTGGACCTCGGCGGCAACGCCTGGCCGAGGGACGACCACCTGCTGCGCCTTCTTTGGGACGAGCATCGGGTCGGCGAGGCTCGTCACGTCCACCCCGACCGCAATGGACTGGTAGGGAATGAGACCGCCCACCACTGTCGACCCGTTCGAATCTGTCGGCTTTTCGGCCTGCTGCGCACCGGTCGTGACGATGGCGCCTTTCTCGAGCGGCTCGCCGGGATCGCGAACGCCATTGTCGTTGAGATCGCGATAAACGACGGCGTGGACTTCACCGGCCTGGGCTAGAACCCGGCGCGATAGGGCGAAACCGTGACTTGGATCGAGCGAGAAGTTGAGGTTGATCCCAAACGCGACCGATCCATCGGTTGCGGCCTCGCCGGTCAGTGCGAGCGCAAGCCTGTTGAAGCGGCGGATATAGGAAAGTTTGGCGCGCTCGCGGTGCGCGGCCCCTTCGTAAACGAGATCGCCGTCCCAATCGACATTGTCGCTTGCCGACCAATAGGCCTCGAGCTCGGCGGTCTGCAGCTGGCCCGAGCTGATGTCGAACATGGTCTCGCCGCGCAGGCGCATCTGGCCGAAATGCCCGCTGCCGATCACGTCGATCGTGGTCTGGGGCGCAAGGCGCTCGCCAGACGGCAGGAATTGCCTCTGGTAGTTGAGCTCGGTCGAAAGATTGAATCGCTGGAAGTTCGCCGACAACCGGGCCGCTGCGTCGAGCTCTTTCGTCCCATTGCGGTCCGCGAGCTCGACGTCGGCGTGCGCCGGAAGGACGGTCCGCCCGATCTTGAGCGGAGCATCGAGCGCCAGCGAATAGTCGCGCAGGGTCTGAAGCTGGCCTCCATTCAAATGAAAATCATTTGCAACAAGAGCTTGCGCGTTGACGTTGAGTGGACCGATTTTGCCGAGCAGCTGGGCTCTTAATGCGGTGCCGCCGTTCGACTCGCGGGCCGCTCCTGCTTCGATCATCGCCATTCCGACAGAGCGTCTTACGGTTCCCTCGACGAAGGTGACCCGCTGGTCGTCGATCAGCATCTCGCGCGTGAGCGCAGCGACGGACGTTCGATCGTCGATCCCATGCTCGAGCGCGATGGTCGCGATTGCCTGCGGCAGGTCCTGGCCGACCGGAGGCTGATGAAGCGTAATGATGTCGCGATTGGGTTCGTTGAAGCCTACCCAGTACCAGGTCTTGCCGGGGGGAGCGTTGTCCTGGCCCACATTAATCAACTCGTCGCGCTCTCGGACTTGTCCCTGCGGACCATATAGGACGATCCGAATTCGGTTCTCGCCATAGATTAGCTGCACGTTATCAAATACATAGCGTTGGTCCGACGTCGGCTTTGCAAACGCGAGCAATTCCTCGTTGCGATACAGTTCGGCCTCCCAGCCGATCGGGAGATCGCCCTCGAACCGGCTCCGGTCGAACGCCGTCTGTGTGGTCAGCGGCCGATTGGTGACAACCGCTCCGCGACCGGCCGCAGCGGTACCGGTAAGCTTGCTGTCAAACCCCTCGACGTCGCCGAAGCCGAAATGAGTCGCCTTGATCGGACCGAGGAGATTTCCGTCAGGATCGGACCGGTAGGCGCGGACGCGGATGTTCGAGGGTATCCCGCTCTGGTCGGTCGTCACTTGGGCATCGTACGAGAGATGCGCAATTTCGCCCGCCGCATAGACCGAGGTTTGCCGGTCGACTTTCAGGCCGTCCTGCGCGCGGTAGGTCACTCCGGCGCTGACCACGAAGTCGAGAGCCGGGGCGCGCCACATTCGATAGGGGATGCGCACCTGGGGCAGGCTCGAGAGATCGAATTTCGCCGGCTTGATCTGGGCTGCGCGAGCTTCGCGCTCCCTCTCCAGTTCGACGGGAAGCTTCTCTGCGGACTGGAGAAGAAGCACCGACCCCGCAGTCACGGGCTTCACTCCAATACCGAACCAGCGCGACAAAGCGCTCGCCTGGATGCACCAGCCTTCCGGGGTCTCGCGGATCGTCCCCGGAGCGATTGCTTCGCTCTTCGTGCCGTAGCTCGCGATTTCGCCGGCATAATCGATCCGGATCTTGTTCGCTTCCTTGAACGCCCAGCCGGTCGCCTTCTTGGCCGCGAGGTCGATGTGAATCGGGACGTCGAGCGTCGTCAGAAAGTCGCCTAAGACGACGCATGTGCCTTCGGGCGTGTTGTAGGCGCGGACACCATCGCCGAGGCGCAGCTGGCGGATGTGAACCTCGAGAAGGAACTGATCGTCCGGATCTGCTGTCCACGCCGGAGCTTTTCCCTGAGGCGCCGATGCGCTGACGCCGCCGGCGCACAGCGCCAGCAGCATCGCTGCCTTGCGCAGCCAGTTTCGGCCGCCGAGCATGATCGGACCCTTCGAGCCTGGTCCTGACCCTAGCGGAGGACCGCCCGGGTCTCTGCGATCTTCTCGTTCCCGTCCTGGTAGGTCTCGATATATTGGACGGTGACCGGACCAGCGATTGCGCCGGTGTAGTTCTCGTCGACCGGAACAATGACGCGGCGAGTGCCAATCTCCGTGTAAACGGCAACGCCCTTCTGGATTGCGATCGGCTCCTTCACACCGGGCTTGAGGACGAGGACTTCACCGAACGTCGAGCGCGTGCCCGAGCGGCTGAGATCGAGGCCGATTGCCGGCTTGCCGTCCTTCCTTTCGAGTTCAACGTTCGAGATCGCGGCCTGGACCTTGAGATTGCCGAGACGGACGATCACTGGGATCGTCACCCCGTAGATCGGGGTGAGCTCCAGTCGCAGTCCTTTCGCACTCTGGTCCGTGGCGGCAGTAACCGGAGTTGGATCTGGAACGGCCCGGAACAGAAGGTGGACTCGATATTCGCCGTCGGCCAGCCCCTGCGGCGGTCGGGCCGCGATCCGGATCGACTGCGGTTCATGCGGCGCAAGGGTGACCCGCCGCGGCGCATAGACGACCATGTCGGCCGCCTCTTTTTCCTGCTGCGACGGATCAGTCACATCTTCGAGGTTGCCTTCGGCCGTCATGCGCCGGAACTCGACTGAAATCCGATAGGTTGCCGGTGCATCGCCGATGTTGTTGAGCACGACCTCCGTGCCCCTGCCCCCGTCGAGCACGATCCGCGTCGGAGCGACGAGAAGGTCGCCTACGCCGGCGCCGGCCGGTGTCGCTACAGCGGCGGCGATTGCGGCCGCGACGGGCGCGACCATCCTTGTCAATGCAAACATTCGGCGATCCCCACTTTGCTCCGATTTGGAGCAATCGCCTCCGTCTTTGCTCCGGAATGGTTTATTTTCGGTCAACCATGATCGGACTGGAGCGATCCAGCCGTCGCTCGAAGTCGATTCACTGGTAATTTACAGTGACATTTATCGTACCCCGGTAGGTGCCGCCGACGGTCGTCGAGCTCAGCGTGATTGATCCGCCGACATTGAAATTGATGCCCTGCTGCCCGGCATTGGGGAGCGTCACCTGGCCTGGGCTGTCGACGATGAGACTGAGCGTCTGGGTCGAATTGTTCTGGTTGACGAGAGTCACGTTGGGAGCGCTGATCAGGACGACCATCTTGTTCGTGCCCGTGACGTCGAACTGCGCTGCCTGCGGGGCGCCCGTGCAGGTAACCTTGAGGCTGCATGTGAATACGCCGGCCTGTGAAATTCCCACAATCGCCCCGGACCAGCTTCCGGAGCCGAGAGTGACGGTTCCAAGATTGAGATCCTGGAGGGCCGCCAGCGTTAGCGGCTTGACCACCTGCGCATTGACCGACGCGCTCTGGGTCACGGCATGCGCAGGCACGGCGAACGCTGAGGCGCAGCCACCGAAGATGAGCATCAAATGTCGAATGTAGCTGGTCATCGCGCGCTAATTCGCTCCCGCAAGCGCGTCGCTTTTGGTCCGGAATGGTTGATTTTCTCTCAACCACGGCCGTCAACCTCAATGAGAAAGGGGCCGCCGGTCTATCGGCGACCCCTTTGAAAGCCGGCGGCTGTACCGCAGGCCTCGATCCAATTACTGATAGTCGGCGGTCACCGTGAAGGTGTTCGAATAGATGCCGTCGACGGTCCCGGTCGGGATCGTCAGCTTGCCGCCGATGCTGAAGCCGGCATTGCCGGTGGCGTCCAGCGTCGGGTTCGCAGGCTCGTCGCCACTCAGGTCGACGTTCAGCGTGCCGCCGACCGAACCGTTCAGAGTGACCGAGCTCGGAATGGTGAGCACAACGGCCTGGTTCGCAGTGCCGGTGAGGGTGAAGGACGCCGCTGAGACTGTGCCCGAGCAGGTAAGACCTGCGCAGTTGCGGGCACCAGTTGTGTCGACGTGCACCACCTGACCGGCGAAGGGACCGACGATTGTACCGAAATTGAGGTCGGTGCTCTTCGTGAGCGTCAGCGGCGAAACGATGTTCACCGTGGCGTTCGCCGAAGCCTGGTTCGATGGCGCCGCGAGAGCCGGAGTGCTAAGCGCCAGAGCGACCAGAGCGCCGGCTGAGATCAGAAGCTTGTTCATTACAGATTTCCCCACAGGTTCAGATTCGGTTTGGCGGCTGTCCGAGCTGAAGTCCGGTCACCCGTGGCCCCCAATTAACCTTGCCCGCTTACGGCTTCCCTCAAGGGAATGGTTAATGCGAACTTAGGCTTCCCTCCGGATTGGATGCATCCCTGCTGCGCGCGCGCAGAAGGCGCCCTTTCACTGATATTCTACGGTGATCGGCATGTCGCCGCGGTAGTCGCCGTCCGCTTCGCCAGTGACCGTAACCCTGCCGCCGAACCTGAATGTGAGGTTCCCGACCGAATCGAGCCTCGGCAGCGAGGGAAGGTCGCTGACCACCTCGTCGAGCGTCATTCGACCGCCACCTACGGAATAAAGGTCGATCCGGCGCGGAAGCTCGACTCGGACCACGCGCCCGGCCGTGCCGTGGATCGACGCAGACCCCACCATCGCGCGTGCGCTGACCCCGGCGAGTGCGCCCTGCGCCGCGCTTGAACCGTCCGAATGGATCACTGCGGCCCCCCGGCCGCCGCCGGCCAGGATCAGTCGACCGAAATCGAGGGTGCTTTCGATTTCGAGCTGTATTCCGTCCCCGTCCGCCGATTGCGGCAGCGCCGTCGTCGGCTTGTTGCACAAGCGGCACTGTCCGCCGGCCGGCGACGAGCCGGCGGCGGCGGCGGCGAACGCCGCGAGCCACAGGGCACGGGATTGAAAGCCGCTCATTGCGGAGGGTCTTACGTTGGACAGGCTAAGACAGGGTTAATCGGCGGCTAACCTTCCATCCTCCAGTTGTTCTTCGGCCGGCGGCCAGGCCCGCCCGTCGAGGTCAACGAGGAGCCCCGTTCTGCACCCCTATTGTCGCGCGGACCTCAGCTTTCTATCCCCCTGTTCTGAATGGTCCGAAAGAGTTCCGACCCCCGAAAAGGCTCGACTGTGGTGAGTGCGCTCAAGGGGCTTGCCTATGGGGCATTGCTGGCGCTGCTGGTGCTCGTCGTCGCGGTTGCGGTGGCGACTGCTTATCTGCCGAGCTACGATCAGCTGACCAAGCGGTCCGACCTTGGTCAGATGATTCGCGTTCGCGCCGCCAACGGGCAAGTTCTCTTGCAGCTCGGACCAAGCTTTGGACGCTGGCTGTCCTACGATCAGATCCCGCCCGAGATGCGCGCTGCGATCATCTCGACCGAGGACCGGCGCTTTCGAAGCCACATCGGCGTGGATCCGATCGGAATCGCCCGCTCGATCGAAGTGCGCATCAGCAGCGGTCACTGGCGCCAGGGCGGATCCACCATCACTCAGCAGCTCGCGCGCAACATCTTCCTGACGAACAACCGGACCTTCGTCCGCAAGATCAAGGAAGGAGTCCTCGCCCTCGCGCTCGAGCGGAAGTTCAGCAAGGACCAGATTCTCGAACTCTATCTCAACCGCGTCTATTTCGGCGGCGGTGCGTACGGAATTGACGCAGCGTCGAGGAAATTCTTCGGCCATGATGCGGATCATCTGAGCCTCGGGGAAGCGGCAATCATCGCCGGCCTCGTCAAGGCGCCGTCAAACTATTCGCCCACCGCCGACGTCGAGGCCGCAAGAGACCGCTCCGGGGTGGTGCTCGAGACGATGGCCAGGAACGGCTTCATCACGCCCGAACAGGCTTCGCAGGCCAATCCCGCGCAGGTCCGGATCCAGCAGACCACCGGCAACAACAGCGTTCGCTACTTCACCGACTGGGCGCTTCCCCAGCTTGACACGCTCATCGACCAGACCACCGAACCGATCGATGTCTGGACGACGCTCGATCCGGGAATGCAGGCCGCTGCAGACAGGGCGATCCGTGCCAATGCGCCCGACGGCGCGCAGGGCGGGTTGGTCTCGATCGACCGTGATGGAGCTGTGCGGGCACTCGTTGGAGGAAAGGATTATGTTTCCTCCATCTACGACCGGGCCACCCAGGCCGAACGGCAACCCGGATCGGCGTTCAAGCTCTTCGTCTATCTGTCGGCGCTTGAATCCGGGATGAAGCCAACCGATACGATCGTCGACGAGCCGGTGACGATCAACGGCTGGAGCCCTCGCAATTCGGAACGGACCAATCTTGGTCCGGTCACCCTTCGGGAGGCTTTTTCGCGCTCGATCAACACGATCAGCGCGAAGATTGGAGCCCAGGTTGGTTTCTCGACCATCGCCGACATGGCTCGACGCTTCGGGATCACGACTCCGATTTCGACCTATCCAGCAATGGTTCTGGGTTCGAGCGATGTGCGGCTGATCGAGATGACCCGAGCCTTTGCTTCGGTTGCCGACAATGGCGTCGCGGTAACGCCTTATGGAATCCGGCGGGTGGTCACTGCCGACGGGCGGCTGCTCTATCAGCGCGATTCCGACGAGGGCCGAGTGCTGGTCGCGCCGTGGGTCGCGGCCGAGATGACCGACCTGCTCCAGTCTGCAGTCCTCTCGGGCACCGGGCGTGCCGCACAGATCGGCCGGCCCGTCGCGGGCAAGACAGGAACGACAACGTCGAACAAGGACGGTTGGTTTATCGGTTTCTCGAGCGGGCTCACGACCGGCGTGTGGATGGGTCGCGACGATGCAAGACCCGTTCCGGGCCTGCAGGGCGGGACCGCGCCAGCTCGTGCGTTCCACGATTTCATGACCGTGGCGGTCGCCAATCGCCCGCCCGAGCAGTTCCAGACCCAGGTGCCCATGCCCGACTGGCAGCTGACACCCGAGGAGGAAGTGTACGGCGATCAGCCGGTCGACATGAACGACATGGGATCGATGGTCGACGAGAACGGAATGCCTTTAGGAGCGCAGCCGAACGAACCGAGCGTTCCGCAGCAGCAGCCGATGGTACAGCCCGACGGAACGGGCGAGCCGACGCAACAGGAGCTCGACCAGGCCTTCCCGCCGCGGACGCAGCCGGCGGAGAGGACGCCGCCAGCTAACCCGCCGCCGCGCCGCCAACCGACCGCGCCGCAGCCAAGCCAGCCTCATTCAACGCCTCAGCCCGATCCGCCGCAGGCGCGGCCCAATACGGCGTAGAATAGCTTTCGCCTCGGAGATTCCAGGTCCGAACAGGCTTGCTTCGAGCAGCTTGAACTCTGGCCCATGGTGGAGATGCACGAGGTGTGCGGCCTCGTGGGCCCCGACGTAGCGCCGGACCTCGGGAGGGGCGAGGATCAGCCGCCAGCTCATTCGGATCCTGCCCTGCGATGAGCAGCTTCCCCAACGTGTCGAAGCGTCTCCGATCGTGACCGAGCGCGGAGTGACACCGGCCTGGCTCGCGAATTCGGCGATGTCGCGTGACATGGTATTGCGCGCATGCCGCTTCAGAAAGTCTTCGATCCGCCGCTCGACCGCAGCCTCGCGTCCGCCGCAGCGAAGCTCGCTGCCATAGAGCTGCGGAGTGCGCGGCCAGTCCTCGCGCCAAACGATCCTCGTCTCGCGGCCTTCGAGAGGAAAGATCGCACCTGGAACCAAGGGCTCGCCGGGCTCGACGCGGGCGACCTGGGCATCGATCCAGTTGCGCTGATCCAGCGCCCATGCCAGCGCCGCACGACGGCTCGTCCGCCACGGGCAGGTCAGCTTTAGCATGCCCGCTGCCTCATCGAACCGAAGGCGCAGCCGCCGCGCCGATCTTAAACGCCGAATTTCTATCGGCACCGGAAGCGAGGCTTCCAGCGACGCTTCAGAGCGAGCGCTCGACCACATGATATTCGAGTTCCCCAGCCTCTTCCTCGCTAACCGTCCAGCCACGGGTCGACTGACCCGCTTCATGGACCGTCTCGCGGCTACCGGAAATGAGATAATGCCAGTCGGGGAGCGGCTTGCCGGATGCACGAAGGCGATAGGCGCAAGTCATCGGCAGCCAGTCCATCGAATCGAGATTGCGGCGGTCGAGCTTCACGCAATCCGACACACGCTTCATCCGGTTCTTGTAATCTAGGCAGCGGCCGTTCCGGCGATCCAGCAGCTTGCACGCGACGTTGGTCGCATAGAGGAGGCCGGTTTCCTCGTCCTCGAGCTTGTGCACGCAGCAGCGCCCACAACCGTCGCACAGCGCCTCCCATTCGCCGCGATCGAGCGCTTCGAGCGGCATTTCCCAAAATGGAGTGGCTCTGTTCATGACAAGTCGAGCCTTGCTCTGCTAATCGATGCCGTCAAGCGGGGAATCTTGAGGGCTAAGTCCATGAAGTCGTTGAAAATCGCCTTTGCAGCCTGCGCGTTTGCGCTGCTCTCAACGCCGGCCGTCGCTCAGCTGGCCAGCAATAACGGCCAAGACTTTCTCGATGCGGTGAAGAAACGGGACGGCGACAAGGCGATCCAGCTTATCGCTGATCATCCGACAATCATCGACACCAAGAACGGCGACGGCGACACGAGCCTGATCATCTCGATCCGAGCGGGGGATTCCGACTGGACCGGCTTCCTCCTTACAAAAGGCGCGGACCCGAATCTCGCCGGCGACCATGGCGACACGCCGCTCATCACCTCCGCCAGGGCAGATTTCGACGACGCTGCCGGGTGGCTGATCGGAATGGGAGCTAACATCGATGCGACCAACAAGGCCGGCGAAACGGCGCTGATCATCGCCGTCCAGCAGCGCGACACTCGGCTCGTCAAGCTACTTCTCGATCACGGCGCCAATCCCGACCGGACCGATGCCGTGGCCGGCTATTCGGCGCGCGATTACGCAAATCGCGACCCACGCGCCCGCGACATCCAGAAATTGATCAACGACAAAAAGCCCAAGAGCTCGGCCGCTTCTAATTAGCCTCGCCGAGTGAAGGGTCGATCTGTACGGCGAGCCGCCGCGCAGCGAGCCGGGCGAACCGAAGCAGCTCGGCCTTGCGACGAGCGGGCGCAAGGGGGCGATGCGCGGCTTCGCGTACGATCGCGGCATCGTAGCGATCGGCGACGATCAACCCGGCATCGCCTGGCTGGTAACGGTCTTCCTCGAGGATGTGCGCGAGATGTGGCGGCACCGCCCAGAAGAACCGGTCGCAATATTCGAGATAATCGGTCCACTTGCAGTCGCCAACGAGGTCCGCCTTCGCCACCTTGATCTCGACGATCGTCAGGCCGCCCTTGGGATCGATCGCCATCAGGTCGGCGCGCCTGCCGTTGGGCAGGGGCATCTCACAGATCGCGAACTGATCCTGGCGGCAGAACAGTCGAGTCACACCGCGGGCAACATCGACCGCGATCGGCGGTTCGTCGGTAAAGCAGAGGGACTCGGGCTGACTCGCCATCGAGCCTTGGTAGAACATAGCGGCAACAAAAGAAAAGACGGGCGAGATGCTCTCGCCCGCCGCCGGCATTCCGTTGGGGCCTCCTAGCGGAAGAAGACGTGATTGCCGATCGAAGCGACGCGCTTCAGGTGCCAGCCCGGCGATACCGAGCGCGCATGGAAGAAGAGCGCGTTTCCGACCACCGGGTCCCTCAGCCGCTCATCGACGATTTTCGCGATCGCAACAGCAGTCTG
>DATATH010000031.1:0-11487 GCA_036268895.1 Sphingomicrobium sp. | reverse complement strand
ATGCTACCCCCGACGTCGTTCTTAATCAGCTGTGGCGGCACACCCCGGCGCAGACCAGCTTTCCCGCGAACATGCTGGCGATTCGCGGTGGGCGTCCGGAGACGCTGACGCTCCGCGACATCATCGAAACCTTTGTCCGGTACCGCGAGGAAGTGATCACCAGGCGCTCGAAGTTCGAGCTCCTCAAGGCCCGAGAACGCGCTCATACCCTGCTCGGCCTCGTGGTTGCTGTCACCAATCTCGACGAAGTGGTGAAGTTGATCCGCGGGTCGGCCTCGCCCGCCGAAGCCCGCGAGAAGCTGCTCGCGCGCAAGTGGCCGGGAGCTGAAATCCGGCCCTACATCGCGCTGGTCGAAGCCATGGAGCCGCAAGGCAAGTCAGACACCTACCAATTGTCCGATGCTCAGGTGAAAGCAATCCTCGAGCTTCGTCTCCACAGGTTGACAGCGCTTGGCCGCGACGAAATTGGCAACGAGCTGAAGGGCCTCGCTGAATCGATCGGCGAGCTGCTCGAAATCCTCGCCAACCGTGCCCGTCTCTACGATGTGATGCGCCAGGAATTCGACGAAGTCGAAGGCGAATTCGCCAGCCCACGAGTGAGCGAGCTCGCGGCCGCTGCAGACGGAATCGAAGACGAGGACCTGATCGAGCGCGAGGACATGGTCGTGACCGTGACCATGACAGGCTACATCAAGCGCACACCTCTTTCGGTGTTCCGGGAGCAAAAGCGCGGCGGAAAGGGCCGCGCCGGAATGGCGACGAAGGAGGAGGATGCGGTCACCAACCTCTTTATTACCTCGACCCACAACCCCGTCCTGTTCTTCTCGACCACCGGTCGTGTCTATCGCCTCAAGGTCTGGAAGCTGCCGGAGGGGGGGCCCAATACTCGAGGACGCCCTATGGTCAACCTGCTTCCCCTCGCGGAGGGCGAGACGATCTCGACCGTGCTCCCTCTTCCCGAGGACGAGACCGAATGGGGTGGTCTGCACATCATGTTCGCAACAGCGCACGGAACTGTGCGCCGAAACAGCATGGCCGCCTTCACCAATATCCCGTCGAACGGCAAGATCGCGATGCGTTTCGGCGCCGGCCCTGCCGAAGAGATCGAAAGCGACGACAGCGAGGAGCAAACCGACCTCACCGACCGATTGATCGGGGTCGAACTTCTGATCGAGGAAGATGACGTCCTCCTCGCGACCAGGAACGGCAAGGCGATCCGGTTCATGGCAACCGATGTGAGGGAGTTCCAGTCGCGCACCTCGACCGGTGTCCGGGGAGTCCGTCTCCTCGAAGGCGACGAGGTCATCTCCATGTCGATCCTCCATCGCGTCGGCACGAGCCAGGAAGAGCGCGAGACTTACCTTCGGTTCGCTCCGTGGAAGGGCGAAAAGGACGGCGAATGCGCCCTTCCGGGGGAGCGCCTCTCCGAGCTGGCGGAAAAGGAGCAGTTCATCCTCACGGTCACTGAGAATGGCTATGGCAAGCGGTCCTCGGCGTACGAATATCGCCGAACCAATCGCGGCGGACAGGGCATCACCAATATCGACACTTCCGAGCGCAACGGACGAGTCGTCGCTTCATTCCCGGCCCAAAAAGGCGAGCAGCTGATGCTGGTCACCAATCAGGGCAAGATGATCCGGACGACAGTGGGTGACATTCGGGTGATGGGACGCAACACCCAGGGCGTGACGATCTTCAGGGTCGCCGAGGACGAGCATGTCGTCAGCGTCGCCAAGATCGAGGAGAGCGAAGAGGAAGCGATCGAACTGGAGTCAGGCGATGAAATCGCCCCCGAGGAAGGCGCCACGATCGGCGAAAGCGAGCTTGATAAGCCAGCAGATCCGGAACCTGAGAAATAGAGCGGTCCGTCCCGCGGCAAGGCTGCGACAAGCTGCTGAACCTGCTAGGAGGGGGCTGCGTTCTCCCTTTGAGAGACAAGAGGAGGAAACGTCTATGCCCCTTCCCCATAACGCGCTCGTGCTCGTCGCCGACGGCCGCAAGATGCTGTTCTTCCGCAATCACGGCGATGAAGAGCAGATCGATCTGAGGACCGAGGCCCATGACGCTCGTAAGTACCAGCGCAAGGATCGGGACATCAAAACGGATGCGCCGGGAACAGTGCAACAGAACTTCGGTTTTGGCCGCTCGACGTACGAAGAAACGGACTTCCAGCAGCAGGAGGAGGATCGTTGGATTAAAGATGCCGCGGACGAGCTGAAAAAGCGTGCGCTCCGCAACGACTTCGATGCGCTCGCGATCATCTCTCCTCCAAGAGCCCTCGGAGTCCTCAAGAAATGCCTTCACAAGGAAGTCGAGAAACGCCTGGTGTGCATGGTCAACAAGGAGATGAGCGGCCGGCCCATTCCGGACATCGAAGCGCTTCTTGTTGATGAAATGCAGGTGGAGCTGCCCAACGTCTGACGACGCCCGGCTATTCACGATCGGCCACTCGACCCGGACCATAGCCGAATTCGTCGAGATCCTGCGGAACTTCGACGTCGACCTGGTCGTCGACGTCCGTACAGTACCTCGCTCACGAACCAATCCGCAGTATAATTTCGATGTCCTACCCGGCGAGCTCTTCCCCTCGCATATCGGCTATGAACGAATCGGGGAGCTCGGAGGTCTTCGCGGTCGCTCTCCGATCGTCCCTCCAGATGTCAACGGATTCTGGGAAAACCAGAGCTTCCATAATTATGCCGATTATGCGCTTTCCGACGAATTCGAGCGCGGTCTCGAGCATTTAACGGCGCTCGCTGCATCGAACCGGATTGCGATCATGTGCGCGGAGGCCGTCTGGTGGCGCTGCCACCGGCGGATCATCACCGACTATCTCCTCCTCTTGGATTGGAGCGTCGTTCATCTCATGGGTGATGACCGCTCAGAAACCGCCAGGATCACGCCCGCCGCTCGGGAGCGGGACGGACACCTCGTCTATCCCGCTCCAGAGACTGCAATCGCTTAGCCGCGCTCGCCCCTCTGCCCAGGCGTCGGAGCCGGCATCGGCGGCGGTGGTGGTGGCGGCGGCGGCGTCGTAACGAGTGCCTCAGCCATCGCGAGATGCTTTTGCATCACGGGAATGGCCCCCGCGGCGACTGTTCGGAGCGCTGGAACATCGCCGCTCGTGGCATAATTCTGCATCATTTGGATCGCTTGCTGGTGAGCGGCGATCTGCTGCTGCTGATAGGCCATGTCGAAACTGGTTCCGGTGCCCGCGGCGCGCAGCTGGTCGAGCATCGCCTGGTCCGGCGGTAACAGAGTTGGTGGAGGCGGGGCGAGTCCAGCGGAGCTCGCAGCGCCAGCGACCTGCTGACCCAGCGCCGTGTGGTCGGCAATGATCACACTAGCGAGGTTCCGAACGCCCGGATTGGCCGAGACCTGAAGCGCGAGCTGACTGGCCTCAATCTCATATTGGTTCGCGCTTCCAGCATGCGCGAGGAATCCAGGCGCAAGCAGCACATTGTTGAGGTCAGGCGGCGCCGGCGGCGGCGGTGGCGTCGTCGAACACGCGGCGAGCGCGAGCGCGCCGCCGAGAAGGATCCCCAGTTTCCTCATCGCAGGTTTCTCCCTTGTTTGGCGATTGTTCCGCAGGAGAAACCTGTCAGGAGGCACACGGTTCCTAACGGTTTTGCGCGAGCACCGTTCAGCGAACAGGTGAACGACCTCGCCCATCCGGCGCAACGGCCTCGAGGAGGCGTCCGGTGGCAGTGCCTCGGCTCGCGCTCCAGGCACAAAAGGGCACCCGGCTTTTCCCGTGCCAGCCCCAGCATTTGCGCAGATTGCGCGATCACCTCGGGAGGCTCCAGCTCGCTAGAGTAGATGCGTTGAAGATCCCCGCGGCGCCTGGCGCGTGCCGCCGCCGCGGCGATTTCGAGAAACCGGGCCGCCGCGAGAGGGGTAGCGCCCTCACATCGATCACTCGCTCCACTTTTGCTTCTTGGAGAGCGGAAACGAATTCAGGCGCCGTCGCTTCATCACAGCCGATCGTGAATATCCTCATGTTCACTTACTCGCGTCAGCTCGTTGTCGGCGACCAGCCTCGTCGATGATGCCGGATAGCTGCGTAGCAACCCGAAGCCGTTAAGGACTAGCCCGGCGCAGCTCGCTCGCATAATTGCGCCGGTCATGTCCTTCGACATCCAGATAGTCGGCGGTGGCCTCGCCGGATCCGAGGCCGCCTGGCAGCTCGCCGAAGCGGGATTTCGTGTTCGGCTGAGCGAGATGCGGGGCAGCGGCGCCACCACGCCGGCACACCACACCGACCGGCTCGCCGAGATGGTGTGCTCGAACAGCTTCCGCTCCGACGATGCGGAGCACAATGCGGTGGGACTGCTCCACGAGGAGATGCGCGCGCTCGATTCGCTGGTCATGCGCGCGGCCGACGCTCACCGCGTCCCGGCAGGTTCCGCGCTCGCGGTGGATCGTGACCGATTTGCTGCTGAAGTCACCCGCGCGATCGAACAGCATCCAAATGTCGTCGTCGTCCGCGAACGGCTCGACAGCCTCCCTGAACACCCAGCGATTATCGCGACCGGACCGCTGACAAGCTCCAGGCTTGCGGAGGCGATCGCGGCGAAAACGGGCCATGGCGCACTTGCCTTCTTCGACGCGATTGCCCCGATTGTCCACCGCGACAGCATCGACATGGACAGCGCCTGGATGGCCGCGCGTTGGGACAAGGGCGGGAAGGATTATATCAACTGCCCGCTCGACAAGGCGCAGTACGAAAGTTTCGTCGAGGAGCTCGTGAACGGCGAGAAGATGCCGTTTCACGATTGGGAGGAGGACACCCCATATTTCGAAGGCTGCATGCCGATCGAGGTAATGGCTGAGCGGGGGACCCAGACCTTGAGGCACGGTCCAATGAAGCCGATGGGACTCGACAATCCGCGTACCGGCCGCTGGCCTTATGCGGTGGTACAGTTGCGCCAGGACAATGCCCTTGGCACCTTGTGGAACATGGTCGGCTTTCAGACCAAACTCAAGCATGGCGAGCAAGCGCGAATCTTCCGCACGATACCGGGGCTCGAGACGGCCGAGTTCGCCCGGCTTGGTGGAATCCATCGAAACAGCTTCATTAATTCGCCCAGTCTGCTGGATTCCAAGCTCCGGCTGAGGTCGAGTTCCAATATCCGGTTTGCAGGTCAGATCACCGGCTGCGAGGGCTATGTTGAAAGTGCTTCAATTGGCTTGCTCGCCGCTCGCTTCGCTGGCGCCGAGCTTCGCGGCGAATCGATGCCGGCTCCGCCCACCGAAACGGCGCTCGGCGCTCTCCTCGCCCATATCACTGGCGGCGCGGAGGCCGAGACCTTCCAGCCGATGAACATCAATTTCGGCCTGATGCCGCCGATCGAGGGCCGCCAGAAACGTGCCGACCGGAAGAAGGCATATACTGATCGGGCACGCGCGAAACTTGGAATTTGGCTTGACCAGTTGATGGTTCGGGAGCCCGCCTGATGACGGATCTGGACGAGAGCTGCGTTCATCGACGGTCCCTATTTCGGTCGTGGAAGCCGCCCCGAGAGGCGGTGCCGCAACATTGCGGCAACACGGCGAGGTGATCCTTCGACCTCGAAGGGCGCGCTCTGCCTGCAGTCGCGCATGGCGAGGGCGGTTAACATCGAGAGCGGCCTTAGCTTTGACGCGAAGCTGGTGCCCGCAAGTCCCTTTGCAAAATCCCGCGCCTGACCGAGCAACATCTCGCGGGAAGGGGCATCGCTCAAATGGCGAGCGACATCGACGAGCGCCCAAAGTCCCCCGGCTGCCTGGATTTGTTCATCCGGATCGCCGAGCACGCGCGCCCCAAGGCCGAAAAGCAGATTGCCGCGAAGCCAGATCGCTTCGCTGGTTTCGACGTCCCAGGGGAACGGATCGAAGAGCCGTAACCAACCATCCTCGAGGGCTGCGATATCATGCCCACTGACGCGCCGCGGAAGAAGCTCTCTCTCGACAGCCTGCAGGCGCGGCTCCGCCGGGGCGCCTGTGGCCTCATCGAGCTCGTCCAGGCGCTCGCGCCACCAGGCGAGCCGGATTGGACCAAGCATCGGCTCCTTCGTCGTTCGTACGACGCCACCCATTGCCATATCTATGGCGAACAGAGCGGCGAGCGCCCCGCGATTGCGCAACGGAACGTAAGTCAGCGCCAGACCCAGATCGGCGCCCAGCATCGACTAGCGGTAGGTGACCGCCTTCACGGCCTCGACCACGTTCGACGCCTTGATCAGCGCCAGCTTCTCGAGATTGGCGGCGTAGGGCAATGGCACGTCGGCGTCGGTCACACGAAGGACGGGAGCGTCGAGGTCGTCGAAACCTTCGGTCATTGCGATCGCGATGATTTCCGAGCTGATCGAGCAAACCGGCCAGCCTTCCTCCACCACGACCATGCGATTGGTGCGTTTGAGGCTGTCGAGCACAGTCGCCCGGTCGAGCGGGCGCAATGTGCGAAGGTCGATCACCTCGGCATTGATCCCCTCACCCATCAGCTCCTGCGCGGCTTCGAGCGCGACTCCGACACCGATCGAATAGCTGACGATCGTCACGTCCTTGCCCGGACGGACGACCCGAGCCTTGCCGATCGGAAGGACATAATCGTCCATCTGCGGCACGTCGAAGTGCTGGCCGTAAAGCAGCTCGTTCTCGAGAAAAACGACCGGATCGGGGCTGCGGATGGCTGACTTTAGCAGACCCTTGGCGTCCGCTGCGCTGTACGGCGAGATTACGATGAGACCCGGCACATGCGCATACCAGCTCCCGTAATTCTGGCTGTGCTGGGCGGCGACCCGCGCCGCAGCGCCGTTCGGACCGCGGAAGACGATCGGACAGCGCATCTGCCCGCCCGACATGTAATTGGTTTTCGCGGCCGAATTGATGATGTGGTCGATCGCCTGCATTGCGAAGTTGAAGGTCATGAACTCGACGATCGGGCGAAGACCGCCCATCGCCGCACCCGTGCCGAGGCCGGCAAAGCCATATTCGGTAATCGGCGTGTCCACGACGCGCCTGGGCCCGAACTCTTCGAGCAGGCCCTGGGTCACTTTGTACGCCCCCTGATATTCGGCGACTTCTTCACCCAAGACGAACACGCGCTCGTCGGCACGCATCTCCTCCGCCATTGCGTCGCGAAGCGCCTCGCGGACCGTCATGTTCACGAGCGGGGTGCCTTCCGCCACTTCAGGCTCGTCATGGGTGTGAGCAACATCTGCAACAAGGTCGCGAGCGGCGGTCTCGAAGACGTGCGGGGTCGGAGTCGCTTCCTCCTGCTGCGATTCAGGTTCGGGAATGGACGGAGTCTCTGAAGAAGCGGGCTTCGGCGTCTCCCTCGTATCCGAGACTTCCTCTACGGCCGGCGCCAGCTGCTCGCCATCTCCGGCAAGGATGGCGATCGGCTGCCCGACCTTCACGCCGTCCGTGCCCTCAGGGACCAGGATCTTGGCGATCTTCCCCTCGTCCACCGCCTCGAATTCCATGGTCGCCTTGTCGGTTTCTATCTCGGCAAGGATGTCTCCCGACTTTACTTCGTCGCCTTCCTTGACGAGCCATTTGGCGAGCGTCCCCTCCTCCATCGTCGGGGACAGCGCGGGCATCTTGAGTTCCGTCGCCATCAGTAGCTCTCCACCAGCACGTCAGTGAACAGCTCGGATGGTGGGGGCTCCGGTGCATCTTCGGCAAACTTCGCAGCGCCGACGACGATATCCTTGATCTCCTTGTCGATCGCCTTCAGCTCCTCTGCCTTTAGCCCCATTGCTTCAAGCTCGTGCTCGGCGTGAGTGATCGGATCCCGGTGCTCCCGCACGTCCTGGACTTCCTCGCGAGTTCGGTACTTGGCCGGATCGGACATCGAGTGACCGCGATAGCGGTAGGTCAGAAACTCGATGATGATGGGCCCCTTGCCTCCGCGCGTCCATTCGAGTGCAACTTCGGCCGCTCCTCGTACCGCGAGCACATCCATGCCGTCGACCTGGAAGCCCGGAATTCGATGAGATTCGCCGCGCCGGTAGAGCAAAGGTTCCGCGGACGATCGCTTGATGCTCGTCCCCATCGCATATTGGTTGTTCTCAATCGCGTAAATGACAGGGAGGTCCCACAGCTTGGCCATGTTGAAAGCTTCGTAAACCTGCCCCTGGTTGACCGCGCCGTCCCCGAGATAGGTGAGGCATACGCCGCCGTCTTCGGCATATTTGTGCTTGAAGGCGAGCCCCGTGCCGAGCGGAACCTGGGCGCCGACGATGCCATGCCCACCGTAGAATCCGTGGTCGACGCTGAACATGTGCATCGATCCGCCTTTGCCGTGCGAAATCCCGGCTTCGCGTCCGGTCAGCTCGGCCATGATGACTTTGGGATCGATCCCGTAAGCAAGCATATGCCCGTGATCGCGATAGCCGGTGATTACGCTGTCCTTGCCCACCTGCATTGCCGACTGAAGGCCAACCGCAACTGCCTCCTGGCCAATGTACAGATGGCAAAAGCCACCAATCAGTCCGAGGCCATAGAGCTGGCCCGCGCGCTCCTCGAAACGGCGAATTAGGAGCATTTTGCGATACAGCGTCAGCATTTCGTCCTTTGACGCCTTGTAGCGCTTGGACTGCGGCGGCCGCTCGATCTCAGGAGCTCTCGAAAGGTTCGGAACGGCGGATTTCTTCGCGGGACGCGCCACGGCTCTCTTTCTCAGACTGGAAGCGGGCTCGCCTATAGGAGGCGCTTGGAAAACCGGCAACTGGTCGTCAATTGAGTGGAACGATCACCTCGTCCGGGCGGATCATTCCGAGATCCTTGCGAGTCAGCTCGTCCGCGAGATCGGGATCGGCGTGGCGTGGATCGAGGAGGTCGGAGCGATGCCTGAGCTGCGCCTTTTCCTGTTCGAGCTGCGCAAGTTCGGCCTTTCGTGCGACGAGCGCACGGTGATAGCCGCCCCACGCGAGAATCCCGTTGGGCCCGGCGATCGCATGTCCCGCGAAAGTCCCGACGACCAAGAGCGCGAGCGCCGGCGCTGCTGCGCGGCGTATCAAACCCAGCCTCTTGGAAGCTCCCCCCATCGCATCGACCAAAGAATCATGCGCGAGTCAGTAACGCAAGCGAAAAGAATGATTTGGTGGATATTTCTAGAATAAATCTGTGGATCAGGCCGGCCGGTACGCCTTGACCGCCGCTCGGCCTGCAAATCTTGCCGTATCGCCCAGTTCTTCCTCGATTCTTAGAAGCTGGTTATATTTGGCGGTGCGGTCCGACCGAGCAAGGCTCCCAGTCTTGATCTGCCCACAGGAAAGGGCGACCGCGAGGTCGGCGATGGTCGAATCCTCGGTCTCCCCGGAGCGATGCGACACCACTGCCGTGTAGCCGCTGGACTGAGCGAGGCGCACTGCATCGATCGTCTCCGTCAAGGTTCCAATCTGGTTGACCTTGATCAGGATCGAATTGGCAATGCCGTCGTCGATGCCCTTTTGAAGCCGCTTCACATTCGTGACGAACAGGTCATCACCGATGAGCTGGACCAGCGAGCCGAGCTTGTCCGTGAGCTGCTTCCAGCCTGCCCAATCGTCTTCAGCCATCCCGTCCTCGATGGACGCAATCGGATAGCCGTCGGCGAGCTCGGCAAGGAAATCGGCATTCTGGGCCGACGAGAGCGTCTTGCCCTCGCCTTCCATTCGGTACGCCCCATCCCTGAAATATTCGCTGGCGGCGCAGTCCAGCGCGAGAAGAACGTCGTCGCCGAGCTTGTAGCCCGCCGCACTGACCGCCTTCTCGATGAAGTCGAGGGCTTCACGGGAGCTGGCGATCTTCGGCGCGAACCCTCCCTCGTCGCCGACGGCGGTTGAAAGTCCCGATTGGTGCAGGGAGGACTTTAGCGCATGAAAGATTTCGGCACCGCACCGCAATGCTTCGGCAAAGGTCGGAGCCCCCACCGGCATGATCATGAACTCCTGGAAATCGATCCCATTGTCGGCATGTACACCGCCGTTGATGATGTTCATCATCGGCACCGGAAGCAGGTTCGCGTCCACTCCCCCCACGTAGCGGTAAAGCGGCAAGCCGAGGGCATCGGCGGCGGCCTTCGCGGCTGCGAGACTGACACCAAGGATCGCGTTGGCACCTAGACGGGCCTTGTTCTGCGTACCATCGAGGGCGACCAGCTCGGCATCCAGCGCCGCCTGGTCCTCCGCCTCCATGCCGACCGCGGCCTCGGCGATCTCACCGTTCACCGC
The DNA here is from genome assembly GCA_036268895.1 of Sphingomicrobium sp. Taxonomy (GTDB): domain Bacteria; phylum Pseudomonadota; class Alphaproteobacteria; order Sphingomonadales; family Sphingomonadaceae; genus Sphingomicrobium. The sequence continues at coordinate 1,288 of DATATH010000031.1, read as the reverse complement.
CTGCACGGCCTTGGAAACACCCTTCCCTCCCCACCGGCTCTTGTCGCCGTCGCGCAGCTCGACGGCTTCATGTGCGCCGGTCGACGCGCCCGAGGGCACCGCGGCCCGGCCCATGCTTCCGTCTTCGAGGATGACATCGACTTCCACGGTCGGATTGCCGCGGCTGTCGAGAATCTGGCGGGCGTGTACGTCGACGATCGCGGTCATGGCTTTCCTTCTTGCGCGGGCGTAACAATATGGTCGTATCGGTGCGCCTAAAACGGCGCGTTCGGACGTGCAACTTTCGCTTTCACGTGCCGGAACGAACGCACTCGACCCATGGTTGATGCGTCAAAGGAGGAACGCGATGGCTGATCAAAGAACCGTCGACTTGCCCGAGGGGACCGACAAAGTGGTGGAAGGCGCCAATTCCGGCGCTATCGCGATCGATCCGACAGAACGCGATCAGGGCGATCAGACGATCGCGGTTCGCGACACAGCGCTCGTCGATGAGAAGGAGATTGTCGTGCCGAAAGCCGATGAAGAGCGGCCGCTGGCGGGAAGCGGGAGCGCTGAAGGAAGCCTTGCCGAGCGGCTTCGCAGCGGGCGCGAGCGTTTCGCCGGCCAGGCCGGCGACAAAGCCCGCGGGCTTCTCAGCCAAGGGCTCGAGCGCACGTCCGAAACTCTTGCCAATGTCGCCAAGATGGTCGGCGACACCGCGCCAGGGATCGATGAGCGCCTCGGCGAGGAATATGGCGAATATGCTCGCCGCGCTGCTGGAGCGATTGAAAATGTTGCCAGTTCTATCGCCGACAAGGATCCGGACGAACTGATTGAGGATACGCGCACATTTGTCCGCAACAGCCCCGGGATCGCTCTTGCCGGTGCAGCGGTCGTCGGATTCGTCATTGCGCGGCTTTTGAAGACCGGCCTCGCCAGGGACGCAGACGAAGAGGATTGATGCTGAAGCCGCCTCAGCAAAACCCGCCGCCGGGATCTGATCGCTCGATCGGCGAGCTCATCGAGCAAGTCCTCGATGATGCGCTCGACTATGGCCGGACGGAACTTGAGCTGCTTAAGGCGCGCGCAATAGAAATTGCCGAAGACTACGTCCGTGCAGCGATTCTCTTCGGAGTTGCCGCGGTACTCGCGCTTGCAGGCGTCATCACGTTGTTCGTTGGAATTGCGGTGGCTCTTGGGCGGTGGATCGGGCCGTTCGGTGGTGCAATCGCCTCGATGCTGCTCGCGGCCGGGGTCGCAGGACTTTTTGCTTGGCTTGCGTTGCGCAGCCTGAAGGAACGGCAATGAG
>DATATH010000030.1:0-4450 GCA_036268895.1 Sphingomicrobium sp. | reverse complement strand
CCGACCGCTCCGGACCGCTTCGGGTGCTGTGGCCGTCGAGCCGGCATCTCGCTCCCAAGCTCAGAGCTTTCGTGGACTTTCTCGCCGCGAACCTTATTCCCGCCGTGGAAGGCGAAGCAGACAGCGGGATAGGTTTCTAGGAGAGGCTGATCTCAACTCGGCGCGCCGGATCGGCGGCGAGGAGACGCGCGCATAAAGGCGTGCCAAATCGCACTAGATCGTATCGTGGCGTAGAAAATCGTAGAGCGGGTGAAGGGAATCGAACCCTCGTATTCAGCTTGGAAGTCGCCGAATTTCGTAACGGGCACAATGGCCATTCTGACATTTTGCAGCCTTGCGGGCTATTGAGACCACTACAGAATTTGTCGTTGTCAGAATGGCGACGCGGTGGTTTCGCGACAGTCGATCGAGCCCCTTACCCTTCCCGATTTTCAATCATTTTCAAGAATTGAACCTTCGTCGCCGCCAATTGCGCTTCTAGTCGACAGCAGGCGATTCGAATGAAGGCGAGACTCACCCCGGCTCCTGTCTGAATGTCGCCCTATTCGCCCGGACCTCATCGACTATAAAATCGATGGCGGCTCGGACGCGGGCGATGCCCTGGAGGTCCGCGTGCGTAACCATCCAGTAAGTTCGGTCAAATCGCACGGCTGGCAACACGACTCGTAACTGCTTGTCCCGATGGGCGGCATAGTCATGCAAGATCCCTATTCCTGCGCCGCTCCGCACCGCCTCCAACTGGCCTACTGCGGTGGAACACTCCAATCTGCTATACGATGGCCCGTATATTTCAGGCATGAAGATGAGTTGCTCCGCAAAGATTAGATCCGGCACATATGTGATCAGGCAATGGCGCGAGAGATCGTTGGCGGTTGTTGGAGCTCCGTGCTCTTCGAGATACTTCCGTGACGCATAAAAATGGAGTGAATAGTCGATGAGTTTGCGGGATACCAGCCGGCCCTCGGCCGGCTGCTCGATGGTCACCGCGAGATCAGCTTCGCGCCTGGATAGTGAAAATGTTCGCGTGATCGGCACTAATTGTATCGTCAATGCAGGATGCCGGGCCTTAAGCGCTGCAAATCGCGGACACAGAAACAACGTGCCGGACCCGTCAGGAGCAGCGATTCTTACCGCCCCGGTAACGAGGACATCGGACCGCGATAGATCAGCTTGTGCCCGCAAAATATTCGATTCGAGTTCTTCAGCAGTCTGAAAGAACCGCTCTCCAGCCTCAGTCAGGACGCAGCCGGTATGTCGCCTGTCGAACAGGCGAGCATTCAGCGATTTCTCCAGAGCGTTGATCCGCCGGGCTACAGTCGCCGTGTCGACTCCCATTCGCGCCGCAGCAGCCGAGAACTGTTCGGCGCGTGCGACACCTAGAAAGAAGCGGATGTCATCCCAGTCCATGGTGGACAATTCAGCGTTCCCTACTGAAGAAGCCATTCGGTTCAGAGCGTGAACAACCCTGCGTCAGCTCACCACGTCTTCGCGGCGCAGCCGTTCGATGGTTTCCCGCGAAAGGCCCATCTCCTTCAAGACTTCGTCGGTATGCTGTCCCAGCATGGGCGGCGGCAGGCCGACGCTGCGTTCTTCCCCGACAAAGGTCACGGGATGACCCACGCAGTTGAGACGACCGGCTGCGACGTGGTCGTATTGCATGATGGTCTTGTTCGCCCTGGTGTGTGGGTGCTCGAGGAGCTGAGCGAGCGTATTGATCGGCGAACAGGGAATGCCGACCTCGGTGAGGGCAGCGTTCCACTGTCCGACCGTCCTGGTCGCAATCGCCGATTGAACATGATCAAGCGTCGCGGCGCGATGGGTGACACGATTTGCATTGGTGCGGAATTTGGGATCGTCGACGATCGACTTAAGGCCCGCGACCGCGCAGAACTTGCGCCACAGATTGTCGTTGGCGACACCGATCATGATCGGTCCATCCGCGGCCTCGAACGCCTGGTAGGGACAGAGCGACTCGTGGCTGGACCCGCATTTGGCCGGTTGGACGCCGCGTTCCCAGAACGTTTGCAGATTGTAGCCCAGAAGGCCGAGCGCGGTGTCGAACAGTGACACCTGGATCGACGCGCCCTTGCCCGATTTCTCCCGCGCCAGCAGACCGGCGAGTATGCCGCTGAAAGCGTGCACGCCCGTCATCTGGTCGATCGGAGAAATGGGGCTGCGGATATAGCCGCCACCCTCGTCGCCAGTCATCGACATGATGCCGCTAAAGGCCTGCAGGATCACGTCGTAGCCAGGCGAATTTTTCAAAGGCCCCGTCCGACCGAAGCCGGAGATGCTGCAATGGATGAGGCGGTCGTTGAGTGCACGAAGGCTGTCGGCATCGATCGCCAGTCGTTCGGCAACGCCAGTGCCGAAGCTCTCGATGGCGACGTCGGCGGATTTGGCCAATTCATGCACCAGCGCCCGCCCCTTCTCCGATTTCATATTGATCGCGATGCTTCGCTTGTTGCGATTGGCGCTCAGGAACACCGTGCCGAGCCCCGGCGCCGGAAACGGCGGCCATCCCCGGGTTTCATCGCCCTGCCCCACCGCTTCGACCTTGATGACCTCCGCACCGAGATCACCCAGATACTGCGCGCAGAGCGGACCGGCGAGAACTTTTGAAAGATCGAGAACCCTGACACCGTCGAGAGGCTTCGCCACGACTGTCTCCTTCACGCGTGCTTCGTCTAACCCAATCCCGCGGCAAGCAAGCCGCCGAGATAGGCGGGAATACCTTCTCTTGTAACGAGCAAATAGTCGGCCGCACGACGCTCAGCCTCGTCGAGCTGGGAACGCCAGCCCGCGGCCACGGCTTCCGCTTCAGCGAGTCGGGCGCGCAACAGCTCCTTTCCCCTAGTCTTCGGCTCGTCGTCAAACCAATAGCCTGCACCCGAGATCCGGCCATCGAAGACGGGCTTCTGCGCCTGGTCGACGCGAAATCCGGCGCGCGCAAAAGATTCGGCGAGCTCTTTGTCCCTCTCCGAGCGGATAGCGAGTACGCGCGAGATCGACGCGACAGCCTCGGTGACCTTGGGATTCATTCCGTTCTTCTTCAATCGCTCGTGATCGAGCCTTCCGAGGAACAACGTCCGGATCATGTTGCGAGGCTCTCGCCTCTGGATCAGTTTCGTAAAGATGTCCATTTCAGTTCGAATCGCCGAGTCGAAGTTTTGGGGAAATCCCTGTTCGACACAGTCGAGAACAGCGAGCGGCGCCGGATAGTGTCCCAGCGTCTCAGCCAGAACGCTCGCTCGGCGCTGCCCAATCAGCGCCGCAGAGCGTTTAGCACCCTTCGCGCGCCAGTCAGGCCAGTCCCAAGGCTGCGTGGCTGGCGGACGCGACAGCACCCAGCGCTCCGCTGCCGCCACTTCTTCACCCGCTGCCACCAGTTCGTCCGCGAGTCCGGCCGCGATAGCCGCGGCCCCGCCGATCCTTGCGCCATCGAGCAGCACCGGCAGCGCCGCTTCAATGCCTATCAGGCGCGGAAGGCGCTGGGTTCCTCCCCCTCCAGGCAACAATCCCACTAGGGACTCCGGCAAGCCAAACGTGCTCTGCGGGTGATCGGTGAGGACCCTGTGATGTGCCGCAAGCGCAAATTCCGCGCCGCCTCCCAAGGCCAGTCCCGCGATCGCTACCGCGACGGGCTTGCCCGCGGTCTCAAGCTTGCGCAACCCCTGGCTCAACCGGAAGAAATGATCGAACGCGACGCCGTCGCGCTCGGCTGATGGCGCCGCCATGACCATTTCGTAGGCGGTCTCAAGCTCGGCCAAATCGGCGCCGGCGCTGAATGCCGAGGACTTGCCGGAGCGGATGACGACGCCCGCGACATCGCTTTGCGGGAGCCAATCGGCGAACCGGCAGAGTTCTTCGATCGCTGCGTTCGAGAACACGTTCATCGAGCGCCCGGGCATGTCGAAAACAAGGTGTAGGACACCGTTTCCCGGCCATTCTGTCCGAAATTGCTTTAGCTCCGGCGTTCCCGGCATCTTTCCTCTCCGCTTTCTATACTGTTCGTTTGTGTACTATCCTGCTTGAACACGAGCAGTTCCGTGTTGTATACCGGGCCCGTATATAGTACACTAGCACACTAAATCAGGCGGGATGCTTTTTGACAATGATCGAGCGCACGATCTTTCGCGAAGAACATGCAATTTTCCGGGAAACGGTCCGGCGCTTCGTCGACCGCGAGATCGTGCCTTTCCACGCCAAGTGGGAAGAGGACGGCATCGTTCCGAGGGAGCTGTGGCTGAAGGCCGGCGCGGCCGGCCTGCTCTGCTGCACCGTTCCCGAGGAATATGGCGGGATGGGTCTCGATTACCTGTTCGACGTCGTCGTCTTCGAGGAGTTGTGGCGGTCCGGCGCCAGCGGGCCGGGCTTTCTCATCCATACCGACCTGGTCGCAACCTATGTCCTGTCCTTTGGCACGGAGGCGCAGAAGCGAAAATGGCTG
>DATATH010000029.1:0-2376 GCA_036268895.1 Sphingomicrobium sp. | reverse complement strand
CCGAGCATGTCGGCGAGGAAGCTGTTCCCGCGACCGCTGGAAGCTTCCTTGCCCAATGGCTGCAGGATGGGATCATTGAGGCCATCCGCCAGCTTCCCTCGTCGACCGGCAATCTCCGCGACGCCCGGATTCGGGGTCATTAAGTCTGGAGCCGAACGGCCCCGGCAAGGAGTGGCAGCTCAGCGTAAAGGATCGCCCTCTTGATGAGGCGGCAAGCACTCGCTCAAAGCCAGCTTGAGATTTGCGCAAGCGGCTTCTTTTTGAGAGCGTGAAGCGGAACGGTTGCGTCAGGTGACGCATGGCCAGCGACAACGATCATCATTGCCTTTTCAGTGTTTGGTCGTGCGCAGGCGCGATTGAGGAAGCGCATGGGATTGGGTGTATGCGTCAAGGTCGCGACATTGGCCGCGTGCAGCGCTGAGATGAGGAAGCCGGCAGCGATGCCTACGCTTTCATTCACATAATAATTCTGCTTGTCGTCGCCAGGAGTAATCCCGCCGCGGCGTTGCCCGAAGATGACGATCAGCCAGGGAGCAACCTCGAGGTAGGATTTGTCGGCATCCGTTCCCAGCGGCGCTAAGGCCTCGAGCCACTCAGATCCCGCCTTGCCAGCGTAAAAGGCGCGTTCCTCGGCTTCGGCGGCGGCGCGGATCCCCGCCTTTAGCCCGGGCGAACTGACGACGGCAAAATGCCAGGGCTGATGGTTCGCTCCCGAGGGCGCCGTGCCGGCGGCTTCGATCGCAGCCTCGATGACCGCACGAGGCACAGGACAGTCACGGAAATACCGGCACGTCCGCCGAGTCCGAAGAGCGTCCCGAACGGCGCGCGCCCGGGCAATACGCTCCTCGTCGGCGAGGGGGGGAAGCCCGGGCCAGGATAGTGCTGGGTGATCGAGCATCGCCCCCTTGGACTCCCGCTTTAAGCCTTCCAGCGCTGCGGAAACATCTCCTTCAGCGCTTCCACTTTCGGCAAATCATTGATGACGATGTAGGGATAGTCGGGATTCTTGGCCATGAACTTTTGATGATAGCTCTCGGCAGCGAAGAAGCCGTGTCCACTTTCGATCCTCGTGACGATCTGGCGGGGATAGACGCCTGTCCGGGCGAGCTGAGCGATGTAGGCTTTGGCGATGCTCGCCTGGGCCGCCGACTGCGGAAACAGGGCCGAGCGATATTGTGTGCCGACATCCGGTCCCTGGCGGTTGAGCTGCGTGGGATCGGCGACGACTGAAAAGTAAATTCGGAGCAGGTCCGCATAGCTCACCTTACGGGGATCGAATACGACCCTGACCGACTCGGCATGACCGGTCGTTCCCGTCGAGACGATCGGATAGCGCGCGGTGGCTTCCGCTCCGCCGTCATAACCGGCGGTCGTAGCGAGGACTCCTTTGACGTGGGAGAAGACGCCCTGCACGCCCCAGAAGCAGCCGCCGGCAAAGACCGCGATTTCTTGAGCGGCCGACGTTCGCTCGCTCAAGAGCGCCGCTGGCGCGTTGACGGCCGGTTCCGCGGCCAGCGAGGGACCCTGTCCGACGAGGAAGATGATCGCCGCAGTCGAAATTGCGCCAAATCGTACGATGGGTGACATGGTGAGCCTCTCTCAGACGTTTCCTCAGAGGATTTACGCGCTCCACCACGATCCGGTTACGTCCTCATGTTCGGAAATGTAACCAATTGGCATCGCGGATCGAAGGTGAAGGCATGAGAGACTCTCTGCCAAGCGCGCGCCGCGACTTCCTTGCCTCCGTGGCAGCAGGAGGCGTGGCGGCGGCGCTGACGTTGAGCGGATCCGCCAAGGCCTTGGGCATTGCTTCACTAAGGCTGAGCAATGCCGACTGGCGCAAGCGGCTCTCGCCAGCAGCTTTTGCAGTTCTGCGTGAAGCGGCGACCGAACGGCCCTTCTCGAGCCCGCTTAATCATGAACATCGCCGAGGCGTTTTTGCCTGCGCCGGCTGCGCGCTGCCGCTCTACTTATCGGCAACCAAGTTTGACAGTGGGACCGGATGGCCGAGCTTTTACGATCACCTTCCCAGAGCAATCGAAACCAGGGCGGACACGAGCATCGGCATGGCTCGAACTGAAGTCCGCTGCGCACGTTGCGAAGGACATCTCGGCCATGTTTTTCCCGACGGACCCCCGCCGACGTCGCTCCGATACTGCATGAATGGGGTGGCGCTTCAGTTCAGGCCCGCCTGAGCTTGGGTTTCGATCGGGTGGTCGACCGCGCAGCCAGATCAGCTCTTGTGAGAAGCAGCAGGCAGGCGCTCGTCATCCCGGCTGCTGGATCGGGCAGTGTCAGCGGATTCCTGGCGGTTGATCGACCCCGAACACGAGGCTGTAGAGGTTGAAATCAGTTCCTGCATGCGCAGCGACAATG
>DATATH010000028.1:0-6770 GCA_036268895.1 Sphingomicrobium sp. | reverse complement strand
GCATACCGCGTGCACGTCGAAGGCGATGCAGTCCGGAATTTCGAGCGCCGCCTGGACCTTGGTCGCTGACGAGGGAAAGGTCTGATCCGGGGTTGCTGTCGCAAGCACGATGAGGTCGATTTCTGAAGCGGAAATGCCGGCGTGCTCGAGCGCGCGGCGCGCCGCATCTGCAGCAAGGGATGCCGTGGTCTCGCCCTCGCCTGCGATATAGCGACTGCGAATGCCGGTCCGTTCGACGATCCACTCGTCCGACGTATCGACGCTCCGGGCGAGCTCGTCATTGGTCACCCGGCGCCTCGGCAGCGCGCTTCCGACACCAAGAACCAGCGAACGCCTCATTCCCCTCCCCCGTTGGCGAAAGCATGCGCCCGGAAATTGTCGATATCCTCGCCGATCCTCCGGGTGATGTCGTTTCGCACCATGGTCGCAGCGACGTGGATCGCATTGGCAACGCCCTTGGGATTGGCCCCCCCGTGGCTCTTCACGACGAGCCCGTTGAGCCCGAGGAAAACCGCTCCATTGTGGTTGTTGGGGTCGAGGTGAACCTTGAGGAGGTTGAGCGCCGGCTGCGACAAGGCGAAGCCGGCTTTTGACCGCAGCGAGCTCTTGAACGCCCGGCGCAGGAGGTCGGTCACAAAGCGGGCCGTCCCTTCGGCCGTCTTGAGCGCGATATTGCCCGAGAAGCCGTCGGTGACGACCACGTCGACCTGGCCGCGCGAGAGCTGGTCACCCTCGGTGAATCCATCGAAACGCAGCGGCAGATAATCGGCTTCGCGAAGCAGCGCAGCCGCCGCTTTCAGCTCGTCGGTGCCCTTGAGCTCCTCAGTGCCGATATTGAGAAGCTTCACCCGTGGCTTGTGAATTCCAAGGACGCAGCGGGCATAGGCCGAGCCCATGACCGCAAACTGGACGAGGTTTTGGACGTCGCATTCGGTGTTCGCTCCGAGATCGAGCATCACGCAATCGGTCTCGGCGAGCGTCGGCAAAAGAGCAGCGAGCGCCGGTCGGTCGATCCCCGGCATCGTGCGCAGCGCAAGCTTGGACATGGCCATCAGAGCGCCGGTATTGCCGCCGGACAGCGCCGCATCGGCCTTCGCTTCCTTAACGGCATTGATCGCCATGCCCATCGAAGTGGTGCGCGCACGGCGGATCGCCTGGCTCGGCTTTTCGCTCGCCTCGATCGCTTCGGGCGAATGGGTGAGGGCAACTCCGGTCTGGAGGTTCTTGTGCTGCTCGAGCTCTTCCTCGACTTGCCGCTCGTCACCATAAAAAGTGAATCGCAGCGAGGGGTCCTTGCGAAGCGCGCGCGAAGCCCCCGAGATCATCGCTGACGGGCCGCCGTCGCCACCCATGGCGTCGATTGCAATGCGTGGGCCTCCAACCATCGCGAGGCCTGCCTTAGCTTAATCCTCGGGAGAGACGATTTCGCGGCCGTTATAATGGCCGCATGCCGGGCACATATTGTGCGGCAGCTTGAGCTCGCCGCAATTGGGGCACTCCTGGAAGCTCGTGGCCGTCAGCGCATGATGGCTGCGGCGCATATTCCGCTTCGACGGCGAGGTTTTTCTCTTGGGGACAGCCATTGCGGCACCTTCGATTCAAATGACATCAATAAAAATGGCGACGATCTGCGCCTCATCTCGGCGGGGTTGTCCCCGCGGCGGCGGCCGGATCGTCGCGAACCGCGGCCCCTATAGCGAAACTGACCTGTGTTGCAAGGGCGGCCGGCTCACGAAGGCATGGGTCCAGGTTGCGGAGCCGCCTTGTTGATCAGCGCCGAGATCGCCGTGACGATCTGAGCCGGGGAGCGGGCGGACCCTAAGCAGCGGCCAGTGCCGAATCGCTCACGAACGGATTGGTCCGGCGCTCGTGCCCGAAGCTCGACATCGGTCCGTGTCCTGGCACGAAGGTGGTCTCGTCTCCCATCAGCCAGAGTTTTTTGGTGATCGAACGGATCAGCTGCTGCTGATCCCCCCGCGGGAAGTCCCAGCGTCCGACCGAACCCTTGAACAGCACGTCGCCGACAAGAGCGAGGTTCGATTGCCGATGGTGGAAGACCACGTGGCCCGGCGTGTGGCCGGGACAATGGCGAACCTCGAGCCTCAATTCGCCGACGCTCACCTCGTCACCGTCCAGGAGCCAGCGCGAGGGCTCGAACGGTCGGCCGACGATCCCATATCTTGCCCCATCCTCGGCCAGACGCTCGATCCAAAAGCGATCTTCCTCATTGGGCCCTTCGATCTGGACGCCGAGCTCTTCGGCAAAGATTCCGGCGCTTCCGCAATGGTCGATGTGGCCGTGGGTGAGGAGGATCTTCTCGATCGTCACGCCCGCCTGATCCGCCGCAGCCTTCAGTCGCGGCAGGTCGCCGCCGGGATCGACGAAGGAAGCTCGCATCGTCTTGGTGCACCACAGCAGGGTGCAATTCTGCTGCAGTGGAGTGACCGGGATGATTACTGCCTTGAGGGGTGGCTCCAACTCATTCATTTCCAGGGGTCGGTCGGGGAGAGCGGCTGGAGTCTCGCCGTTGCCGGCGGCTCGTTTCGCATCGATGCCGCAACCGCTTCGGCCTGGCGCAGAACACGAAGCAAATTGCCGCCGGCGAGTTTGGCCAGATCCTCATCGCTCCACCCGCGGCGAATGAGCTCGGCGAACAGAAGCGGATAGCCCGAAACGCTGTTCATGCCGGGCGGAGCCGCGTCGACTGGAATGCCGTCGAGGTCGCCGCCAAGACCGACATGGTCATGGCCGGCGATCCTGGCCACATGCTCGACGTGATCGGCGATGATCCCGACATCCGACCTCGGCGCGGGATGCGCCTGCTCCCAATCGGCGAGCTTTACTTTGCGGATCTCGGGCTGGCCGGTGTAGAGGTCCGCGACTAGGGCTTCTTCGGCCGAATGCTGACCCTCCCATTCGCGGTACGGCTCCGACAGGTGGCCGAGATAGAAGTTGACCATCACGAGCCCGCCGTTCGTCCGGAGCCTCTTTAGAATGTCGTCGGGCACGTTTCGGGGGTGGTCGACGAGGGCTCGTGCGTCACTGTGCGAGAAGATCACAGGCGCCTTGCTGACGTCGAGCGCTCCGGCCATCGTTTCGGGCGAAACGTGGCTAAGATCGACCAGCATTCCGAGCCGGTTCATCTCGTGGACGACGGTTCGGCCGAAGTCGTTGAGGCCGTGATATTTGGGATCGTCGGTGGCGCTGTCGGCGAACTCGTTGTCCTTGAAATGCGACAGGGTCATGTAGCGAGCCCCAAGGTCATAGAATTGCCTCAGTGCGGCGAGGCTTCCGCCGATCTGGTGTCCGCCCTCGACCCCGATCAGCGAGGCGATCTTGCCCGTCTTGTGGATTCTGACGACGTCGTCCGCACTACGGGCAAGCTCGAGGTCGTTGGGATAGGCTTTGACCAGCCGCTTGACGATGTCGATCTGCTCGAGCGTCGCGCGAATTGCTGCGTCGCCGGTCACTTCGGAGGGTATATAAACCGACCAGAATTGCCCCCCCACATGGCCTTGGTGAAGCCGCGCCATGTCCGTCATCAGCGGGTGGCCGAGGCGTCGGTCGGTGCCGCTCGCCAGTCCCTCGACGCTCATGTTGTAATTCTCGCGGAGCTGTTCGGGCAGGTCGTTGTGACCGTCGATCAGCGGCGTCGCCTTGAGGATTCTCTCGATCCTCGCCTGGACCTTAGGATCGATCGACTGCGCCTGGAGCGCGCCCGGTATCATCGCCAATGCCCCCGCAAGCAGGAGGAAATCTCTCATCGCCATGCGCGAGGGTTTAGAAACAGCCGTACGCATAGGCAATCGCGGGGGCTTGCGCATCACTTCGCAAGGGGCAAAGCAGGACGGATGAGCCCATCGCCCGAACTTGAAGTCACGATGGATTTCGACCCCGACGAGGGCATCGCCAATCTCGACGAACATCTCGACACACTAAAGCGGGCTGCAGAAGCCCAAGGGTTCAAGTTCGACCGCCACGCGGCGCGCAACGAGCTGCAGGCCGCGACCTTTGGCAAGAGCAGGCGGGCGATCGCGCGGCTTCTGGTCAGCCCGAGCGGAGCCATTGCGATCGAGGTCAGGGCGGCTGACTAGGCGGCGAGGGGAAAGCGGAGCAGCCGGTTGGAGACCGGAACGAGCGCGGCTGCGTTCATGCCCACGGAACCAAGGATCTCCGGGTGATGCGCGTCGAGGCCGCCCGTCAGAGCTCCGAAGGCAGGCATGATCAGCTTCTTTGTCGCGAGGACGAAGCAGCGGCGCGAAACCGGCCTGCCCCTCAGATGCAAGCGAAGCTTGGGATGGAAATGGCCGGAGATCTCCGGCCGGATTTCGCCCCGAACCGCCTCGTGCCGGAGAATGATGCCGCCAACGTCCACTTCGTCCTCGAGGCGACCGCCGCAATTGTCTTCAAAGCCCGGATCATGGTTGCCGACGATCCAGGTCCAGTCGAGCCTCGAAGTGAGATCCTCGAGCAGCGAACGGGCGCTCGCCGGAAGCCGGTCGCAGCCGAAGGCGTCGTGGAAGCTGTCGCCGAGGCAGTAGAGCCGTGCCGCCCCGCTGCGCTCGGCCTCGTTCGAAAGCGCGGTCAGGGTCGCGTGCGAATCGTAGGGCGGGAGGAATTGCCCGAGCCGGGCGAACCAGCTGGCTTTTTCAAGATGCAGGTCGGCCACGAGCAGCGCCTGCTGGGCTGGCCAGAACAATGCGCCCGAAACTGTCGCCTCGAACGTTTCGCCCGCGAACGAAAAGGGAACCATTCGGCCGGTCTAACCACCGGCCGAAGATCAGGCCAGAGCGAAATTATTCGTAATCGCCACCCGACGGACTTGGGCGAGGCGGAGCAGCTGCGGTGAGCCGAAGCGCTTCGGCGGCTTCGCTGAGCGATGCCAGCTCTTCGGTCTCGTCCTCCTCGTCGATCCGGACCTTCTGAAGGTTGGTGACGACGGCTTCCTCAAGGTGCTTCGGCTTGACCGTCTCTTCGGCGATCTCGCGCAATGCAACGACCGGGTTCTTGTCGCGATCGCGATCGATCGTGAGGTCGGCGCCGCCCGAAATCTGGCGCGCGCGCTGTGCCGCGAGTAGGACGAGGTCGAACCTGTTCGAGATCTTGTCTACGCAATCTTCAACCGTAACGCGCGCCATCAGTCGCTCCGCAAAAGCTATTCCGAGCTTGGAATATGGGATGTGAGGAAGGTGGTGCCAATAGCTTGCAGCCTCTCGAAAAGTCAAGAAAAGCTGTGATGATGGCCGACCAGTCCACCTCGTCCGCGGCTCGGGCTCCAGTCCTTGCCGAAATCGCCGGCAACCGGCTCGAGCTGGTCGAGAGCGGACGAGCGCGTCTGGAGCTCCTCCTCGAGCTGATCGCCGAGGCAAAAATGAGCATTCGGATGCTCATGTACATGTTCAGCGCCGATCGCTCCGGCCAAAAAGTCCGCAACGCTTTGATCGCTGCGGCGCGGCGCGGAGTCGAGGTAAAGCTGCTGGTCGACGGGTTCGGATCGGGAGCGGCGCCAGAATTCTTCGCGGCAATCGACAATGCGGGCGGCAGGCATTGCGTGTTCAACCCCACCTACGGCCGGCGCTATTTTGTTCGCGACCACCAGAAGCTGATCCTGATCGATGGTTCGACCGCAATCATCGGCGGAGCGAACATCGACGACAGCTATCTCGAAGATCACGGGCCCAAGCACTGGCGCGACCTGTGGCTTCGCATCGACGGCCCCGAAGTCGCGATGCCCGTGCGCTATTTCGACAGTATCTTTCGCTGGTCGCTCCGGAAGAACCCAAAACTCCGCTCACTGAGGCGCATCGTCGGCGGATACAGCGAGTGGCGCGGTCCTTTGCAATGGAAGTTCAGCGGGCCGTTGAGCGTGCGCAACAGCTGGTGGCGAAGCATCGGAGCGGACATCCGGAGCGCTCGCCGGCTCGACATGATCTTCGCCTATTTCGCGCCGCCAAGCGCGATGCTGAGGCGGATCGGGAGGGTCGGTCGCCGCGGCCAGGCGCGGATCATCACCGCCGCAAGGTCTGACAATAATGCGACGATTGCCGCCGCCCGGAACAGCTATAGCCGATTGCTCCGCCGACACGTCCAGATGTACGAATACCAACCCGCGAAGCTGCACACCAAGCTCGCGATCGTCGACGATATCGTCCACATCGGCTCATCGAACTTCGATTACCGAAGTCTCTACATCAATCTCGAGATCATGCTCCGGATCAAGGATGCAGCCTTTGCCGCGACGATGCGCGGCTATTTCGAGGGCGAGCTTGCCGAATCCCAATGGATCACGCCGGAGCTTCACAAGAACAGGGCGAGCCTCTGGCGGCGCCTCAAGTGGGCTATCTCCCACTTTCTCGTGAACATCACCGATTACACGGTGACGAGGAGGCTCAATTTCCGCGCGGAGCGCTAGCAGGCTGTTGAAAAAGGTTCTGGCCTTGGGTGTTCGATCATGATTCACTTCGCCTGTTGGAGGGGTGAGGTTGATGCGAGGGACAGACGAACGTTCGGGATCGCTGTTTTCGTACGTTGATCTCGAGGCGCGGGTTCGACGGGATCATCCGCTGCGATTGATCAGGGGGATCGCTAACGCGGCGCTTGCGGACTTGAGCGGTGATTTTGCGGTGCTTTACCGACCACGCGTTGGACGTCCGTCGATTCCGCCGGAACGGCTGTTGCGGGCGATGCTGCTCCAGGCCTTTTACGGCATCCGCTCGGAACGGCAGCTCATGGAGCGGATGGAGTTCGATCTGCTGTTCCGGTGGTTCGTT
>DATATH010000027.1:0-3108 GCA_036268895.1 Sphingomicrobium sp. | reverse complement strand
CAAGTACAGGCTATCAGGCGACTATGAGCGCTTTTATGGCGCGACCCTCGACTATTGCGCAGAGGTTATCGCATCCGAGGAAGGCGAGCTGAGGCAGCGTCTGGCGTTTTGGGGAACCCTGTCGCTGATGCGCTGTGTAGGCTCCAGCCCTGCTGCGGCAGCGCGGGCCCTAAGGACACGCGCCATCCTCGATGCCGATGAAGCGGAAGCCGATCTCATAACCGCCAGGGCGATCGATGACGAGGAATCGGCTGAAGACGATCTCGAACCCGGAGCCGCGATCGAGGACGGCCGTCTCCTCGGGTTGATCACGCAGGCCGATGCTCTCGCGGCAAATTCTGCTAGTGATCCGAAGCTCACGGTTCTGAAATCTGCACTCCGAGGTCTCCTGAAAGACGGCTTTTCCCCTGTCGTTTTTTGCCGCTTCATTGCGACCGCCGAAGCGATCGGTGCCGCTATCACATCCGCCTTCAAGGATTACACGGTCGAAGTCGTCACTGGTTCACTTCCGTCAGGGGAACGAGAGGCCCGGGTCGAGGCCCTTGGTGAATTCGAAAAGCGCATTCTAGTAGCAACCGATTGCCTCTCCGAAGGCATCAATCTGCAAGCGTACTTCGATTCAGTCATCCACTACGACCTGTCCTGGAACCCCACCCGGCATCAACAGCGAGAGGGGCGCGTCGATCGGTTTGGCCAGAAGAGCGACCCCGTCAGAACGATCCTGATCTATGGAGAGAACAATCCCGTCGATGGCGCTGTGCTCGATGTGATCCTGCGAAAGGCGCGGGCGATTGAAAAGCAGACCGGCGTTCAGGTGCCCATGCCGGACGAGGGAGGGAGCCTCACCAAGGCCCTGATGTCGGCAGTCCTGCTGCGAGCGCGTGAGCGCCGCCAGCTGACGCTCGATCTGGACGTGTCGAGCACTCCGGAAGCGAAGGACATCGAGATAGCCTGGTCGAACGCCTCGGAAAAGGAGAAAAAGGCTCGCACTATTTTCGCCCAATACACCCTCAAACCCGAGGAGGTTGCGGCGGAATGGGAAGCAACCCAAAGCGCCCTGGGCGGTTTTGCTGATGCCGAGCGCTTTGTTTCCCGCGCCATGATGCGCCTGGGAGCCGCGCTGGTGCCACAGGCGCGCGGCGGCTACGCGGCTCCTCTCTATCTTGCGCCGGACATGTTGCGGGAGCGGTTCCAGACCGAAGGCTTGCTAGAGGAGACAGCGTCTCCGAAACCACTGAGACTTTCCTTCGAGGCGCGGCCGCGGGCGGGATTCCTGTCCGTTCATCGTGCGCACCCGTTGCCGGGTGTTCTCGCCGAAGCCTTCCTCGAGAACGCCCTCGATGGTCTATCCAGGCAGGACGACCCGGCAACCCTGCCACGTTGCGGTGTTTGGGAGTGCGAGGCAGTAGAGACGGTCGTTACGCTGCTCCTGCTGCGCATTCGCCACCGCATCGACTCGCGGGGTCGGCTCGGCCCGCAGTTCGCCATGGCGGAGGAAGCTGCGGCGATCGGGTTCGACGGCTCGACCGGGAGTCGGTTATTCACCGGCGATGCAGCGTTTGCGCTGCTGGAGGCAAAGAGCGGAAACATTCCTGACCGTGTCCGCGACGCTCAGTTGGCGAGGGCCACCGCCCAGCTTGGAGCGCTGAAGCCGGCGTTGAACGCCTATGCCGCTGAACGCGCAGCGGCACTCGCAAGCGACCACAGCCGTGTCCGCCAGGCCCTGGGATCGCGGGCTGGCGTACGGGTAGAAGCCATAATCCCGGTGGATGTGATCGGACTTTATGTTCTGATGCCGCGGCTGTGAGGGTGGATCATGACTCCTAGACCCACCCGTTCCCGCCAGTCCCGTCGCGCCGCCCGGCTCGATTTTGCCGGTCTCGAAATCGTCGGTGCTTTGCTGACGCCAGATATCGTCGCTCGCTTGGCCGCCTTCGAGGCCAACGACCAGTCGGAGGAAAGCTATGAGATCCCCGCCGGGCTGAAGCTGCGCGATGAGATCGCGCGCTACTACCGTATTGGCGAGGCTTTGTGGTCGCGCTTCGAAGCGACGCGCAGCGAGAGCGTTGCGACATCCGAGCGGTTTGTCCTCGATCTTTTACGCCAGTGTTTCGGCTTCGATTCAATTGAATTACGGTCGATCACACGGCTCGGCGAACGTGAATTTCCAGTCCGGCACGCAGCTCTCTGCGGACGCGTGCCGATTGTCATCGCGCCGGCGCCCGCCGATGGCGCGCGCCGCTCCGGCGTGGATGAAAGTCTCGCCCAGTTCGGAGACAGCTCCCGCCGACGGTCTGCCACCCTGCTCTTGCAGGAATATCTCAATGCCAGCGGAGACGCCGACTGGGGTTTGGTCAGTGACGGCATCAGTTTGCGCCTTATGCGCGACAATATAAGCCTGACTCGGCCAGCCTGGATCGAAGCCAACCTTTCCAAGATTTTTTCCGAGGGTCTGTTCCCGGATTTCTCTGCGCTCTGGCTGCTGATCCAGCAGAGCCGTTTCGGTCATACCGATGCGCCGGTTTCGGATTGCGCGCTTGAACGCTGGCGAGACCGGGGGCGAACCGATGGGGTTGCCGCGCGGGACAAGCTCCGCCAGGGGGTCGAGGCGGCCTTGCTCGAACTCGGTCAGGGTTTCATCGAGAACCCGGCCAATGGTGCTCTCCGCCAAGCGCTGAGCGAAGGTGCACTCAGCGGACATGGCTATTTCGAGCAGCTTCTGCGGGTCGTCTATCGCCTGATCTTCCTGTTCGCGGCCGAGGATCGCGGATTGCTGCATCCGCCCGGCGCTTCCGAGCTTGCACGACGAG
Organism: Sphingomicrobium sp.; assembly: GCA_036268895.1. GTDB lineage: Bacteria > Pseudomonadota > Alphaproteobacteria > Sphingomonadales > Sphingomonadaceae > Sphingomicrobium. The sequence goes on along the minus strand of DATATH010000027.1, from coordinate 298 downwards.
TCTATGCCGAGGGCTACTCGCTGGCCCGCCTGCGTGAGCGGTCGATGCGCCGGACCGCCTGGGACCGGCATGCGGATTCCTGGGAAGGCCTCAAGGCCGGCTTTCGAGCGCTGATGCGCGGCCAAGAACAGCTGGGCCTCCCTGCCCTTGGCGGTCTTTTCGCACACGGCGTTGTGCCAGACTTGGAGAGCGGGCGGATCGAGAACCGTCGTTTGCTGGCGGCGATCTGGCGGCTGGCCTGGCTACGACCGGAGGGTCAGCCGCTCACGCGCGTGAACTGGCGTGATATGGAAACCGA
>DATATH010000026.1:0-4005 GCA_036268895.1 Sphingomicrobium sp. | reverse complement strand
TCGGCTCGCTCGGAATCATGCTCGGCATCGTTCTCGGAGCGATCTTCCTGTTCTTCCGACAGAATGTGGTGAACGCCATCCAGGCGATCACCGGGCAGAACCTCTGGGATCCATCGGTTCGTTTCCTGACCGACCTCCCTTCGAAGACCGATCCGTTCGAGGTCACCGCGATCGTCCTTACCGCGCTGGTCCTCTCGTTCCTCGCGACGCTCTACCCAGCCTACAAGGCGGCGAGCACCGATCCGGTGCAGGTGCTTCGCTATGAGTGAGCCGATCCTCGTCACTCGAGGCCTGAAGCGCAGCTTCATTCAGGGCGAGGTGACCATCGACGTCCTCCGGGGAATCGACCTCGCGGTCCAGCCAGGCGAGATCGTTGCTCTCCTCGGCCCTTCAGGCTCGGGCAAGTCGACTCTTCTACAGGCGGTCGGGCTGCTCGAAGGGGGGTTCAAGGGCTCGATCCGCCTCCAGGGCGAGGAAGCAGCAGATCTTGACGACGAGGGACGAACGCGCTTGCGCCGTGAGCTCCTCGGTTTCGTCTACCAGTTTCACCACCTGCTCGTCGAATTCAACGCCGTGGAGAATGTAGTCCTTCCGCAGCTCGTCAGCGGCGCGGAGCCGCAGCCAGCGCGCGAGCGCGCGGAGCAATTGCTCGGCGCACTTGGACTGTCCGACCGGTTGGATCATCGTCCATCGAAGCTGTCGGGTGGTGAGCAGCAACGTGTCGCCGTCGCGCGGGCGCTCGCGAACAAACCGCCGCTGGTGCTTGCCGACGAGCCGACCGGCAATCTCGACGAGCAAACTGCGGACGCCGTCCTGGCCGAGTTCCTGGCCCTCGTTCGGGGCGAGGGCAGCGCCGCCCTCGTTGCTACGCACAACGAGCGGCTCGCTGCGAAGATGGACCGAATCGTCCGGCTGCACGAAGGACGCCTCGAATAATGGAGCCTGAGCGGGGCAGCGACGTTCGAAGCTCCGTGCGTACACTCAATTGGACTACGCTGGGGCTGGTCGGCGGTCTGGTCGTGCTGGTGCTGCTGGTCGCCTATTTCGCTAGCCCAAGGAATTCGGACCAGGACAGATTGAGCCAGAACGAAGTGGCCCAGAGCGAGCAGCAGATCAAGGCTCCCTCGCCAGAGAAGCTGTGTGCGAGCAACCGGACCTACGATCTCATCAAGCGCGAGCTGTTCCGCCGTGCGGCACAGCTCCGCGGAAGTGATCAGGCGGCCTTCGACCAGCTTTCCGGATTTGCCGTTGTGCGTATGGAAAACCCGGTCATGGAGAGCCAGGACAATTCGAGCGGAGCGGTCAATTGCTCAGGATCGCTTGCACTCGATCTCCCGCCTGGTGTCGGCATCGTGGGCGGTCGGCAGACCCTCGCGGCCGATGTCGATTACACCGTCCAGCCTGCTGCCGATGGGAGCGGCGACGTCGTCCTGTTGCGCAACGCCGATTCCATTGTCGCTCCGCTCGCAACCTTGGAGCGGGTCAATCAACCTGCGCCGACAGCTCCAGCGGCAGAGCAGGGCGCACCTGCGGAGACGAACGGGGCCGCACCCAAGCAGCCTGAAGCAATGCCGCCTCAATCGGCGCAGCAGGCGCCGCCAACGATTCCCAGCGGCCAAGCCTCCTCCAGCGGACATGCGAGCTTCGACTGCGCCAAGCCACACACCAAGGGCCAGATTGCCGTCTGTTCGAACGCCGGGCTCGCTGCGCTCGATCGCAACATGGCCGCCCAATATGTGAGCGCGATGTCCGGAGCTTCGCCCGAACAGAAGGAGCTTCTGAGAAGGACCCGAGACCGGTTCATGGAATACCGCGACCGGTGCCCGAACCGGACGTGCATCGGCGATGCATATGTCGGGAGGATGCGCGAGATCCGAGACATCATGGATGGACGCCGGCAGCCACCGCGATAATCGTGGATAAGTCCGGCGGCTTCCTTGTCCGGGCCGCCCGAAGAAATAACATAGTCCTATCGTGAATCAGCCGTACGTCCCGCTTCGCGTTTTCTCGTCCTTCACCATGCTTGAAGGGGCGATGGAGCCCAAGACCATCGCGGCGCGAGCGGCCATGCTCGGCTTTCCAGCGATCGCAGTCACCGACCGAAACGGACTTTATGGGGTCATGCCGTTCAGTGACGCCTGCATGGCGAAGGGCGTGCAGCCGATCATTGGAGCTATGCTCGCTGTGGCGCGACCCCCCGAGATCGGAGGGGAAGGTGGCATCGACTGGCTGGTGCTGCTCGCCAAGGATGATCAGGGCTATGCAAATCTCTGCAAGCTTGTCTCGTCGGCGCACCTCGATCGCCCGCTTGAGGAAGATCCGCACGTTCCGTTCGCAAAGCTCGAAGGACTGAGCGAGGGACTGATCGCACTCACGGCGGGAGCTGAAGGCGCCCTTGCCCGTCTCATCGCGGCCGGGCAGAAGAACAAGGCGCAAGCCTATCTCGACCGGTTGCAGTCCCTTTTTGATCGGCGCCTCTACATCGAGGTTTCGCGGCGCCATGATCCAGTCGAGGATGTCGCCGAAGAAGCGCTCGTTGAACTCGCCTATGCGCGCGACCTACCGCTCGTCGCGACCAACCCTGCTGCTTACGTCGATCCATCCTTCCACGCGGCGCACGATGCGATGCTGTGCATTGCCAACTCAGCCTATATCGAGAGCGCGAACCGCACGAGCTCCTCGCCCGACACTTGGCTCAAGGATGGATCGGCAATCGCCGAATTGTTCGCCGATCTGCCGGAAGCCATCGCCAACACCGCAGTCATTGCCCAGCGTTGCGCGATCGCGGCACCGAAACGAAGACCGATCCTTCCGAGCCTCGGCCAGGACGAGGACGAGCAGCTCCGCCTCGACGCGATCGCCGGGCTCGAGAGGCGGGTTGCTGCTCGCTCCGAGGACGAGCGGATTCGCTACCGAGAACGGCTGGAGTACGAGCTCGAAATCATCACCGGAATGGGGTTCGCCGGCTATTTCCTAATCGTCGCAGACTTCATCAAATGGGCAAAGGCGAACGACATTCCGGTTGGACCTGGCCGCGGATCGGGGGCTGGATCGGTGGTCGCTTGGGCGCTTACCATCACCGACCTCGACCCGATCGCGCTCGGGCTGCTGTTCGAGCGCTTTCTCAATCCCGAGCGCGTGTCGATGCCGGACTTCGACGTCGACTTCTGCGAAACACACCGCGACAAGGTCATTGCCTACGTCCAGCGCAAGTACGGCCGTGACAAGGTCGCGCAGATCATCACCTTCGGACGCCTCAAGGCGCGAGCGGTGCTCAAGGATACGGGTCGCGTGCTGCAAATGCCCTATGGGCAGGTCGACCGGCTTGCGAAGCTGATCCCGAACCATCCGACGGATCCCTGGACCCTCGACCGGTCTCTCAACGGCGTCTCCGAGGTGAAGTCAGAATATGACGGCGATCCCGACGTAAAACGCCTGTTCGATCTGGCGATGAAGCTGGAGGGACTCCCGCGCCACGCTTCGACTCACGCCGCCGGCGTCGTGATCGGCGACCGGCCGCTCGACGAGCTGATCCCGCTCTATCGCGACCCTCGCTCCGACACTCAGGTCACTCAGTTCGACATGAAATATGTCGAGGCGGCGGGGCTGGTGAAGTTCGATTTCCTCGGTCTCAAGACGCTGTCCGTACTGAAGGAAGGAGAGCGCCTGCTGTCCGAGCAGGGCATCGAGGTCGATTTCAGCGCCTTGCCCTGGGATGACCCCGAAGTCTTCGACCTGCTTCAGCGCGGCGATACGGTCGGCGTATTCCAGGTCGAATCCGAAGGCATGCGCCGCACGCTCTCCGCGGTGAGGCCGACCGTGTTCGAGGACATCATTGCGCTCAACGCGCTCTATCGGCCCGGCCCGATGGACAACATTCCGATGTTCGGGCGGCGCAAGAACGGCGAGGAGCAGATCGAATATCCGCATCCCCGGCTCGAGGGCATCCTCAAAGAGACGTACGGGATCTTCGTCTACCAGGAGCAGGTGATGCAGGCGGCGCAA
>DATATH010000025.1:0-3065 GCA_036268895.1 Sphingomicrobium sp. | reverse complement strand
CGAGGTCCTCATCAATGCCGCGGGGCGGGGTTATGTCCGCACCTTGGCGATGACCCGGATGACCCAGGCAATGCTCCCGCTTCTTCGTCGGGCAGCGGGTTGCAGGCTCGTCGTCAACATCTCGTCGGCAGGGGAGACCGCTTCGCGCGACGAGATCTTCCCTTATGCGAGCTCGCTGGAAGCCTTCGACCGATTGTCCGAGCGGCTGAGGGAGCAGGTTCGCGGAATGGGCGTCGAGGTCGTCAACATCGCCCCGAAGCTGATTCCAGGGCAGGCCAATGCGCTGTGGTCCGACCGCCTACACGAGCTTCAGCAGGTCGACGAGCAGGACATGGCCGAGCGAATCCTCGATCTCATCTCCGCCGCCCGGCCGGGCTGGCGGCGGAGGCCGCCGAGCATCGCTCGCCGGGCTTAGTTGGACCCTTGCTTGGAGCTCGCGCTGGATCCGGCCTGCGGATGGTGGGGGACGAGAAACAGCGTCTGCCCCTGAACTCGCCAGGATTCGAGCTTCGATAGAAAGTTCATTCCCAGTACGTCGAGGTTTCCAAGGCCCGGCGAGGTGACGACCTTCAAGTTGCGAGCGACGATGTTCCCGGTGCGAAGCTCGTCGATCGATCCCGTTTCGGCCGTCGCGACTCCGTTCGCGGTCCGAAGCATTACGGGAGCGATGGTCCTTCCCGTGTCGATCCTCGCCGACCGCGCTGTCTCTTCCGAGATTGCGGTGATCGTCGCTCCGCTGTCGATCAGCATCCGGGTCTTAACGCCGTCGATCGATGCAATCACCCAGAAATGCCCATCGGGCGCCATTTTCACGCGCAGTTCCTTGCCCGCGACCTGCTGGTCGTCGAGGCCGAGACTGCTCGTCAGGCGTGAGAGTTCGGGCTGGAAGGGCGCCTGCTGGAGGAGGATGAAGATGAAGAATGCGAACAGGGCGAGCGAGATCGCGAAGCGGACAATCCGTCCGATCACGGGGATCCGCTGGAGGAGCATGATGACGAGCGCAATCCCGACCGCGTAAATCGCCAGCTGCTGCCATTGCGGAAGGATCGAGGGCATTGTCGCCGCCTATGTGGCGTTGGGTCCGGTCGCGGCCAAGAGGTGTCTTTTTCCAGTGACACTAAGCGCACATTCGTTCGAGAAGAACGATGCATCGGTGAAACTATAGGCACGACAAGCGCTTAGGAGCGTTTCTAACCAAGATTAGGATGAGTGCGACCATGCCGGAACGGATCGTGGCGGTCGGCCTCCTCACCCGTCGTGACCTCAATATGCTTGGTCCGACCTTCGACCGCATCTGGCCGGTTGAGGAGGCGCCGCATTTCAACCAGCTCCTGCGCGCGATCGACGAGGCCGATCGCAAGCTGGAGGTGAAGCCGGACGATTCCCCGCGTTGAGGGGCGCGGCGGCCCGAGCCCACTCTTTCAAGCAGCCTAGTCTCCTGACATCCGATCGAGCAAGCGGTCGACCGTATCTTCGCTGGTTCTTTGCTTTCCCGGCTTCTCCCTGGCGTAGCGCTCGAGGGCGGCTCGGACGAGCTCGATCTGCTGGTCTGTCAGATGCTCGATGCCGATGAACTGCTCGCGCGCCTTGTCGACGGCGCGCAGGAGCTCGTCGAGCTTGGCCTGCATCGCAGCAGCGTCGCGGTTCTGGCTGTTCTGAATGAGGAACACCATCAGGAAGGTAACGATGGTCGTTCCAGTATTAATGATCAGCTGCCATGTGTCCGAATAGTGGAACATCGGTCCACAAACGGCCCAGACGATGATGATGGTGAGTGCGATCATGAACGTCAGCGGCTGACCCGCCGCCGTCGAGATCTTGGTCGCGCAGAGGTTGAAGAACCGTCGCATGTGCGCGCAGGAACGCGCACGGAACAATATTGGTGCCGTCAGGCCAACGAGCTGACGAGCATCGCCGCCGATGCGGCCGCCATGACCGCCGTCGCAGCCCAGCCCAGGATCACGAGCGGGCGGTCGGCGGTGAACCGGCCCATCACTTGGTGGCGCGAAACGACGACCATCATCGCGACCATCAGCGGGACCGCCGCCAGACCATTGAGGACGGCGCTCCAGAACAGGGCGCGCATCGGATCAATCGGCGACCAGTCGATGAGGACTCCAACGAAGCACGCTGCAACGATGATCGAATAGAACCCCGCGGCCTGCTGCGGCTGGTATTCGAGGCCCTCCTTCCACCCGAAGATCTCGGCGACCGCGAACGCAGCCGAGCCGGCGAGCACCGGGACCGCAAGAAAGCCAGTGCCGATAATCCCGATCGCGAACAGCGCGAAGGCGAACTCGCCCGCTACCGGCCGGAGCGCCTGCGCAGCGTCCGCCGCTGTGCCGATCTGGGTAAGCCCCTCCCGGTGCAGCGTCGCCGCTGCGGCCATGATGATTGCGAGCGAGATGAGGTTCGAGAATGCCATTCCGGCAAGCGTGTCGAAGCGCATCCGCTGGAACTGCCGCCTTGCGCTGCGCGGCTCCTGCTTGATCGGCCGGTGCTTCGAATTTGCGATTTCCTCGGCTTCCTGGGAGCTCTGCCAGAAGAAGAGGTACGGGCTGATGGTCGTTCCCAGAAGAGCGACGATGGTGAGGAGGGCATCCCGGCCGAGATTGGTCGGCCAGACCAGGCCGACGAGCGCGGCAGACCAGTCGGTCCGGACTACCAGAAGCACCGCGACATAAGCGAACAGGCTGAGCGTCAGCCATTTGAGGATGTTCGAGTATCGCCGGTAGGAAATGAACAGCTGGAGCATGGTGCTGACGATCGCAAAGCCGATGACGAAGGCATGCTCGTTGCCGCCCGCAACCAGCCTAGCCGCCTCGGCCATCGCTGACAGGTCGGCCCCGATGTTGATAATGTTGGCGAGGAGAAGGATGCCGATCAGAAGGCCGACGAACTGCTTGGGGAATGTGCCGGCGAGATTGTTCGCAAGGCCGGCGCCGGTCACCCGGCCGATGTGCGCGCTGACCAGCTGGACGGCAGACATCAGTGGATAGCATAGGACCATCGTCCACATGAGGCCGTAGCCGAACTGGGCGCCGGCCTGTGAATAGGTGGCGATT
>DATATH010000024.1:0-19726 GCA_036268895.1 Sphingomicrobium sp. | reverse complement strand
GCTGCGCTTGAAGCGGGCGCCGACGAATATGTGATGAAGCCGTTCGACCGGGAGACGCTCCACATCAAGCTTCAGCTCGTCGGCGTCGCCTGAGGTCCCTGGTGGAGCGGGCGCTCGCCAGATCGCGGGACCGCCAGCTGGAGCCCGGGCCGATGAGGCGGCGGATCCGGCTGATGATCGTCGATGATTCGACGGTCGCTCGCGCAGTCCTTTCGCGCATGATTGAAAGCGATCCGGCGTTCGAGATCACTGCCGTTGCCGGGACCGCCGAGGATGCCATCGAGGCACTTGGCGAATGCCGGGTCGATGTCGTGATCCTGGATCTTGAGATGCCTGGAGCCGGCGGACTGAAATCAATCCCGCGGATCATTGCGGCTGCCGCAGGCGCCAAGGTGATGATCGTTTCCTCCCTCGCCGAGGACGGTGCGGAACAGACCGTCGCTGCGCTCGCGCTCGGCGCCGCGGACACGATGCCAAAGCCTGGCACAGGCCGCTTCAACGGCAAATTTTCAGAGATACTGGTGAGCAAATTGAAGGCGCTCGGATATGCGACACTCTCACTCGCCAGCGCCGGTTATGCGTCTCGGGCCGTAGGGCCGCAGGCGGCCTTGCGCGCTATGCCATCGGATCCGATTGACGTCCTGGCGATCGGCGCCTCGACCGGTGGAATTCATGCGCTCGGCGTTCTCTTCCATGGCTTGCCGAAGCGTATCGGTGTGCCCATTCTTCTGACTCAGCATCTGCCGCTGCCGTTCATGTCGGTATTTGCCCGGCAGCTCGGAGGCATCGCTAACCGACCCTGTTCGGTTGCTCAGGACGGCATGATGCTCGAAGCAGATCACATTCTTCTCGCTCCTGGCGACGCGCATCTGACGCTCGAGCCGGCGAAGGGCGGCGCAGCCGTTCGCCTCAGTCACGGGCGCACGAACAGCGGCTGCTTGCCGTCGGTCGACCCGATGTTCGCCTCGGTCGGAGCAATCTTCGGCAGCGGCGCCCTCGGGGTGGTCCTGACCGGAATGGGGCGCGACGGAGTCGAAGGTGCTTCGACCCTGGTCGCCTGCGGCGGCTCGATCATCGCCCAGGACGAGGCAAGTTGCGCCGTTTGGGGAATGCCTCGGGCGGTGCTTGAGGCTGGTCTTGCAAGTGCTGCGCTCCCGCCCGACAAGATCGCGCGCAGGATTGCGTCGCGAACCGAGGAGGATCGCGAGTGCAGATAAGCGACAGCTCGACCCGTATTCTCGCCGGGCTGCTAGAAGCGCGAACCGGCCAACAGCTGACCATGAGCCGACGCTGGCGGATCGAGACGGCGCTTTCGGGGCTGCTGCGCGAGCGCGAGATCGGAACGCTCGACGAGCTCATCACCATCCTTGTCATGGGCAAGGAACCGAGTTTGTCACAATTGGTTGTCGAGGCCCTGCTCAACAACGAAACCTATTTCTTCCGCGATCGAGCGCCCTTCGATCTTCTCCAGCGCTATGCTGTCCAAGAGCTTGCGCTTCGACGCTCAAAATCGAAGCGGCTGCGCATCTGGTCCGCCGGCTGCTCGACGGGGCAGGAAGCCTATTCCCTCGCAATGCTTTTTGCCGAGGAGCCGGAGAAATGGCGCGGCTGGACCATTGACATCCTCGGCACCGACGTATCGACGAGCTGCATCGATCGGGCTCGCAACGGCTTCTACACGCAGTTCGAGGTCCAGCGCGGACTGGGGATCAACCAGACCATCAAATGGTTCGAGGAATGCGCGGACGGCTGGCGGGCGGTCGAGGAGCTTCGCCGCCCCGTTCGTTTCCAGGTGCACAACCTCCTCGAGCAGGCGCCGCATCCCGGAGGGTTCGACATCATCCTTTGCCGCAACGTCCTCCTCTACCTCAGCCCGGAGAAGAAGGCCGTAAGCTTCGAGAGGCTGACCGGAGCGATGGCCGAAGATGGTTGGCTGATGCTTGGTGCCGGCGAAACCGTGATCGGCCAAACCAGGAAGCTGGGGGCCGACACCAATGCCCGCGGGCTCTACAGGCTGGTCGGCGATGGCGGCCAGGTCGAGAAACGACAGGCGGATCGCCGCGCAACATCCGCGAGGGCTTGACCACAACTGCCGTCTCGTGCGCCAATTGAGGCGCATGGAATTCGATTTCACCGAACGTCCCTCGCCGAACTTCGACGAGCGGAAGCTCCCGGTCTCGATGATCGTGCTCCACTACACCGGCATGCCCGACATGCAGTCGGCGCTCGATCGACTGACCTCGCCGGAGGCTCGAGTCTCCTCGCACTATCTCGTCGATGAGGGCGGAGCGATTTACCGGCTGGTGGATGAGTCGAGGCGTGCCTGGCACGCGGGCAAGTCACGGTGGCGCGGAGTTACCGACATCAATTCGGCGAGCGTCGGGGTCGAGATCGTCAACCCCGGCCACGAGTTTGGCTATCGTCCATTTCCGGACGAGCAGATGGCTTCGGTCATACCGCTGGTTGCCGACATCAAGGAGCGCCATGGAATCGGGCGCGGCAATGTCGTTGGTCATTCCGATGTGGCGCCTGCAAGAAAGGAAGACCCGGGTGAGCTGTTCCCCTGGCCTGCTCTGGCCAAGCGCCGCCTCGCTCTGCCGAGTCCGACTCGCGATCTCATCGATCCCTATTGGACGGATGCGGGCTTTCTCCTCGCACTCGAACGCTTTGGCTATGACGTGACCGAACCGCAAAAAGCAGTGATCGCCTTCCAGCGCCGCTTCAGACCTGAGTGTATCGATGGGATAATCGACGGAGAATGCCGCGCGAAGCTTCTCGCCTTGTTGCTGCCTCGGCCTCAATAGCCCATATTAGGAACGCCAGAGGGTCGGGCGGCCGCGGGGGAGCTTGCTCCAACGAGGAAAGTCCGGGCTCCATGGAACTGCGGTGCCGGGTAACGCCCGGCGGAGGGCTGTAGCCTTGGTGAAGGCTCTTCAGGGAAAGTGCCACAGAAAGGAGACCGCCGAACCTCGGCTCGGTAAGGTCGAAAGGGTGCGGCAAGAGCGCACCGCGGTCCTGGCAACAGGGTCGGCACGGTAAACCCCACCGGGTGCAAGACCGAATAGGGGCGGCATATGGGTCTGGTTCCGGCTCGCCGCCCGGGTTGGTTGCTTGAGGGGCGGGGCGACCCGTCTCCTAGAGGAATGGCCGCACAGTCACGCTCGCTTGAGTGTGATGGACAGAACCCGGCTTACAGGCCCTCTGGCACAATTCTCAAAGCGGCTCGAAACTGCCGCAATAGCTGGTTAGTTGGGATTAGATGCCGAAGCAGAAGAGATCGGACGACTGGGGTTTCCCGCGCTGGCGCGCCTATGGCGACAAGGGGCGCTCGGCGGCCAAACTTCGCCTGTGTGATCGCGACGGCTGCAACGAGATCGGCGATCGGCCCGCGCCGAAGGCTCCGCACAGCCGCGACCGCTGGTATTTCTGTGAGGCCCACGCAGCCGAGTACAACAAGAATTGGAACTATTTCGCTGGGTTAAGCCCCGAGGAAGCCGCGAGGCGAGCCGCGGACGAGGAGCTGGACGCGAAGGGCTTCCGCCAGTCGGCGCAATGGAAATGGGCAGGGCCAGGCGACGGCAGCCGGAGCCGCGATGAAATGCGTGCTCTCGACGCTCTCGAACTTGACAGCGACGCCGACTTCAAAGCGGTCAAGACGGCGCATCGCAGGCTGGTGAAGGAAACCCATCCCGACGCCAATCCCGGCGATGCTGAAGCGGCAAAACGCTTCAAACAGGTCCAGGCTGCCTATGACGTTCTTAGGCGGGCCGAAGAGCGCAAGAACGGGAAAGCGGCTTAGTTCGAGCCGCTAGGCGGCCGTCGCATATCGCTTTGCGGTCTGGTTCACGAGCGCGATCATGTTGGGGACGCCCTGCGTCCGGTTCGCGCTTAGATGTTTTTGCAGCTCGAAGGGTGCGAGCGCTTCGCCGACATCCATCTGAGCAACCTCTGCGGCGGGCTTGTCCTGGACCGCCGCGAGAATCAGGGCGACAATTCCCTTAGTGATCGCCGCATTGCTGTCGGCAAGGAAATGCAGGCGTCCGTCGCTGGCGGTCGGATAGACCCAGACCGAGGCCGAACAGCCGCGGACCTTCGTCATATCGGTCTTCAGAGCCTCGGGCATGGGTTCGAGCTTCCTGCCGAGATCGATAAGCAGCCGATAGCGATCCTCGATATCGACGAGCTGATATTCCTCAAGAATATCGGAAAGTGTCGGGAGGCCGGCCATGCGCGGGCCCTATCGCCTTATCGATCGCGGAGCGACTCGATTTCGTTGGCGAGGCTATTCTCTTTCTCGACCGCGATCCGCTCGAGCACCTTGAGCCGGTCCTTCAGTTGCGAGACCTCGTCCCGAAGCCGCCGATTTTCGGCTTCTCCCTGCGGGTTTGACCGGACGACCGGATTGCGGGGCCCGCGGATTCCGGTGCGGATGATCGATCCAACTATGATGATCGCGACGATGACGATCGCGGTGATCTGCCCGCCGTCCATTAGGCCTGGTCCTCCTCTGCGATCCGGTCGCGATCGCGAAGCGCTTCGATCTGAGCGGCGGTTTCGGCGCCGCGATCGGTGACGATCCGTTCGAGTACCCGGATACGCTCCTGCAATTGTTGTACCTGTCCCCGCAAGCGTTGGTTCTCCTGATCGTTCGCAGCCGGATCTCCGCGCATGTCGCGGATCGAGCGCACGGGGATGCCCATCTTGTGCCTGATGATCGTGAAGGCGAACACCATGAACAGGACGGCGATGACGAACTCAAACGGGTTCATTGCAGCTGCTGTCCTTCGGTCCTGCGATGTATCTTAGATGTATCATCTGGGATGAGCCACAAGCAATTCAACCAGCATCACCAGTCTTCTCAGTCTTGGCGCTGACGGGCATCGGCCGTGGCTCGCGCAACGCCTCTATCTGTGCCGCTGTCTGTGTGCCGCTGTCGGTCACGATTTGCTCGAGGACTCGGAGCCGACCTTCGAAACGTCCCATGTGCTGGGCATATTGAGCGCTTTTCTCGGCCGCCAGTTTTGTCTGGGCATCGATCTGCTTTTCCTTGAGCTTGAACCACATTCTGACCGGAGCAATGGAGATGCCCGCCAGCGGTATAAGTACCCAGATCCAAGTTGCCGGATCACTCATCATATGCCCTCGTGCTGCTCAATCATGTCGTGGAACCGGCTAGCCGTTTCGAGGAGGCTGATCACTGGCGGACGCCGACTTGCGACTGATGCGCGTAGCGGGTGCCTGCCGAAGGGCTTCGATCTGGGCGGCAGTCTGCGCGCCTCCGTCCGTGACGATCTGTTCGAGCACGCGCACGCGATTTTCGAGCTCGGATGAACGGGATGCATATTGAGCCGCTTTCTCGGCCGCATTCATCGCTTCGACCTCGAGCCTTTTCTCGCGATATTTGAAATAGCGATTGGCGATCAGCATGATCATGATCGTCGGCAAGCCGATCACGACCATGGCGAGCATTACGTCACCCGGACCCATCAGGCATTCCCTCCCTTGTCTAGCGTTAGCGCATCGATGTCTCGTGCGAGTTTCGATGGTTGATCCGTTGCTATCCTTTCAAGCGTTTCCAGTCGGTCCTTCATCGAGCCGACTTCGGCCCGCAGCTGGGCATTCTCATTCGTCAGCAGCTTTACTCGTTCGAGCGTTTCGCGATCGGATTTTGGATGGATCGGCATTCCCCACGAATTCGACAGCGGGTAGCCGTTCCTGATCTTCAGCCAGTTGTTCAGCAGCGATCCTGCGATGCTCACAACGACGATGATCGCGATGAATGGGAAAAGACGCAGAAGGAAATCGAAAACCTGGCCAACTTGGGGATCCATCGAGCTTCCCTTCCGATCACTGCAGTTCGTCGATTTCGTCGGCGAGCCGGCGAGACGAGTCGGTCGCAATTCGCTCAAGCACCTTCAAACGATCCTCGAGTCGGCCGACCGTCGCCCTCAGCTGCCGATTTTCAGTCTGGATCGCGAGCATTTCACGCTTTTTGGGCGCTGGGAGATCGCTCTCGTCTTCGAGCGGATAACCGTGCCTGGCCTTGATCCAGTTGTTCACGATCCCAGCGACGATTGAGAGTGCGCAGATCGCGAAAACAAACGTCCAAAAATGCATCATTCCCCCGTAGAGATTTACTGCAGTTGCTCAATGTCGCGCGCGAGCTTCGAGGGTTGGTCGGTTGCAATCCGTTCCAAAGTCTCAAGTCGGTCTTTTACAGATCCGAGCTCTGCTCGAAGTTGTGCATTTTCAGTACTGAGGAGCTTGATTCGCTCCGTCGCCTCGCGATCGGACTTGGGGTGGATCGGCACGCCCCACGACGATTCCAGCGGATAGCCATGTCGCACCCTGAGCCATGTCGTGAAGACCCATCCCAATATTGCGATCAGGCCGAGAATCATCCCTCCACCGATGATCCACGGGAGATTGGGGATGATTACCTGCTCACCAAGATCCGACGACTGCATTCGAAGATCTCCCTCTAGCGTAACTGCTCAATTTCACGAGCGAGCGATCGGTTTTCCGTGGTCACGTAGCTTTCGATGTCGGCAAGACGCCGGTCGATGTCCTTGAAGCGCGAGCGGATATCGCGGGCGGCCCGCGCGGGCGAGGCGCGTACTCCCTGCCAGAACTGGCGGTCTTCGGTGCCGCGATAATCGAGTTCGCGCGGCTTCTTGGGCGCAACCCAGCCAGCGATGAAATAAAAGGGCAGGACCGATCCACCGCTCATGAAGACGGCTGCCAAGAAGCAGATCCGGACGAGGGCAACGTCGAACCCCGTATAATCGGCGATTCCGGCGCAGACCCCCATGACCTTGCCATTCGTCTTGTCGCGGTAAAAGCGCGTGCGGCTCGCCGGTTGTCCGCCATAGTCGGGCGGCGTCCGGTAGTCCCCGTCGCGAGATTCCGGCTGGTTCGAGCGGACTTGGGGTTGGTTCGTCCGCTGCTCACGCGTCGGATAACGGTCGTAGGCCATCCTACTCACCATCCGCGAGGAGCCGGCGAGTTTCCTCGCGCTCGCGCCCCGGCAGGCACTGTTGCCGCCAGTTGGGATTTTCCGCGGTCATGATCCGCTCGATCGTGCACAGCCGATCGTCCAGGCGCCGCGCGGCCTCGTGCAGGTCGTCCAGCAGCTTCTCGTCGCCACTGGTCAGAGTCGCTGCTGACTTCCACTTCGTAACGTAGTGAAAGATGAGCCACGGGAGGCCGAGAAACAGAGTGACGACGGCAACGCCGCCGAGGAGAATTCCAAGTACGTCTTCCATGCTCTCTTACTTCCCCTTTGCCTTTAGCGCGGCCTTCATGGCCTCAAGCTCCTTGTCGACCGATTCTGCAGCTTTCAGTTCTGCGATCTCTTCCTCAAGACTCTTCGGACCGGTCATTCCGAGCGCATCGGCTCTGCCCTCGGCAAAATCAGCCCGGCGCTCCAGCAGCTCGAACTTCGAGAATGCATCTTCTGTGCGATTGCCATTGAGCAGTTCACGGGCCCGGGCGCGCGTGACCGCGCTTTCAAACCGGGCCGCGATCGCATTCTGACGCGCCCGCGCCTCGCGAAGCTTGCCCTGAAGCTTTGCGATGTCCGCTTCATAGCCTTTCAGCGTATTGTCGATGACCTTGATCTCATCGCGCAGGCCTTCGCCCATATCGGCGGCCTTCTGTCGCTCGAGCAGCGCTGCCTTGGCGAGATCTTCGCGGCCTTTCGAGAGCGCCAGTTCAGCCTTTTCAGTCCAGTTCCTCTGAAGCTCATCAAGGCGCGATAGCGCTCTGCGCATTTCCTTGCTGTCAGCAATACAGCGTGCGGCCGAGGCTCTGACCTCGACCAAAGTTTCCTCCATTTCGAGGATCACCATGCGGATCATCTTCGCCGGGTCTTCCGACCGGTCGAGCATCTCCGTGATGTTCGCAGCGAAGATATCCCGTGTTCGGGAAAAGATACTCATTCACTCACTCCGAATTCCAAAATTAGGGCCCTAAACCTGCTCATAACCAAGCAACATGCGTGCCACATTTTCGGAAAGTTCAATCTTTCGGGATTCCCCCGATTTTCGATCCCCAAAGACGTTGAAAATACTTGCCAAATGGTGGGATTTACCACCAACAGTCGGCGTGTGGAGCGAGCAGATCAATTCATCGGCCAGAGTTTGGCTTTCCTCGATGCCGTCGAGCGGGCGAGCCGCGCTGCACCGCTCAATCGGCCGGTGTTGGTAATCGGAGAGAGAGGGACGGGCAAGGAATTCATCGCCGAGCGTCTTCACCACTTGTCATCGCGTTGGGCCGGACCGCTGATTGTCATGAACTGCGCTGCGCTGCCTGAGAATCTCATCGAGGCCGAACTGTTCGGCCACGAGGCGGGAAGCTTCACTGGCGCCGTCAAGACCCGTCACGGCCGTTTCGAGGAGGCTGACGGCGGCACCTTGTTCCTTGACGAGCTCGGAACCCTCTCGATGCCCGCCCAGGATCGCCTTTTGCGTGCGGTCGAATATGGAGAGATCACCCGCATTGGGGCGTCCAAGCCGATCAGCGTCGACGTGCGGATCATTGCGGCGTCCAACGAGAGCCTTCCCACGCAGGTTGATAAGGGCAGGTTCCGGGCGGATCTGCTCGACCGCCTGTCTTTCGAGGTGATCACTCTACCCCCGCTCCGCGCACGCCAGGGCGATGTGTCGCTCCTTGCGGAACATTTTGGGCGCCGCATGGGAGTAGAGCTTGACTGGACGAACTGGCCGGGCTTCACGCCTCGGGCGCTTGCGGAGCTCGAAGCCTATCCATGGCCGGGCAATGTGCGCGAGCTTCGAAACGTCATCGAGCGAGCGGTCTACCGGCATGAGGATCCCGAGCGTCCGATCGACGACATAAACTTCAATCCGTTCCATTCGCCATGGGCGCCGACAGGAATAGAGCCACGCCACGGGGCACCGGCACCGGTGCAGGTCGAGGCAACAGAAGAGGTGATCGTGGCATTGCCCTCGCCAGCCGGCTCGACGAATGATTTCCGAGCCGCGGTTTCCGACTACGAACGGCGGCTCCTTGAAGATGCCCTTCAGCGCAACCGCTTCAACCAGCGCGCGACTGCTTCGGCGCTGAACCTCAGCTACGACCAGCTCCGTCACGCCCTGAAGCGTCACAAGCTGCAGGACAGCGCGGCCTGAAGAATTGTGTCGCGTTCCGCTCAATCCATGAAGCTTTGGCCGTTCGACCACTGCAAGAACCCGAGCATCGCCGCGGTTGTGAAGAGAAAGGGAAGTGAACTTGAATTTAGCTACCTTCTAGAGGGCGACAGCAGTGATCTCGTGATCCCACCGGCCTCGGCGCCGATGCGAACAGACGGGCTCTGGAAGTCGACCTGCTTTGAGGCGTTCATCGGCATCGGGGAGGCCGGTTATGTCGAACTGAATTTCGCGACATCGGGACAATGGGCCGCTTACAGCTTCACAAATTACCGTGAGGGCATGCGTGAGCTCGACATCGCGCCGCCCAAAATATGCTTCGCCGACAACTGCCTGGTCGCCACAATTGAGTTTGTCGCCCAGCCGGGATCACCACTCAATGTGGCCGCGGTGATCGAACGGAAGGACGGGACCCGCGGCTATTGGGCTCTCGCCCATCCCGAGGGCAACCGGCCCGATTTCCATGTGCGCGATTGCTTCGTTGCGAAGCTTCCTTAAGGCACAGGCATGACCCTCTTCGGTATCGACCGCCTCATTTCCGACCCTAAGCTGCGTGGCCCGTTAGAGGGAAAGCGTATCGCGCTCCTTGCCCACCCTGCTTCAGTCACGCGCGACCTTGCGCACAGCCTCGACGCGCTAGCTGCGACCGGCTTGAACCTCACCGCAGCCTTTGGCCCGCAGCACGGACTGAGGGGCGACAAGCAGGACAATATGGAGGAATCCGAGGATTTCACCGATCCGGCGCTTGGGATCCCGGTGTTCAGCCTCTACGGCGAAGTTCGGCGGCCGACCGGTCAGTCGATGAGCACGTTCGACACGATCCTCGTCGACCTGCAGGATGTGGGCTGCAGGATCTACACCTTCATCACGACGCTGCTCTACATGCTCGAGGCGGCTTCAGAGCATGGCAAGAGTGTCTGGGTGCTCGATAGGCCGAACCCGGCTGGGCGGCCGGTCGAGGGGCTTTCGCTCCGGACCGGCTGGGAGAGTTTCGTCGGTGCTGCGCCAATGCCAATGCGCCACGGGCTCACGCTGGGCGAGCTTGGACATTGGTTCATCAAGCAGTTCAATCTCGATGTCGACTATCGAGTGATCGAGATGAAGGGCTGGAGACCCGATGAAGGCCCGGGCTTCGGCTGGCCGGCTGAACGAGTCTGGATCAATCCGAGCCCAAATGCCGCCAACGTCAATATGGCACGAGCCTATGCAGGCACGGTGATGCTTGAGGGTACGATGCTGAGCGAGGGGAGGGGCACTACTCGACCGCTCGAACTGTTCGGGGCGCCGGACCTCGAGCCGCGGCGGATCATTTCGGAGATGCAGTCCCTCGCGCCCGAATGGCTTGTCGGCTGCAAGCTTCGCGAGGTCACCTTCCAGCCGACCTTCCACAAGCATTCCGGGGAAATGTGTCGCGGCCTATTCATCCACGCCGAAGGACCCTGGTACGACCAAGCGGCATTCAAACCCTGGCGTCTGCAGTCGCTCGCCTTCAAGGCAATCCGCCGGCTCTATCCCGATTATGCGCTTTGGCGCGACTTTCCCTACGAATATGAGTTCGACAAGCTCGCGATTGACGTGATCAACGGCTCCACCCTGCTTCGTGAGTGGATCGACGACAACTCAGCAGCTCCCGTCGATCTCGATGGCGTGACAATCCCTGACGAGCGCGCGTGGAATGAGCAGCAGAAGGGCTTCCTAATCTACTGATCCCGCTTCTTGGTTAACGAAGAAGTAGGAGGTTGTCCGTATCTCGACTCCTGTAACTGTTCGGGAGCTGGGCTCGTCAATGGCCACTCAGGGGATCGAGGAAGTCACCGAAAACGCGATCCGTGCCGTCGCTCGCGACTGCGGCTCGCTGTCGATGGAGTGCAGCGACGTCGCTGGTTACGTTCAGGGCGTCGCCACGCGCATCAGCGAGAATCTCAAGATGCTCGACCAGCTTGAGGAAGTGACCACCCGCCTGATGAGCGATCAGGCGCGCGTTTCGGATTCGACTGACGAGGCACGGCTGCTGTCGGAGCAGGCGAAGGCCAAGCTCGATGCCGGCCGCGAAGCGATCGAGAAGACGATCGACGGCTTCAAGGGCCTCACTGAGCTGGTCGTCCAATTGGGCGAGCGCATGGCTGGGTTCGCTTCGGCGATGAACCAGGTGCAGACCGTCTCGTCGACCATCGAAACGATTGCGCGCAAGACCAACATGCTGGCGCTGAATGCCACAATCGAAGCGGCGCGTGCCGGCGATGCCGGGCGAAGTTTCGCGGTCGTCGCAGCCGAAGTGAAGAAGCTGGCCCACGATACTCGCGCGGCCACCAGTCAGATCGCCTCGACGATCGGCGAGCTGACTAGGGAGGCGGGCGCCGTCACAACCGAGATCAAGACAGGCGTGGAGCGCAGTCGGGCTGCCCAGTCGGGCTTCGGAACCATCGGCGATACGGTTCGCGAGGTCAGCGAAATCGTCGGCATGGTCGACCGCCAGACCGAGGGCATTGCTCACTCGACCAGCATGATCCAGACCAGCGTCGACCGAGTGAAGGCCGGACTTACCGACTTCGCCGGCGATGCGCGGGCCAACGGCAGCGAACTCCTGACCGCCGAAAAGCGCCTCGGTCATCTCGAGATGCTGTCGAACACCATGCTCGATACGCTCGCCAATTCGGGAGCGGAGATCGACGACACTCCATTCATCCTCAAGGCGCAGGATTCCTGCCGGCAGATCAAGAGCGCGATCGAACGGGCGATCGATGCGGGAGAAATCAGCATCGAGGACGTCTTCGACCGCGACTACAAGATCGTCGAGGGCTCCAACCCCGTCCAATATGACGTCCGCTTCAACGAGGCGGGCGACCGGCTCGTCCGCCCGGTCCTCGACCGAGTGAAGTCCAGTGACAGTCGGATCATCGGCTCGGCCATCGGCGACATGAATGGCTACCTGCCGACTCACCTTAGTGAGCGCAGCCATCCGCAGGGTCCTGATCCGGTCTGGAACGACGAGCATTGCCGCAACAAGCGCATCCTCATCGACGATACGACGCGAATGGCGCTGGCCAGTGAAAAGCCTGCGACTCTCGCGACTTACCGAATGGAGTTGGGTGACAAGTTCATCCCCGTGAAGAATGTTTTCGTGCCCTTGTGGATCAAGGGGCGGCGTTGGGGAAATTACGAGCTTGCGTACAGAGATGATTGAGTTGGCAAAAGCTTACCTGCCCATAAACCTCGTCTTTACGCCCTTGCGTTAGGACCCCTCTCATATGGCTTCGCCTCAGACAGCATCGGACGAGGGGAATGGAATGGCGATTAACCGGTCAGCCGAACCATTGCCGGTCAGCATAGCCGCGGCCCAGCTCGCCCGGGTCGCTGGCGACGGATCCGCACGACATTTGCACCTCACTGCTCTTTTGGAGGGCGTCGGTCGGCATTCCGGCCGCGATATGGCCGATGCCGTCCACCTTCTGTGCAGCCTTCACGGCCGCTATCCGGGGCTCGTCGAGATCGCTCTGCAGCGCTGCCCCAAGGGGGCCGTTCGAGATTGGCTCTCGCACGCTTCCGATGCCTTCGAGCGCGAACGGCTGTACCTCGTGAGGCTGACTTCGGCCGTAGGTCCGCTGCCGAGCACTCCAGGAGCCGCTGAGACCGAGGCCGGCCTCGTTGCTGCGCGCCATGCGCTCGAAACCCTTGCGAACTCGGAACGCGACGGCTGCCCGCTCGGCGCCGCGACGGCGCTGGTGTGCGACTGGTGGCCAATCAGGCGCCTTCTCGATCGCGCGGCAGCGCGCGTGGGAACGGATGCTCCTGCGCCATCCCTTCCGGACGAATCCTCCGTGGTCGCAATTGTCGAGAGCGCCGCCGTCAGTCCCGGGTGCTCACGGGCGCTCGCCTTTGGCGGTGAGCAGCTGCTGCTGCAGCACCGTGCCTTGTTCGATCTGTTGGAAGCCAGGGCCGAAGCCCGCGGCGACTATTGAACTCGCTCGTCTTTCGGAGGACGAGCTCTGCGCCGACCAACTAAGCCGCCTTTGCCAGTTCGTGGTCCTCGCGCTCGACGGCCGGTGCTTCGGCGGCCGTAGAGGTCTTGGACTTCGGGAAGAAAAAGCGGGAGGCCAGCACGATCGCGCCGAGCGCGAAATAGGCGCCGATCGCCCAGACCGCGCTGTACAGCACCGTGGCCGCGAACGGGACGCGCAAAAGCACCGGATTGAACCCGAAATCCTCGCCAACTGCTTCGCACACGCCCAAAATCGTATGCGACCGAAGGGGCAGGGCGACCTGATTCTCTTGCGCTTCCATTGCTTACTCCAATTGGCAAATCGTTGTGCTCACTACTGAGCAAGACCCGTGCCAAAATAGAAAACGTAGAGATATCAATACTCTACGATCGGAGCCCAAATGGGAGTTCGGAAAATCCGCCACCTCCGCGGCAAAACAGTTGGGAATTTGCGCCTCTTGCTGCAAGTGCGATATTGCAGTGCAGCATTGATTATCGACGAATGGATGCGAATCTAGTACGGGGCGCGGGCCAGGCCGGTCGCTGAAGGAGCCTCGATCCGATGATGCGGATTATGATGAAGTCCAAGATCCACCGGGCGATGGTTACCCACGCGGACCTCCACTATGTCGGCTCGGTCACGCTCGACTCCGCGTTGATGGAGGCCGCAGACCTTCTGGAAGGTGAGCAGGTCGCGATCGTGGATATCACGAACGGCGCCAGGCTCGAGACTTACGTGATTCCCGGCGAGCGCGGCAGCGGAGTAATCGGAATCAACGGCGCGGCGGCGCATCTCGTTCAGCCTGGCGACCTGGTGATCGTCATCAGCTATGCGGCAATGGACGAGCTGGAAGCGCGCGGCTTCCAGCCGAAGATCGTCCATGTCGATGAGAGGAATCATATCGTGAAGCTGGGGAACGACGCGGCCGAGCCGGTTCCCGGGTCAGCCCAGATCAGGGGTGACCTCGTCTCTGCGAATTGACGTCATTCGTGGTCAGCAGCCGCCAGGGCGGCGGCAGATAATCGGTCGACATATAATAATAGAATTCGCAGCGGCCGGCATCGTCGCGGTTGATTCCCTTGGCAATACCGAATGCGACATCGCCGCTGAACACTGGGCCGCCACTGTCACCCGGGACGCATGAAGGTCCTTTCACTGTGACCCAGGTCGGCGAGCACGGGCCGCCGCACAATTCTCCCGGCGGCGCGTAATCGGTCAGTTCCACGGTCGCGCAGCTGTAGCCGGAGCTCTCGCCATAATGGCAGACGAAGTCCCCGGCGCGGGTACTTGCAAGGCTACGCCAGGTTTCGACGTCCCGGAGCGATCCCGCACCGCGGTTGGCGTAAAAGAGCGGCGCGGGAGAATCCGCGCTGCCGTTTATCTGCACGTCGCGATAGGCCAGTCCCCAAGATCCGATCATCGGCAGCGTCGGGCTGCTGTTCCCATCGCGGTCGATATAGGTCAGCTGGTCGGGGCAGTGAGCGGCGGTCGTGATCGCGTGAACATCGCCGTTGGTGACGACGAAACCGCTCGTGCAACGATTTCTGCGGTTGGTCAGTACGTTCAGGCCCTCGACCTGGCCACCGCCAACGATGCTCATATCGGTTTCGTGGAGCGAATTGGTGACCACCCTGATGGGCACTCCGCCGAGCTGCTCGGCTCGACTGCGGATCGCGCCGATGCCGAAGCTCTCCGCGTCCGCCGGGGTGATCAGGAGGACGACCTCGCCGGTCCGCTGGTCGTACCCGGCGCCGAGCGCGCCCGGTAACTCGCGCCTCAAGTCGATGAGGTGTCGGCGCATCGCCGCTACGGCCTCAGCATGTGTAGCCTTTGCGCCGGTCCTGAAGACGATCGGAATGCCGCCGGCATTTCGGTCCGCCACCGGGTCGGAACCGGTCAGGAGCACGACGATTCGGTAGTCCGGCGAATGTTCGATCGAAATTCCCGCGAGACGATCGCCGAACTCGCGTGCGATCGCGTCGGTGGCTGCGACGCTCTCTTGTTGTGCCTTCAATCGGCGGAGCGCCTCCTCCGGTGTTACTCGAAACTGCGCTGCGTATTGGATCGAGTCTTCGGCGAGCGCCTGCTCGCGAGTCTCCACCGGCTCTGCCGCTGCGATGCCGGCGAGGGAGAACAGAAGAAGCGCAAATATCCACCGCATCGACAGACGCCAATCCCATTCCCATGTTAAATGGCAAGTGAAGGAGATGCTCATTGCAGGATGCCGCCACAACAGGCTTTGACCTTGAACCACCGACGACGGAGCAGTTCAACTCCCTCGTCGCAGATCTCAACGACGAGGAGCGCCACGTGCTCCTCGAGCACGGGACCGAGGCTCCTTTTTGCGGTGTGTTCCTCCAGGAGAAGCGTCCTGGTGTCTTCACATGCCGTCTTTGCGGCCTTCCGCTCTTCCTTGGCGGGACCAAGTTCGAGAGCGGCACGGGCTGGCCGAGCTTCACCCAGCCATTTTCAGAAAGCCACCTCAACTATGTCCGTGACGCGAGCTACGGAATGATCCGTACGGAGATCGTCTGCGCGCGCTGCGGCGCACACCAGGGTCACGTCTTTCCCGACGGACCTCCGCCGACTGGCCAGCGCTATTGCATCAATTCGGTCAGCCTAGCGTTCACGCCGGAGGGAGAGCGGTTGCCCGACAAGCTCGGGCGGGGCGCGCCCGAAGGTGAACTGGTCGAAGGATAAGAACGAAACATGGCCGAACTGCGCTCTGCTCCCCCGCGGATTCCCATTCTACTGCTGGTCGCGCTTCTGGTGGTTGCAGCGGCGGTCGGCGGGGTCGTCTCTCGCATCCTTCCGCTTGGGTCGAACAGCGATGTCTCCGGACAGCGGACACTGGCTGTGCCGAGCGAAGACAGCCTGTCGCCGCTAGTCGCCCGGACTTCGCCTGCTGTCGTCAATATCGCGACCCTTCAGCCTTCGCCCGCCCAGCAGAACCCGTTGCTTCAGGATCCGTTCTTTCGCCGCTACTTCGGCATTCCGGACTCCGAGATGCAGCCTACCATGGCGGCCGGTTCGGGCGTGATCGTCGATGGCAAGAATGGTCTCGTCATCACCAACTTCCATGTCGTTCAGAATGCCCAGGAGGTGGAAGTAGGGCTCCAGGACGGAAGGAAGCTCGCGGCCGATCCGGTTGCACTCAATCCCGATCTCGACATCGCGGTTCTGAAGATCGACGCGAAGAACCTGCCGACGCTCGACCTTGGCGACAGCAGCAAGCTCCAGGTCGGCGATTACGTCGTTGCCATCGGCAACCCCTTCAACCTCGGCCAGACCGTCACCAGCGGGATCATCAGCGCGATCAACCGCCCGCTCGGCCAGGGCGATCCCAGGCGCTTCATTCAGACCGACGCGCCGATCAATCCGGGCAATTCGGGCGGACCGCTGATCGACCTTCACGGACAAGTGATCGGGATCAACTCCGCGCTCTTCAGCCCGAGCCAGAACGAAATGTCGGCGGGGAATGTGGGGATCGGTTTCGCGATCCCCAGTAGCGTCGTGAAGAAGGTGCTCGCCCAAGCCGAGCGGCGACTGTCGCAGTAAATCCGGCACCGCCGTTACGCCCGTGCACCGGTGGGAACTCGCGCGTCGAAGGGGGTCGATGGAGAATCGAACGTGGGAGCTGTCGCCAACAGCATGTAGACGGTGCCCCACGAAGGAATAACACATTGATCTTGAAGAACAAATCGAACGGCCGCCGAAGATTGGTGGACTTGCTTGCCGACGATTCGAGGAGCGACGCACTCGAAGAGCTTGTCGAAGCTTATCAGGCGCGACTAAAGCGGCCGAACGGCGAACGGGGCGATGGTTTCATGCTCCGTTGCAGGGATCGACGACCGTCGGGCCCCTGGCCGGTGGAGAGACCTGAATTGGGATGAATTTCCGACGTCAGCGGGCCATCGAAGAATTCAAGCGCATCCTCAAATGGATCGTTGTGATCGCGCTCCTGATGGTCGCGGGCGCGCTGATCTACCTGTATGTCACCGGCGGTCTCGACGTTAATACGGTGGTCGCAACGACGCTTGGTGTTTTCTTTTCCGTCGTCCTTGGGTGTGGGCTCTTTGCCGCCGCTTTCTTCAGCGACAAAAGCGGCATCGACCAGCAGGTGAGCGATGCAACGCTCGAAGAGCGCGAGCGAAAGCGGAGATGACTGAAGGGGCGAGAAGCCCCGCCGCCTGGAGCAAGGGGAAGGCTGGCGGCAGGGCTCCTACGCAGGATCGCAGGCCTGCCTGGCCGCAGGCCGCGATGGTGGCAGCGCCGCCAGAGCTCGCTAAAGTCAGCGACGCTACCGAAATCTTATTAATCCCGTGCCGGTTAGCGCAGCGTGACGAGAATTGGTTAAGGCGATGGCTGCCATAAGTCGCGCTCGAGGAGCATTATCTAAAGCACGGCAAGATGATCCTGTTCGCTCTTCCTTCGATTTTGGTAACCTCGCACATTGTGCTCGACCATTTCAGGTACGAGCCATGGGAAGTTTGGTGGTCGGCCGGCCGGGTCGCCTTGCCTCCATGTTGTTGTTCTTTCCCCCCGCGGCGAGCGCAGCGGCCTCGTTGCGCTCAATCTCACGCAACTGATTGGGCTCTTTCGCTAATGGCGGGGGGTCAGGCGAACGGATCCGCCTGACCTCCCGCAAACCTACTTGCACTTGATGAATTTGCCCTTCGCGTCGCGGCACGTCTTGGGTTTGGCGGGGCATTTGATGAATTTGCCCTTCTTGTCCCGGCATGGAGCGGCGGCCGAAACGGGCACCGCGGAACCGGCGAGTAGACTGAACGCACACATGGCGAGCATCAACTTTTTCATGCTTTCCTCCCTTTGGGGGAGCGAACGGCATTACGCCTGTCGCTGCGAACGGCCAATGTCCGAATTGTTACAAGGAGGTAGCATTTCTCTGTGTCTCCCCTTCGGCTGCCGCCTCCACGTCCCGGCCGTTCAGGCCGCCTCCGAGCTTTCGCGATCCGAATCACCGATCTCGCCGAGGCGGGCCCGGAGGCTCATCTCGTCGATGCTATCGAGCGGAAGCGCAAGGAAAAGCCGTATCCGGCGCTGCAACGCATGATAGCTGTGTCGGAAGGCACGCTCCACGTCTTCCTCGCCGGCGGCAATCGGGTCCTCAATTCCCCAATAAGCGCTGACCGGCTGGCCAGGCCACTCGGGGCAGGCTTCGCTGAGCGTCTCATCGGCGAGCGTGAAGACGAAGTCGAGCGGCGGTGAGTCTGCGCGAGCAAAATCGTCCCAACTTTCCGGGCGGATCTGGTCCATCGGATATTCAAGTTCCTCAAGCAGGGTCGCCGCGGCCGGATGGATTTCCAGGTCCGGTCGAGACCCTGCCGAATAAGCGTAGAAGCGGCCGGCGCCTTCCTTGTTGAGGATTGCCTCGGCGAGAATCGAACGCGCCGAATTGCCGTTACACAAGAACAGCACGCTGTAGATCTTGCTCATGGCACCTCCCCAAGCCGCTTTCGGTAAGGTGGGAGTGTGACGGTTCGGGGACAGTCGAGGCCGAAGCTTTCGAATTTCACGCTCTCAACGGGCGGCCGGAACCGGGGGTCCTCTTGAACCAGCAGACGGCGGACGACGATTTGAAATTGATCAAGAACGGTAGTTGGCAGAGAAAACCGCAGTATTCCGCCTTTTTTTGGAACAAGAGTCGGCTAACCGACGTTTAGGTTGAGGTTTCCACTCGTGCGCAACAGGCAGCCATGAACCAGGAAGAACTGGAAGAGCAGATCGATCGCTGCCGACGCATCGCCAGCATCATGACCGACGACGAGGTTCGTCACTCGCTCGAACAGCTCGCGAATGAATATGAGGCGCGGCTGCCCCGCCGCCGTCGAAGCTTCTTGCTGTCCCGCGGACCGCAGAACAGCTGATCGGCGTTCACGGGCTATTCCGAGAGGGAGATTGACCAACGTCAATGTTCGAAAAGTGCGGGGCTGTTCGTTGTATCGCCGTGCTAAGCCCGCGCCGGGAATCGCCTCTCGGTAGCGCACCAGAGCGGGTATCCTAGCTTTGGACCGCCCGCTTTCCGGACCCCCCGTCAAGAAAGCGGGCGTTCCTTTACCTTGAAGAAGGCCCGTGCACGCTACTGCGAGTGCGGGCCTTCTTTTACATATTCTCTGCGGCTTAAAGACCGCGGCCGCTGCGCACGATCCGCTCGTAGTCAATGCGTATCGATACCCAGCATCCGATTAATGGGACTCCGTTCTTCCGCGGTGGCCGGATCCGGAACTGCCAGGCCGCCTGCCGCACCGCGCTCGCAAGGCGCGAACCCGGTGTCTGGTCGAGTTCGACGCAGTCCTCGACCCGGTCCCCGGGTATGGTTTTGCAGGCGATCAGGCCATAGCCATCCGGCGCGCTCGCCGGGAGATAGCCGCCGAGCTCGGCATCGGTCGGACGCCGGGCCCACTCCGCCGCGTAGAGTGTTTCGCCGTGAGGTCCGTGCCCGACCACCTCGGAATCGCCGGCACTTCCTGAATTGCTCTTGGGGAGGTTGGCGATGTCGGAGGCCGCCAGTTCATCCTTGCTCATTTCAACCCAGGGCGTGGATTTCGACGGTGCGGG
>DATATH010000023.1:0-10049 GCA_036268895.1 Sphingomicrobium sp. | reverse complement strand
ATGATGGAGCCTACGACCAACGCAGAGGTCATCCACGTCCCCATCTTGCTTTCGCTTGATGTCGTCATCGCCACTTTCCCCCTGAAGCGAGCCATTGGAACAGTCCGTCCGCCGACGAATATTATGTCCGCAACTCGGCTGGGCGGACCCGCGGCCTCCTTGTGACGAAAATCACGCCGCCCGCCACGAGCAAACCGAGTGACAGCAGGAACGCCTCCAAACCCGATCCGTAGAAGGCGAACAGAACGAAGGCGAGGCCGACGAGCATTGCGAAGGTGGTCAGCGGCTTCCTGTCCTTCAGCGCAGCGGCGATCGCGGCGGCTGAATAGAGATAAAGCACCGCGTCGGAGGCAAACAAAGTGATGAACGTGAATAGCTGCGTCGTGCCCTTGGCGGCATTGAGGCCGAGCAGGACAAAGCCCAGCGCGACGCTCGCCAGCTGCGCCGCGTAGGGCGCGTTGAAGCGATTAGTCAGGTCGAAGACGCGCGGCATGTCGCGTCGAACGGCCATCGAGTAGAGCATTTCACCGCATGCTAGAAGCGCGACATCGAGCGTGCCGAAGGCGCTGATCGCCATCGCCAGCGCAGCCAGCATGGCCGCACCCTCGCCCCAGTAGCGTCCGATCGCGTCGGGGAACGGAGCGATCGACTTCGCGATCTCGGAGTTGGGAATGATGAGGCTGAGCGACAGCGTTGTCACCAGATAGACGATTGCGACAGCTGCGAGGCCCATGACCAGGCCACGTGAAAGATTGCGTTCCGGATTACGGATCTTGCCGACGGGGGAAAGCGCGAATTCGAACCCGGTGAGCGCGAAGAGGCAGAGCGCGGATGCCGTTGCGATGTTGCCAAAGGAAGGAGGGGGAACTCCGATTGCCTGGAGCGGCGCGCCGCCCTGGCTGAGTATGGCCGCGATGACGACCACCGCGATGAGCGGCAGAATCTTGATCAGCACGGTGACGAAATTCAGCTCTCCCGTCGCCCTGATCCCGCGCAGGTTCACGAGGGCCAGCACGACGATGTAGACGAAGGACTGCGCAAGGAGATGGTTACCCAGGACCGGAACGACCCGTCCGAGCGCAGCGGCGGTGGCGAGTGCGACGGCGGGAACACCGATCCAGGACGAGTTCCAGGTCATCCATGTCACGATGAAGCCCGCTGCCGGTCCGAGCTCATGCTCGACATAGGCCTGGAGGCCGCCGCCATCGGGACTGACGATGCGCGAAGCGCAATAGGCCATCGCCATGACCCCGGTGGCGCTGATCAACCAACCGATGGGTACGCTGCCACCGAGCGGAGCAAGCGCTACCGGCAGATAGAAAATGCCCGATCCGACGACGCCGCCGATGACGAGCGCGAATGTCATCCAGGGTCCGAGAAGACGGTCTTGAGCAGGAGCGGATCGGCTCACCTTCCCATCTCTTGCAGGTTGGATAGGACGGCGCAACGACCCTCGATCATGCTCGCAACCGAGCGGGCGATTCTCAACTGGACTCCCCTTAGAAGTGCCTTCTGCTCCCCGGGGGCTTCCCAGGGTTCCTTGACCCTCGCGGCAGGAGCGGCCAAGCCGCGCGGCATCAATTTCCGAGGGGCCGATGCGCGCATTCATTTTTCCCGGGCAGGGAAGCCAGTCCGTCGGAATGGGTTCCGCGATCGCTGGGGCAAGCCGGCTTTCACAAGACGTGTTCGACGAGGTCGATGAAGCGCTCGGCCAAAATCTGTTCCGGCTGATGCGCGAAGGTCCTGACGAGGACCTCAAACTCACCGAAAATGCACAGCCGGCGATCATGGCGCATTCGATCGCCGTATTTCGGGCGCTCGGGATTCGGTTTTCCGATGCTGCGAGCTTCGCTGCGGGTCATAGTCTGGGCGAATATTCGGCGCTCTGCGCAGCGGGATCTTTCGATCTTTCGACCACGGCCAAGCTGCTGAAGCTTCGTGGTCAGGCGATGCAGCAGGCGGTTCCGGTCGGCGAGGGAGCGATGGCCGCGCTGCTCGGCACCGACCTTGCTCTTGCGCAGAAGATCGCGAAAGCCGCGGCTGAAGGCGAGGTCTGCACCGTCGCCAACGACAACGACCCCTCGCAGGTGGTCATATCCGGCCAGAAAGGCGCGATCGATCGAGCGATCGCCATTGCCAAAGACATGGGAGCCAAGCGCGCGGTGCTGCTGCCCGTCTCGGCCCCTTTTCACTGCCCGCTGATGCAGCCCGCCGCCGAAGCGATGCGCGATGCCCTAAGCTACGTCGTCGTGGAGCGACCCGTCATTCCGGTGTTCGCCAATGTGACCGCGCAGCCGGAAAGCGATCCCGACACGATCCGCAGCCAGCTCGTCGAACAGGTTACGGGCATGGTCCGCTGGCGCGAGAGCATCGCCAACATGTTCGATGCCGGCGTGGAGGAGTTCGTCGAGATCGGCGGAAAGGTGCTCGGCCCCATGGTCAAACGAATTGTGCCCGACGCAAAAGTTACGAGCATCGTGACGATCGAGGACATTGAGGCCCTGGCAAAGGAGATTGCATAGATGTTCGATCTGAGCGGAATGACCGCCCTCGTGACGGGCGCTTCGGGGGGAATGGGAAGCGCTATCGCTGGGGCTCTGGCGGGGCAGGGCGCGCGGCTCGCGGTGTCGGGCAGCAATATCGATAAGCTCGAGCGACTTAAGAGCGAGCTCGGCGGCGAGCATGTCGCTCTCCCTTGCAACCTTGCCGATGGCGCCGCCGTCGACCAGCTCGTGCCCCAGGCCCTCGAGGCGCTCGGCGGAAAACTCGACATCCTCGTGAACAATGCTGGAGTCACTCGCGATAACCTCCTCATTCGGATGAAGGACGAGGAGTTTGAAGATGTGATCCGAATCAATCTCGAAGCGGCGTTCAGGCTGATGCGCGCCGCTGCAAAGCCGATGATGCGCGCGCGCTTCGGCCGGATCATATCGATTACATCGGTCGTCGGCGTGACCGGCAATCCCGGGCAGGCAAACTATGTCGCGTCGAAGGCCGCGCTCATTGGAATGACCAAGGCCGTGGCGCAGGAGCTCGCCAGTCGGGCGATAACGGTCAACGCGATCGCCCCTGGCTTCATGACGTCAGCCATGACTGAAGCGCTCAATGAGCAGCAGCGCGAGAGCATCCTCATCCGCATTCCGACAGGTGCAATGGGCAGCGGCAAGGACATCGGAGCGGCTTGCGTCTATCTCGCGAGCCGAGAGGCGGGCTATGTCACTGGCCAGACAATCCACGTCAACGGCGGGATGGCGATGCCGTGAGCCGTAGTTAGCGGTTCGTTGCTGCACTCCTTGTCGTCGGTTGCACTGCACCTATATCCCGAATGAATTCAACATTTCGGCTGCCTTTGAGAGGGGCCGGTAGGGGCTGGAAGAAGAGGGACAGGAAAACATGGCCAAGGTCATCGGAATCGACTTGGGCACGACCAACAGCTGCGTCGCCGTCATGGAAGGCGGCAAGCCGAAGGTCATCGAGAACAGCGAGGGCGCGCGAACCACGCCGTCGGTCGTCGCTTTCACGAAAGACGGCGAGCGTCTGATCGGCCAGCCGGCGAAGCGCCAGGCGGTTACCAATCCGGACAATACGATCTTTGCAGTGAAGCGCCTCATCGGCCGGCGCTTCGACGACCCGATCACCAAGAAGGACACCGAGCTGGTGCCCTACAAGATCGTGAAGGGGTCCAACGGCGATGCCTGGGTCGAGGCCGGAGGAAAGGACTATTCGCCGTCCCAGATTTCAGCCTTCATCCTCCAGAAGATGAAGGAAACCGCCGAGGCCTACCTCGGCGAAACGGTCACCCAGGCGGTCATCACCGTTCCCGCCTACTTCAACGACGCGCAGCGCCAGGCAACCAAGGATGCCGGGCAGATCGCCGGCCTTGAAGTGCTTCGCATCATCAACGAGCCGACCGCGGCCGCGCTGGCCTACGGACTCGACAAGGAAGAGGGCAAGACGATCGCCGTCTATGATCTTGGCGGCGGAACCTTCGACATTTCGACCCTCGAGATTGGCGACGGGGTGTTCGAGGTAAAGTCGACCAACGGCGACACCTTCCTCGGCGGTGAAGACTTCGACGCCAGGATCGTCAACTGGCTTGCGGATCAGTTCAAGGCAAAGGAGGGTATCGACCTTCGCACCGATCGCCTTGCGCTGCAGAGGCTCAAGGAAGCTGCCGAGAAGGCCAAGATCGAGCTTTCGTCGGCTCAGACGACCGAGATCAACCAGCCCTTCATCACGGCGAGGATGGAAGGCGGGACGACGACCCCGCTGCATCTCGTCGTGACTCTCACTCGCGCCGACCTCGAGAAGCTCGTCGATGATCTGATCGAGCGGACGATGGAGCCGTGCAAGAAGGCGCTGAAGGACGCCGGCATCGACGCGAAGGACATCGCCGATGTCGTTCTCGTCGGCGGCATGACCCGGATGCCGCGTGTTCGCGAGCGCGTGAAAGAATTTTTCGGCCGCGAGCCGCATACGGGCGTCAACCCGGACGAGGTCGTTGCGATGGGCGCTGCAATTCAGGCCGGCGTTCTCCAGGGCGATGTCAAGGACGTGCTTCTCCTCGATGTCACTCCGCTTTCGCTCGGAATCGAGACCCTGGGAGGCGTGTTCACCCGGATGATCGACCGCAATACGACCATCCCGACCAAGAAGAGCCAGGTCTTCTCGACAGCCGAGGACAATCAGAACGCAGTGACGATCCGAGTCTTCCAGGGCGAGCGTGAGATGGCCGGGGACAACAAGCTGCTCGGACAGTTCGATCTCGTTGGAATCCCGCCGGCTCCGCGTGGCGTGCCTCAGATCGAGGTCACATTCGACATCGATGCCAACGGCATCGTCAACGTGTCGGCGAAGGACAAGGGCACGGGCAAAGAGCAGCAGATCCGTATCCAGGCCTCGGGCGGTCTCAACGACAGCGATATCGAGAAGATGGTCCGCGAAGCCGAGCAGTTCGCCGAGGAAGACAAGAAGCGCCGGGGTGCTGCCGAGGCAAAGAACAATGCCGAAAGCCTCATTCATTCGACCGAGAAGCAGCTCGCGGAGCATGGCGACAAGGTTTCGGCCGACATCAAGTCGGACATCGAGAAGGCGCTCGCCGAAGCAAAAACCGCAGTGGAGAGCGGCGATGCCGATGAGATGCAGCAGAAGACTGCTGCCTTGACGCAGGCGGCAATGAAGCTCGGCGAGGCCATGTACAAGGCTCAGCAGGCCGAGACGGAAGCTGCCGCTGGTCCCGATGCCGGAACGTCGGGCCCTTCGGAGCAGCCCGGCGAGGCCCAGGAAGAAGTGGTCGATGCCGAATTCTCCGAAGTCGATGACGAGAACAAGGGATGATGATCTGGCGCCGCTTCCGATCGGGGGCGCCGCCAGATCCTGTAGTGCGTAGCGGGGAGGGATGATGGTCGAGCAGGACTATTACGAACTGCTGGGCATTTCGCGCGCCGCCGACGACGCGGCGATCAAGGCGGCCTTCCGCAAGCTCGCCAAGGAATTTCATCCGGACCGGAAAAACGGCTGCAAGGAATCGGAAGCGCACTTCAAGGTCATCAACGAGGCCTATGATGTGCTGAAAGACCCTCGGAAGCGGGCCGCCTACGACCGCTTCGGCCATTCGGCGTTTCGCAACGGCGGTTCAGGCGATCCATTTGCCGATGGCGGCTTCAACGGCTTTTCCGACATCTTCTCGACGATTTTCGGCGAATTCATGGATCCGCGCGGGGCGCGGCAGAATGCCGCTCGCGGTGCAGATCTTCGATATGACCTCGAACTCAGTTTCGAAGAAGCCTTCAGCGGAGTCGAGAAGACCATCGCGGTCGAGGTACTGGCGACCTGCGAGGTGTGCGAAGGTCGCGGCTGCACCGGTCTCGATCGCTGCACGAGCCACTGCCAGACCTGCGGCGGAATGGGCAAGGTCCGCACCCAGCAGGGCTTCTTCATGGTGGAGCGCGGCTGTCCCAATTGCCGCGGCTCGGGCGAGGTCATCACCAATCCGTGCGACAATTGCCATGGCGAGGGACGTGCTCTCAGCCAGCGCAATCTGTCAGTGAAGATCCCGGCCGGGGTCGACGAAGGCACGCGCATCCGGGTGGCAGGCGAGGGCGAGGCCGGAGTCCGCGGTGCGGGTGGGGGCGACCTCTACCTTTTCGTGCACATGAAACGTCATCCCATTTACGCGCGGGAAGGGACGACCCTCGTCGCGGAATGCCCGATCAGCTTCACGATGGCGGCGCTCGGCGGCTCGATCAGCCTGCCTGGAATCGATGGCAAGCCAGTTGACCTTAAGATCCCCAGCGGAATCCAGTCGGGAGAGCAATTGCGGCACCGCGGATCGGGGATGAGCGTTCTCAACGGCCGCGGGCGCGGAGATCTCATGGCGCGAATCCTCGTCGAAACGCCGACACGGATCTCCGCCAGGCAAAAGAAGCTGCTCGAGGAATTCCGCGGAACCGAAACTGGCGACGAATGTCCGGCGGTGAAGAGCTTCTTCACGAGGATCCGTGCCTATTTCGCCTAAACCTAACTAGGCCGCTTCCCTCAGCACCGCCGGAGGCTGGGTGGCAAGGAAACTGGATCGTTCGCGCATTCGGCCGAGCCAGGCGGGCAACGCAACCGTTCTCGAGATGAGCTCGCGCCCCTCCTTGCAGTCTTCGAAGAGATCGAGCTGCGCGGCGAGCATGATGTCCGCAAGACTGACTGCATCTCCTGCGAAACATGGCTTGTCTGCGAGCAGGCGGTCGAGCTCGGCAAAGCATGTCTTCGCTATCGGCATGGCGGCGGCGATCGCGGCTTCGTCGGCCGGGAGACCGAGTAGGCGCGGACCGATGATCCGGTTGAAGGCGATCGGCGCTGCAGCCTTGGGGAAGAAGTACCATTCGATGATTCCGATCACCTGATTCATCCGAGCGCGCTGGCGGGGATCTTCGGGAGTCAGCGGCGGATGCGGAAAGATGTCGTCCAGATAGCGGATGATCGCCTGCGTTTCATAAAGCCTGAAATCGCCTTGCTCGAAGATCGGGATTCGACCGAACGGATGGAGGCTGAGATGTTCCGGAGTCCTCATCAGGGCAGGCGACATCGTACTGAGACGATAGGGCGCGTCCTTCTCCTTCAATGTGATTTCGACCGTGCGCAGGAACGGACTTCCGGGAATTCCGTGGACCGTGATTCCAGTCATAATTCCTGTCTCCAATCGCTATTTTTCTACAGTGGCGGCGAAGAGCTGCAGAAGGCCGGGCCAGCCGCCGGGACCGCTGACGGTCTCGCGCATTGCGTCCGCCTTGGCGCCCATCCGCTCGAGATCGCGGTGCTCGAGATCGACGCGAGTGCCGGTGCCTTCAGGCGTGAACGTCACTTCGACCTCGGTGACAAGCTCGGGATCGTAGGCAAATTCGGGAGTGAGTTGCCAGATGAGGACGAGGCGCTCCGGTGGCTCCCAGACTGCAACCCTGCCGATCTCGCATTGCGATCCGTCGACGTCCAGTTCGTACCAGCGACCTCCGGTCTGCGGTTCGATCACCGGCCGGTCGAGGTCTGCTGGGCCGATCTTGTGGGACTTGGGCCACCAGCGGCCGATGCCGCTCGTGAAAACGTCAAAAGCGTGATCTGGCGAGGCATTCACGAAGATGCTCTTGCGCACTGGTGAAGGACGGATCTGCGTATTCATTTGTCCTCCCTTTTTGCGCTGCGTTCGACGTCCGCGGCAAAGGCCGTGAGTGCCGAATCCCAAAATTGATCCAGCCAGGCGCGCATCGCTCCGAGCCCCTTTGGATCAATGTGGTAGATGCGCCTCGTGCCTTCGCTTCGGTCGGCCACGAGCCCTGCTTCTTTCAGCACCTTGAGATGCTGGGACACGGCAGGCCGGGTGACGGGAAGTCCCTTGGCGATCTCGCCGACGGGACGCGGTCCGTCACGCAGTCGCTCCAGCACAGCTCGGCGAGTCGGGTCGTAAAGTGCTGAAAAGACGCGATCAGGGTTAGCCACTACTTACCGTTAGCGTCCACTTACTAAACTGGCAAGCTCTCTTGAAAAAAACTCTGGTTCGTGCCGGAAAGTCAGGAGCTGCGGAGCCGGTCGATCTCCAAGCGCATCGCGAACAGCTGTGCAAACAGCTCGGCCGCCGCGTGCAGCTCGAAGTTTGGAGCGCGCTGGGTGCGGCTGTCGCAACGAAACTCGCCCCCGGCGCCATCGCCCTTGAAGGGAATTCTGAGGCAGGCTCGAACACCCTGCTGGCCGAGACTTGCCCGAGTCCCTCCCTCGCACGCGCGCATGAGCGCGGCGGCCGCGGAGCTTTCCTCGAGCTGCTGCGGGAAGAGGGGAACCGGCTCGGCTTCGACATCGACGACAATCGCAGGAACGTCATCCTCTTCTCGTGCAGGAGCAGTAAAGGCGCCGCGGCTGCTTTCCGCGCGCTCGCCGCCGCAGATCAGGGTCACGCGATCATAGCCGGTGAGAGCACGCATCCGCCGCGCCGCATTGTCGAGCAACGCCTGCCCATGGGCCGCTGCGAGACCCAAGATGAGACCGCCCACGCTGCCAAAGGATTCGCCGAAAACACCCGTCGATGGCACGGCCTCCAGGATCACCCGGCCACCACTCAACTGGAATGCAACGTCCACCAGATCGGGATCGTCGGTCAGCCGAACGCCATAAGCGCGACCGATTCCAGTCGTACCGCTGAGCCTCGAGAAGAGGTTTCTGAGATCGTGAAGCGCCTGGTTGTGGACGAACTTGCCGAGCGGTTCGTCGACAAGCGTGACGTGGGACTGTCCAAGCAGGTGATGGATGTTCATTGAGGCGCGCAGGATGATCCAGTCGAGCGACAGCTCGAGAAGATATCCTGCAGGCTGGATGCAGGACCCAGCGTTCGCCCGCGACGACGTCGCATTCCTCGCCTGCGTTTCCTCAGCCGTTTCCATTTTCGGAGCGCCCTTTGCCGCCCTCAACATAGCGACGAAATGGCCCGAAGTGACCTCAAAATTGCTGGCTCTTGGCGCCTGTCGCAGGGATCGGACACGTTCGGATCCGTTTTTGAAGCCATGAACAAGCTTGCGCGCCCCCGGCGCGAACTCGCAGCCCTTTGCAATATTCTGGGTCGGATCAGCGGCCGAACACCCTCTCGAATATCGTATCGACCCGCTTCAAATGGTAGCCAAGATCAAAGAGGGCTTCGAGCTCGTCGGACGACAGGCGCTTTGAGACCTCGGGGTCGCCCTTGAGCAATTCCAAAAGCGAGAGCTGCCCGTCCGATTCCCACACCTTCATCGCAATGCGCTGGACAAGCGCATAGGCCTCCTCGCGGCTCACTCCCGCCTTGGTCAGAGCAAGAAGCACGCGCTGCGAATGAACGAGTCCCCCCATGCGGTCGAGATTTGCCCGCATTCGTTCTGGATATATGACGAGCTTGTCGACGACGCCGGTCAGCCGCCCGAGCGCGAAATCGAGCGTGATCGTGGCATCGGGTCCGATGAAACGCTCGACCGACGAGTGCGAGATGTCGCGTTCGTGCCAAAGGGCGACATCCTCGAGCGCAGGGGTCACGTAGCCGCGAACCATGCGCGCCAGTCCCGTCAGATTCTCGGTAAGCACGGGGTTGCGCTTGTGCGGCATTGCCGAACTGCCCTTTTGACCGGGCGAGAAATATTCCTCGACTTCCAGGACTTCGGTCCGCTGAAGGTGGCGGATCTCGGTCGCGATCCGCTCGATCGAAGAGGCAATCACTCCGACGGTTGCAAAGAACATTGCGTGCCGGTCGCGCGGAATTACCTGGGTCGACACCGGCTCCGGCGTGAGGCCCAGTTCGGACGCAACATGTTCCTCGACGCGCGGATCGATATTGGCGAAGGTGCCGACCGCGCCCGAGATGGCGCAGGTGGCAATACCGTCCCGCGCAGTGATGAGGCGGTCGCGGTTTCGGGCGAACTCGGCATGAGCCTGGGCGAGCTTGATCCCGAACGTGGTCGGCTCCGCGTGAATCCCGTGGCTGCGCCCGATCGTCGGCGTCAGCTTGTGCTCCAGGGCGCGTCGTTTGAGGACAGCCAATAGCTCTT
>DATATH010000022.1:0-12518 GCA_036268895.1 Sphingomicrobium sp. | reverse complement strand
TCTCAAACGTGTTGAGGAGCGTCCGGGCAAGGACGGAGGCGTTCGGGATCGAGGGCCTCGCCCAGGCATAAGTGAAATTGTCCGAGACGCTGAGGCCCTCGGGCC
Source organism: Sphingomicrobium sp. (assembly GCA_036268895.1). GTDB lineage: Bacteria > Pseudomonadota > Alphaproteobacteria > Sphingomonadales > Sphingomonadaceae > Sphingomicrobium. The sequence continues at coordinate 12,413 of DATATH010000022.1, read as the reverse complement.
CCACCCGGAACTCATGGCCGATCTGGATGGTCTGCTGCTCGTGGAAATCGGCAGTGCTGAAAACCGAAAACGTCGTGCGGTCGCCAAGGCCGGTAAGGCCGAACAGTTCGGCGCGCAGGAGGCCGCCCCATGGCCCGAGCTGATGGCTTCCCTCATTCTGAACGTTGAAGTCGGCGTAGGCGGGGGTTCGCTGGACCGTTACATCGCCTATGACATCGCCCGGAGCGGTCCCGGCTGGTCGCAAGGTCAGGCGGACCGTGTAACCCGGCAGATCGCTTGCGAGCAGGAGGTAGCGCTCAGCCTCGAAGCGGTTGAAGACTTGGCTCTTGGTCAGCTGGTTCAGATACCCGGCAATGATCCGCTCGGCGCCCGTCGCATCGCCCCGTACTCGAACCTGCGTCAGGTGCGCCATCAGCACCTGGAAATGGACGGTGCCGTTCGCGATTCTCTGCTCGGGCACCTGGACCGCGGCGACATAGCCAGCATCGCGAAGGATCGTTCCGGCGCGATCCCGGATTTCGCACACCACCGAGATCGGGACGTCGCGGCCGACGTAGGGCTGATAGGCGCCCGCCAGCTGCTCGGCCGTCATGCCCTGGAGTCCGTCGAACTCGGCCCCCCGAAGAACGAAATGGATCGACTGATATTCCGGGCCCGCAAGCGCGCATGGGGCGCGCTCGATCCCGCCTTCGACCTCGAGCTTGGGAGGGCCCGGGGCGACCGCGGGAGGTGCGGGCCGGGTCACCTCCTCGCGTGTCGGAGGAAGCGGCGTCGGCGGCGGTGCGGCCTGCGAGATAGCAGGAGCGGGGAGAGAAACCAGGAGCGCGCTTGTGAGCAGATGCGCGAGTTCGCTGCGCCGAGCACGCGCAATTGCCTGCCGTGGTCCACAACCGATCTTCACCCGGGGCGCCCCCTCCCCGTCAGAGAAATCCCGAGTCGAAACGGGTTCCCGTCCCTGAATTTAGAGCAAGTTACCGTCGGCGCAGCAATAGAAATTTAACCTCGTTTATTCACCCGCGCTTTTGGCAAGCCGAAAAGCCGTGATTTTGATTGGAGCACTTGGCCCCGTCGCGCATTGATCGGAACGATGGCGAAACGGGATGAGATCAGGCTGTCGTGGTCTCGGTGGGCGTTGTGGGCGCTTCTCGGCGTCGCAGTGACCTCGCTCCTGACGATTGCCGCTACGCTCGAAGCCACGCTGTAGGCGGTGGCCGCGGTACTTCCGCCGACACCGCCCGAGCCGACGATCGTGGTCACCGGCAAGGCACTGCCCGAAGCCAAATCCGAGCGGGTCTACGATGTTGAGCGCATCACCCGGCGCGACATCGAGCAATCGCCGAGCCACGAGCTCGACCAGCTCCTGAAAGACGTGTCCGGTCTCGAGCTGTTCCGCCGCTCCGATCCGCGCAGTGGCCATCCGACCAGCCAGGGCATCACCTTGCGAGCGCTCGGCGGCAACGCCTCGAGCCGCGCGCTACTCGTTCTTGACGGCGTTCCGCAGTCGGACCCCTTTGGCGGCTGGGTCAATTGGACCGCCTACGATCCTCTCAATCTCGCGCAGATCCGGGTGGTAAGGGGCGGCGGGAGCGTCGCCAACGGACCGGGCGCGCTCGCCGGCACGATCGAGATGACGAGCCGTTCGGATTCGGGCGCCTCGGGCGAGATCGATGGCGGGAGCCGCGGCTCGCTCGAGGCGAGCGGACGCGCCGGTCTCGATATTGGCGGCGGCGTTCTCAGCCTTTCCGGACGCGGCGAGCGGAGCGATGGATTTGTGCCGATCACCAAGAAGACCCGGGGGCCTGCCGACATGCCTGCTCCAACGCACGACTGGAGCGGCCGAGCGCGCTGGATTGGTGTCATCGGAGGGGCAGCCGAACTCCAGGCGAGCCTCGATGGGTTCCACGACTGGCGCACGCGCGGCACCGATTTCAGCGTGAACCGCACCAACGGCGCGGATGCCGCTCTCCGGCTGGTCGGGCGCGGACCCTGGCAATGGAGCGCTCTTGGCTATTGGCAGAAGCGCAACCTTATGAGCAGCTTTGCGAGCGTAAGCCCGGGGCGGACCGAGGCGAGCCGGGTTTCGCTTCAATATTCCGTGCCTTCGACCGGCGTTGGCGCAAGCATCGAGATTCGCCCGCCAATGCCGCAGGCGATCGAGCTTCGGCTTGGAGCCGACACAAGGAGAACGAGCGGGGAATCGCGCGAATTCTATTCCTACGTCGCTGGTGATCCCACGCGCCGGCGAGCTGCCGGCGGCGACAGTTGGACGGCGGGGGCTTTTGCCGAGGCGACAGCCGATCTTGGCCGCGCAATCCTGACGGGGGGTGTTCGGATCGACCGCTGGAACATCGGCAACGGTCACCTCTTCGAGCAGGTCATCGCAACCAATGACATCCTCACGAACCAGCATGATCCCTCGCGCGGGGGGTGGCTTCCGACCGCTCGGAGCGGCCTCAGCATGTCGCTAGGCGGCGGCGTGAGGCTCCGCTCGGCGGCCTATCTTGGCTGGCGGATGCCGACGCTCAACGAGCTGTTCCGTCCGTTCCGAGCCGGGTCGGACGCGACGGCAGCGAACCCCGACCTTGATCCTGAACGGCTGGTCGGCGCCGAGGCGGGCCTCGAATTTGAGCATGGGCCCCTGCACCTGTCGCTCACCGCCTTCGTCAACTCTCTCAAGGATGCGATCGCCAACGTCACCCTCGGACATGGACCCGGAATCTTCCCCGGGGTGGGCTTCGTTGCCGCCGGCGGGACCTATTTCGAGCGCGAGAATATCGATGCGGTGCGCGTTCGCGGGTTAGAGGCATCGGCCGACTGGACACATGGTCCGTGGCTGGTCCGAGCAAGTGCAAGCCTGGCCCACGCACGGGCCGAGGGAAGCGGGGCAGCAAGCTTCCTTGATGGCCTGCGCCCGGCGCAAACTCCAAAATTCGCGGGTACGCTTGCCGCCGGCTGGCAGGAGGACGGGAAGGGGGCGCAGCTGGTCCTTCGCCGGATCGGGGCGCAGTTCGACGATGATCTCAACATGGACGTGCTCAAAGGCGCAACCACTCTCGATGCCTTCCTGTCATGGCCGCTCAATCGGCGGCTCGAGTTGGTCGTGCGCGGGGAGAATGTCACCAATGCGCTGGTGATGGCGGGGATCAACGGCGACGGCTCGATCGAGCGCGCAACGCCGCGAACATTGTGGATCGGACTGCGGCTTCGTTAGGGAGTGAGGTCGAGCCGCGCTTTTCCCGAAGCCATGTCGACCGGCACGGACACGTGCTCGTGCTCGATCAGCCATTGACCGTTCTGCCGCTTCCAGCCGTCGGTGAAGCGAAGCCACATGTCGACGTCCGTTCCGTTGGTCATCGTCCCGCGCAGGCGCTCCAGGCCGAAAGCGTAGGCGACGGGTCCGGATTGTTCGACGTGGACATGGGGGATTGTGACTCGGACGCGTCCCTTGAACTGCCCAAGGAAGGTCTCGTAGTCCTTCCGATAAGCGTCGGCCCCGCTGAACTGCAGCGGCGGAACGGCGTCATAGGCGAGGACGTCCGGCGAATAGATCGCCATGATGCCATTAAGGTCTCGAGCTTCGAACGCATGCTTCCACGCTGAGTATCTGGCCTTGATGGCATCGACATCCTTGCGCGCGTTGGACGATGCCTGATGGGAATGGCATCCAGCCAGCAGCATCAGGGAGATCAACAGCAACTTCACCCTTGCTTGCATGGCGCCGCTCCTTTGTCGGGGTGCGGGGGCTTATAGCCTTCGCTGCCTTGCCGCACCTCATTTCGAGCGCGTGTCGGCGTCCGCGCCGAACGTCTTTTCGACCGCAGTCAGATAAGTGACTAGCCCGTCAGACGCCAGCTGGACGCGATTGCGGAAACCGCGACCGCAGATCGCACGTAACTCGCACCTGTCAGTCGGGTGATCGCCCGAATGCTCGTGCCTTGCAGACCAGATGGAAGATGCGGGCACGAATCTCGGATAGCAGCTTGTGCAACGCATTATATAATTTGATATCTGTCTGAAAGTCAATTATTAATTATACAGAAGACGGAAGGAAATTATCTAATGACGATCTACATGCCCCCTAAGCTCACTCCTGAGGATGACGCCGTCATTGCCCTCATTGAGGAGCAGCGTCAGCGGATTAGGTATCACATCGCTAACACACCCAGTCGCTGGAGCGGCCTCTTGCGCCGCAATTCAATGGCTCGTGCCATTCAGGGCTCGAACAGCATTGAAGGATATCACGCCACGATGGATGACGTTGTGGCGGCCATTGAGGACGAAGAGCCTATGGACGCCACGGAGGAAACGTGGCGCGAAATCGTCGGATACCGGAACGCAATGACCTACATTCTCCAGCTGGCCGAGGATCAGCATTTCGAGTTTCACGCACAGCTGTTGCGCAGCCTTCATTTCATGATGATGCAACACAGCCTCGAAAAGATGCCCGGGCGTTGGAGGCCGGGCGATATCTACGTGATCAATGAGGCCACCGAGGAACGCGTTTACGAAGGCCCGGATGCTGGCACCGTGCCGAGGCTAATCGACGAATTGGTCAGTTATCTCAACTCGGGTTCCGATTGCCACGTGCTGATTAAGGCAGCGATGGCCCATCTAAACTTTACAATGATCCATCCCTTCAAAGACGGAAATGGGCGCATGGCGCGAGCGCTTCAAACGCTCGTGCTTTCCTGCGAGGGAACGGTCAGTCCGGTTTTTTCGTCAATTGAGGAATGGCTTGGTCGGAATACGCCCGCCTATTACCAAATTCTGTCGGACGTTGGTCAGGGCGCGTGGCATCCGAAGAACGATCCTCACCCATGGATACAATTCTGTCTCACCGCGCATTTCCAACAGGCCCATATGCTGGTGAAGCGCAACAATTGGCTCTCCACAGTCTACGAAGAAGTATCGCGCGTTGCTCGCGCGGCGAAGCTGCCGGACCGGGCCGATGTCTTGCTCGTCGATGCAGCATTCGGTCTAAGGCTCAGGGCAGGGCACTACCGTAAAGAGAACGAAATCTCCGACGTCGTAGCTAGCCGCGACCTTAGGAAAATGGTCGATCTTCAGTTGTTGGTACCGCACGGCGAGAAGCGCGGCCGGTACTACACCGGCTCACCGGCGCTAAGGGAAATCGCCGATAAGCACAAAATGCCGGGCCCGGCGGATAACCCCTACACACTTGTCCGGTCACGAGCCGCGGCGTCGTCCGCTCCGCTTCTTCCTGGCCTTGTCGCTTAAGGGGGCTTCTTGTCCCCCAATCCCTTTTCACCGGTCGCATCGTCAGCAATGAGCTTCGCAAGCTCGTTCGGGTCGCGCGTAAAATCCTGACCCTAAACCCAGGTTCAAAAACCTCGCGATTTTCCCCGGTTTCGCTTGGAAATCAACCGTTCCTAACTTCCATCAGCATTATGAACCTGCTCGAACTGTTGGCGTTACAAAGCCGCCAATCGGCAATTCGGGAGAACAAAGATGGCAACGACCAGGAGCGGAGGATCGAAGCGTGGATTTGCCGCCATGGATCCCGCGAAGCAGCGCGAAATTGCGAGCAAGGGCGGAAAGGCGAGCCACGGCGGTGGCCGCAAGAGCAGTTCGAGCCGCTGATACTAACAGTAATCCGAACTAGCGTCGGGCGAGTTCCCTCCGCCCGGCGCTCTTTCTTGCGCGCAACGCGCGCCATGCTACCGGCGTTGTCAAGGCGTGGCCTACCGAACGGACATCAGCAATCGGGATCGCGGCGGGGCCGTCGCGGCGGTGGTCGCGATCCATCTCGCGCTTCTGTTCCTCCTCCTGAACCTCAACGGAAAAGGCGAATTGGCGGGCCCTGAGAGCGTCCTTCGAGTGTTCAATCTCAAAACCCCTCCGCCGCCGCCTCCGCCACCGCAGCAAAGCCCGCAGCCCAAAAAGGAAAAAGAGGGCGGCTCGGCGCCGCCGAACATCAGGAGCGAGGCGACGCCGGTCGAAGCGCCCAACCCCAGGATCGTGGTTCCCCCCGTTCCTCAGATTGCAGCGAGCGATACTCCGCGCCAGGGAGTGATGCCGACGCAGGGTGCAGCCGCGGGTCCCGGGCCCGGAACGGGCGCGGGCGGCGCGGGTAACGGGACCGGTAACGGCGCTGGCGGAACCGGTTCGGGCGGCGGGGGAGACAATGGGGTCGCCGAGCCGCCCCATCTTTCAACTCCGGTTCTCAATGGCCGGGATTTTCCGCGCGACATGCTCGAGCAATGGCCGAGCGGAGCGACGGTGTTCCTTCGGCTGCGGGTCGACCCGCGCGGCTATGTCAGCGAATGCGCGGTGGACCACACCAGCGGAATTCAGTCGATCGATTCGCAAATCTGCAACCTGGCGCACGAACGGCTCCGTTTCCGGCCGGCGCTCAACCGCGCAGGACAGGCAGTTGCAGGATGGTTCGGATACGCGCAACGAGCGCCGCGATAGGGCTCTTGCAAGGGAATCACATGATCGAAGCGGAATGGTGGGAATATGATTCCCTCGATGAGCTCGCGGACGCGGTCTCGGGCGATGTCGGGTTCATTATCCAGAGTGCAGTCGATGCGCGGGATGCATCGCTCCTTGCAATTCCCGGCGGAAAGACGGGGCCCGCTGTCTACCGCAAGCTCGCGAAGCAGCAGCTGCCGTGGAAGAAGGTGACCATCATTCCGACCGACGACCGGCTCGTTCCGGTCGACAGCCAGCTTTCCAACGTGCGCGAGATTGCGCGTTCGTTTCTACCGCTCGGGACGCGCGTCGTTCCGCTGACGAGCGAATCCGCCGACGATTACAGGCTTGCGGGCAATGCCGCAGACGCGCGGCTCAAGGACCTTTCCTGGCCGCCCGATCTCGTCTGGCTTGGAATGGGCTTGGATGGGCATACCGCCTCGATTTTTCCCGGGCCCGACCTTTGGGCCGCACTCGATGCTCCAAAAGCGCGGCGGGCGATCGGCGTCCTTCCTGATCCACTCCCCGCCGAGGCCGAGGTCGCGCGCGTGACCCTTACCCGAGCCGCGATCCTCTCGGCGCGAACGTTGATGATCACTATTACGGGCGCTGAGAAGCGCGAGTTGCTCGAGCTGGCGATCGCCGATGGGCACAGCTCGAAGCTTCCGATCGGCCGAGTGCTCTCGGAGGCCGAACAGCCGATCGACATCCATTGGTGCCCGTGAGCCGCTAAACCTCCTCGAGCCGCCTCCCGGCGGTTTCCTTGAGGAACAAGAGCGACACGACCAGTGAGATCCCGGTGAAGATCACCGAGTACCATAGCCCGGCATAGATGTTGCCGGTGATCGCAACGATCGCAAAGCTGGTGACCGGCAGGAAGCCGCCGACCCAGCCCGTTCCGACATGATAGGGAAACGACATGGCCGTGTAGCGGATTCGCGTCGGGAACATCTCGACGAGCGCCGCGGCCTGCGGGCCGTATAGTGCAGTCGAGGCGACGACGAAGGCGAGCAGGATCACGATCAAAAGGGTCATGTTCGAATGCCCGGGGTCCGCGCTCTTGGGATAGCCCGCCTCCGACAGCTCCGAGCCAATCGCATCGGCGGCCTTCGACTTCAGCGTCTTGAGGTCCGCCGCGCCAAGGGCTTCACCGCCTGGAACTGGAACGGCTTCGGTTCCGATCACCACGCGCGTCCGGCCATTCGTTGACCTGCGCGTCGTGAACGAGATCCCTTTCGTGACGAGCGTGCTTTTCGCAATGTCGCAGGCACTGTTGAATTTCGCCGTGCCCACCGGATCGAACTGCACTGAGCACGTCCTCGGATCGGTCTCGACGATCACCGGTGTATCCTGTTGGGCTTCGACGAGCGCGGGGTTCGCGGCAAGCGCCATCCAGTGCGAAGCCGGGAAATAGAGCGCCAGCGCGAGCGCCATTCCCCCAACCATTACGAACTTGCGCCCGAGACGGTCGCTGAGCCAGCCGAAGAAGACATAGAGAGGCGCACTGACAACCGTCATTACAATGAAGAGCAGGTCCTTGGTTGCCGCGGGCACTCCCAGAGACCTCTCGAGGAACACCTGAAGGTAGAAAAACGTGAAGTACCAGACAGCCCCCTGCGCGCACATGATGCCGAAAAAGGCGATGAGCACGCGCCTCAGGTTGCGCCATTTTCCGAACGCTTCGCGAAGCGGCGTTTGGGAAACATTGTCTTCTTCCTGGAGCTTTGCGAAATGCGGGCTCTCGGCGAGCTTGGCGCGCATCCAGACCGAGATGACGAGAAGCACGGCCGAGACGAGGAACGGTATGCGCCAGCCCCAGACTGCAAAGGCGTCCTCGCCGATCTCGTTGCGCGTGACGACGATCACCAGGAGGGCTGCGAGCAGCCCGAACGATGCCGATGACTGGATCCAGCCGGTAGAAGCGCCGCGCTTGTCGTTCGGCGCGTGTTCGGCGACGTAGATCGCGGCGCCGCCATATTCACCGCCAAGCGCAATGCCCTGAAGGATCCTCAACGCAATAAGGAGGGCGGGCCCGAGCGGGCCCACCTGCGCGTAGGTGGGCAGGAAACCGATTAAAAAGGTCGAAAGACCCATCAGGCTGACGGTAATCAGGAACGCGCCCTTGCGGCCGAGCCGGTCGCCGACGACCCCGAAGATGAGCGCTCCGAGCGGGCGAAAGGCGAAGCCCGCAGCGAAGAGCGCGAGCGCGGCGATCAGCGCCGGGGTTGGTTCGAGATTGGCGAAGAAGACCCTCGAGATGACGGGAGCGAGGCTTCCGAAGATGAAGAAATCATACCATTCGAAGGTGGTTCCGGCCGACGAGGCGATGACGACTCGCGCCATCGACCAGCGCCTGCCATCGTGCGGCTCCGCAATGGTCGCCATTCTCAAGTCCCCCTCGGCACGAGGGTAGCAGCGCGCGCGGCTCAGTCCAGCTTGCGGATCGTTCCGTCGGCCTGCGCGAACTTCATCCCGAACTTCCGTGCAATGACATGGTTGGCGAGCGTTCCGTCGGGCCGCATCTGGAGCCGCTGCTCGATCTTCAAACCCCCGTCCTTCATGACGTAGCGGATCGTCGCGCTGTCGCCGCTGACGATGATGTCGACGGGACCGCTCGCGTCGCTGAGGCTGCCGGTGAAGTGATCGGGTGAAACGGGGTGCATCAACCAGGTCCGCTTGCTGGCCGGCTTTCCCTCCTCCTGCACGTTGTCGATCAGGACGAACTCACCCTCCTTGTTGCGTCCCCCGACGCTGTCGATGACAAGCTTGTGGGGGTGATGGAAGGCGATCCTGATGACATTGTCACCGTGCGTCCTGCCGGTGAAGAAGCCGATCATGTCGAGCTTTCCGTCCGAGCTTCCGGAAGCCGGGCCCGCAAGGGCGATGAGGAGGATCAATTCTGCGGTCCTCATTGGCGGCCGTCCATTAGCGCGTCCACGATCGTCGGGTCGGCGAGCGTCGAGATGTCTCCAAAGCCTTCGGTCGCCCCTTCTGCGATCTTCCTCAAGATCCGGCGCATGATCTTGCCCGAGCGCGTCTTTGGAAGCGCAGGGGTGAAATGGATCTTCTCAGGCGCCGAGAAGGCGCCGATGTCGTGTCTGACTTCCTGGATCAGCTCCCGTCGCAGCTCGTCGCTCCCTTCCTCGCCTGCATTGAGGGTCACGAAGGCATAGATCGCCTGGCCTTTGATGTCGTGCGGGAAGCCGACGACCGCGGCTTCGGCGACGTCGGGATGGGAAACAAGCGAGCTTTCGACTTCTGCGGTGCCGATGCGGTGGCCCGAAACATTGATCACGTCATCGACGCGTCCGGTAATCCAGTAATAATCGTCCTCGTCGCGGCGGCAGCCGTCGCCCGTGAAATAAAGGCCCCGGTAGGTATTGAAATAGGTCTCGAAGAACCGGCCGTGGTCGTTCCAGACGGTGCGCATCTGGCCGGGCCACGACGAGGCGAGGCAGAGGTTTCCGCTCGCTTGTCCCTCGAGCAGCTGGTGGCTGGCATCGAAGAGGAGAGCCTTGATGCCGGGAAGCGGTCTCGTTGCCGAGCCCGGCTTCATTTCGGTGGCGCCGGGGAAGGGAGAGATCATGATCCCGCCCGTCTCGGTCTGCCACCAGGTGTCGACGACCGGGCAGCGGCAATCGCCAACGACGCGCCAGTACCATTCCCAGGCTTCGGGATTGATCGGTTCGCCGACGGTACCGAGCAGCCGAAGCGAGCGCCTGCGGTAGCGCTTCACCGGCTCGTCACCCTCGCGCATCAGCGCCCGGATGGCGGTTGGAGCGGTGTAGAAGATGGTCACTCCCAAGCGGTCGACCGTCTCCCAGAAGCGGCTGAAGTCGGGATAATTGGGAACGCCGTCGAACATGACGCTCGTCGCGCGCATCGCGAGCGGCCCATAGACGACATAGCTGTGGCCTGTGATCCAGCCGATATCGGCGGTGCACCAGAAGATGTCGTCGCTTCGATAGTCGAAGATCCAGTCGAAGGTGGTTGCCGCCCAGACGGAATAGCCGCCCGTCGTATGGACAACGCCCTTGGGCTTTCCGGTCGAGCCCGACGTGTAGAGAATGAAGAGAGGGTCTTCCGCCTTCATGATCTCGGGGTTGCAGGTCGTCGAGAGCTGGTCGCGGTGATCGGAATAACGGATGTCACGCCCGTCCTTCATCGGGACGTCGGCACCGGTACGGGTGACGACGATCACGGTTGGAACGTCGCGGGTGCCAAGCGCTTCGTCAACGTTTCGCTTCAACGGAATCTTCTTCCCGCCGCGGACACCCTCGTCGGCGGTGATGATCGCGCAGGCATCGCAATCGACGATCCGGCCGGCGAGGCTCTCCGGTGAGAAGCCGCCGAATACGACCGAATGGATCGCCCCGATGCGCGCGCAGGCGAGCATCGCGGCGGCCGCCTCGGGGATCATCGGCATATAGATCATCACCCGCTCGCCGCGCCCGACCCCGCGGGACTTGAGGAGGTTCGCGAAGCGGCAGGTCTCTTCGTAGAGCTCGCGGTAGGTCAGCCTGTGGCCATGCCCGGGCTCGTCGGCTTCGAAGATCAGTGCAATCCTGTCGCCATGTTCCGCGAGGTGCCGGTCGAGGCAGTTGACGGAGAGGTTGAGCTCGCCGTCCGAGTACCAGCTGATGTGGAAATCCTGTTCGTCGAACGACCAGTTGCCCGCTTTTTCCGGGAATTTGTTCCAGGTGAGCCGGCGGGCCTGATCGAGCCAGAAGCGGTCGGGTTCGGCATTGGCGAGGTCGTTGAGCTCGCCGAGCTCGACCGGGCCGATGCGCGCATTGAAATCGTCAGGAACCGGGTGGATCGGCTCGGCCATCGATTACTCCCTGGTGGCTCTTTCCAGAACGCGGCGGGCCTGCACGAGATGCGGTCGGTCGACCATCTTGCCGCCCACCGAGAGCACTCCTGCGTCCGGATGTGCTTCGAATGCGGCGACGATTTCCTCCGCGCGTTGCATCTCTTCCTCAGACGGCGTGAAGGCGGAGTTGATAATTCCGACCTGTGCCGGGTGGATCGCGAGCTTGCCGGTGAAACCCTCGCGTCGAGCCGCTTCGGTCTCGGCCCGGAGGCCAACTTCATCTTTGAAATCGGCGAACACTCCGTCGACGGGCTGAACGCCGGCAGCGACTGCGCCGGCGAGGCACAGGGACCTGGCGAGCCTGTAAGTGAAGCTCAAGCTCCCGTCGGAATCATATTTTGACGAGGCGCCGAGCGCGGCGGAGAGGTCTTCGGCGCCCCAGCTCATTGCGGCGAGCGGCGACTTGGGATCGCGATAGGAAAGAAGTCCGAACAGGCTCGCTGCAGTTTCGGTGACGATGGCATGGACGGGGATATTCCCGGTCCTGTGGGCAAGCTGGATCACATCGGCCCCACTCTCCGATTTTGGAAGAACGATCCCGTGAATCTCGGCGACCCGGATTATTCGAAGGTCATCCTTGTGGAACTCGCTTCCGATCGGATTGACCCGGACCCAGAGTTGCGGTCCGCTGGAACCCTTCGGAAGCGTCTTCAGCATCTCCCGGGCCTTGGCCTTGTTCGCGGGAGCGACGCTGTCCTCGAGATCGAAGATCAATGCATCGGCGTCGCTTTCGAGCGCCTTTGCGATTTTTCGCTCGCTGTCGGCAGGGACGAACAGCCAGCTTCTAGGCTGCATCAGGCGGGCTTCTTGAGGATGAGCGCGGTGCGCGTGCATTCGCACACGAGTTCGTCCCTCTGATTGAATGAGCGAAGGGCCCAGGTGACGATCCCGGCATTCGGGCGGGACTTGCTTTCGCGAAGGTCCGTGCATTCGCTTTCGCAACGAAGCGTGTCGCCGGTGAAGACCGGCTTCGGAAAGACGACCTTGTCATAGGCCAGATTGGCAACGAGCGTCCCGAGCGTCGTGTCGTGAACACTAACGCCGACGAGCAAGCTGAAGGTGAAGCAGCTGTTGACAAGCGGTCTTCCAAACTCGGTTTTGGCGG
>DATATH010000021.1:0-5545 GCA_036268895.1 Sphingomicrobium sp. | reverse complement strand
ACGCTGTCCTCGAGATCGAAGATCAATGCATCGGCGTCGCTTTCGAGCGCCTTTGCGATTTTTCGCTCGCTGTCGGCAGGGACGAACAGCCAGCTTCTAGGCTGCATCAAGCGGGCTTCTTGAGGATGAGCGCGGTGCGCGTGCATTCGCATACGAGCTCGTCCCTCTGATTGAATGCGCGAAGGGCCCAGGTGACGATCCCGGCATTCGGGCGGGACTTGCTTTCGCGAAGGCCCGTGCATTCGCTTTCGCAGTGAAGCGTGTCGCCGGTGAAGACCGGCTTCGGGAAGACGACCTTGTCGTAGGCGAGATTGGCGACAAGCGTCCCGAGCGTCGTGTCGTGAACGCTAACTCCCACGAGCAAGCTGAAGGTGAAGCAGCTGTTGACGAGCGGTCGTCCAAACTCGGTCTTGGCGGCGGCCTCGTAATCGAGGTGCAGCGGCTGCGGATTGTGGGTGAGCGTGGTTATGAGGATATTGTCGGTCTCGGTGACCGTGCGCGTGATCGCGTGGGCGACTCTGTCGCCGACCTGCCACTCGTCGAAATAACGCCCGGCCATGATCGCTTCCTAGATAGGGAGCAGCAGCTCGGCAACGGCCTCGGTAATTGCCTCGCCGTCGAGCCGATACGCGGCATAGAGATCTCCAAGGTTCCCGGTCTGGCCGAACTTCTCGACTCCAAGCGGCGCGACGCGCTGCCCGAGCACCCCGCCGAGCCAGGACAGGGACGCGGGCGCCGCATCGGCGATCGTCACGAGGCCCGCGCTCCGCGGGAGCTTTCCGAGCAGCTGCTCGACGTGGCTTGCTTTGCGGTTCCCATGCCACCTTTCGGCCTGGGCCTTGGTCCAGCCGCGGTGAAGGAGATCGGGCGAGGTGATCGCGAGAAGACCCAGGCCCTGGACATCTTCGCTGAGCTCCTCGAAGGCCGCCAGCGCCTCGGGCATGACGGCGCCCATCGCGACGATCGCGCCTTCCGCATTCTCTTTCGGTTCGCGCAGCCAATAGCCTCCAAGAAGGGCGCTCTTGCGCCAATTCTCATCCGTTCGCTCGATCTGCGGGATGTTCCTCGTCGAGAGGCGAAGATAGCTGCTTTCGCCCGCGGGATCGTCGATGAGGCGGAAGGCCTCTTCCATCATCGCCGCGAGCTCGTCGGCATAAGCGGGCTCGTAGTGGCGAAGGCCAGGCTGGCCGAGAGCGATGAGGGGCGGGTTGATCGACTGATGGGCTCCGCCTTCGGGCCCTAAGGTGATCCCGCTCGGGGTCGCAACGAGGAGGAAGCGCGAATCCTGGTAGCAGGCATAGTTGAGCGCATCGAGGCCTCGGGCGATGAACGGATCGTAGAGCGTTCCGATGGGAAACAGCCGCTCGCCGAACAGGTCTCCCGAGAGACCGGCGGCGGCGAGCATCAGGAAAAGGTTGCTCTCCGCGATGCCGAGCTCGACATGCTGACCTTTGTTGCTAGCGCTCCATTTTTGCGTCGACACAATTTTTTCTTTTGCGAAAATATCGGGAGATTCGCGTCTGCGAAAGAGCCCACGCTGGTTCACCCAGGCCCCCAAATTGGTCGAGACGGTCACGTCGGGGGAGGTGGTGAGGATCCTCGACGCAAGCTCGCCCCCGGCTTTCGATAGGTCGAGGAGGATCCGGCCGAACGCGGCCTGGGTCGACTGTTCCTCACCGACCGGGGCGGGGATTGCGGGCACCTCGACAGTGCCAAAAGAGCGGCGCCGCTTCTCGCGCTCGATCCTCACGCGTTCGAGAAGGGCTTCGACACCGGGCCGCTCATTGTCGCCGACGCCCTCGAGCTTTTCCCATTCATGTCCCTCGCGAACGCCCGTCATCTCGCGCCAGGTCCCCATCTGGGTGGGGTTCATGAGCCCGGCGTGATTGTCCTTGTGGCCGGCAAACGGCAAAGAGAAACCCTTGATCGTCCACGCGATGAAGAGTGTCGGGACATCGTCGTTCGCGCGCTCGAACGCCTCGACCAGCGTTTCCATGCAATGACCGCCAAGGTCGGTGAACAGGTTCGCCAACGAAGCGTCGTCATGCAGTTTTAGGAACGCGGCGGCTGGTCTCCCAAGCTCAGCATCGATGCGGTTCCGCCATGCTGCTCCGCCCTGATAGTGGAGCGCCGAGAGTTCGGCGTTGGAGAGTCGCTCGAACCAGTCTTTCAGCGCCTCGTTGTCATTGAGGATGGCATTGAGCTTCCGTCCGTAGCGGAGCTCGACGACCCGCCAGCCGCAACTTTTGAAAATCTCGTCGAAGCGTTCGAACATCCTGTCCGAGCTCGTCGCGTCGAGGCTCTGGCGATTGTAGTCGATGATCCACCAGAGGTTTCGAACGTCGTGTTTCGCGCCCTCGATGATGGCTTCATAGATATTGCCCTCGTCGAGCTCGGCATCGCCGATCAGGGCGACGAATCTGCCCCTGTCCTTCTCGTCCATTCGGCCGTGCGCAGTCAGATAATCCTGAACCAGGCTCGAAAAGAGCGTGATCGCCACTCCAAGGCCGACCGATCCGGTCGAGAAGTCGACCGGGATCCTGTCCTTGGTCCGACTGGGGTAGCTCTGCGCACCCCCAAAGCCGCGGAAATTCTCGAGCGCCTCCTGCGACTGGCTGTCCAAGAGGTAGTGGATCGCATGGAGGACGGGCCCCGCGTGCGGCTTGACGGCGACCCGGTCATTGGGGCCGAGCGCATGAAAATAGAGCGCCGCCATGATGGCCGTCATCGAGGTGCAACTCGCCTGGTGGCCGCCGACCTTCAGGCCGTCGGCATTCTCGCGGATGTGGTTGGCGTGATGGATGGTCCAGGCCGAGAGCCAGCGAAGCCGCTCGTCGAGCGTCTTTAAAGCTTCGATGTCGGTCGAGACGGGCTTGAGCATCCACCCGCACTAGCGGCTCGGAGCGGCTCGGCCTACCCTTCCTGCCTATCCTTCCGGAACCCCGCGGAATTGGTCGATCGCATCGAAGACGGCCGACATTGCGGAGCGCTCCTCCGCTGTCAGTTCCGGCCGCCAGATGTCGAACAGGAGGATGATTCGAAGCTCTTCGCTCGGGTTCTTCGCCTCATGCTCCATGCTGTCGTCAAAGATCAGAAGCTTGCCTTCCTCCCAGGCCCTTGTCTCGTTTCCGACCCGAAGCCAGCATCCTTTTGGGACGATCAGCGGCAGGTGGCAGATCAGCCGGCAGTTGAGGATCCCGCTATGCGGCGGAATGTGCGCTCCCGCCTCGAGCCGCGAGAAGAGCGCGTCCGGAGTGCGCGACCCGAAGCTCGTGAGCGGGACCTTTTCGAGCGCGGCCATGGTCTGTGGAAAGCGCCTCGCATTCTCCTCGACCGGTTCACCGTGCCTCCAGAGATAGAGCGCGGTCCAGCTCGGGTCCTCGTTGAGCCCGTGAAAGTCGCGGTAGGGCCGATCGGCGTGCCTTTCGACATAGGGCCGAAAATCCGCGCCTTGCTTCAGGACGCCGGCGAGCTCCTCGCGGATCGCACCCGTCGCCGCTTCAAGCACTGGAACCCAGTCGAACTCCTCGCGCTCGAAGAACTGCCGCTGGGCAAGATAGGGATAATAGAATGCGGCGGGCTGCTGCTGGTATATCTGCCGCTCGCCCTTCAGCATTGCGAGCGAATGCTCGAGGCGTAGGCGAGCTGCCTGCCCGGCCGGCCGAGCGCCGGAAAATGCGTCTTCGAGCGCCTCCTGGAACTCCCCGGCGCGCTTCTGGATGAACGCCTGGGCTGTTCGAAGCCTCTCGAGGCACTCAGGATCGATGTAGCGCGAGGCCTGCGCCGATTTGAGCGCCGCCTGGTAGAAGACCATCGCCGTCTTGCCGTCGCCCGAGCGCAGATAATCATCGCCGCGCCCGAGCAATTCTGAGACGTCGGCGCCCGGCGAACCGGCGTTCATGCAGCCTCGGCTTCGCGCTCATCGTCGAACCGTGCCTGCGCGGCATGGATCTCTCCCACATGGTCCATCGCCCAGTTGGCAAGGCCGCAGATCGGCTTTTGAAGCGAGCGGCCGAGGCTCGTCAGCTCATAGTCGACACGGGGCGGGATCGTCGGAGTGACGGTCCGGCTGACGAGGCCATCGCGTTCGAGGTTGCGAAGCGTCAGAGTCAGCATGCGCTGCGAGACGCTGGGGATCTCGCGCCTGAGCTCGTTGAAGCGTTTCGATCCGTCGCCAAGCGTCTGGACGACGAGAACGGTCCATTTGTCGCCGATCCGTGCGAGCAATGTGCTGATTGTCCGGCATACCGGATTGCTGGGGTCCTTCATTTTTCAAGCCTCTCGGTTCCCTCCATGTTCCCGCCGCACAAATTTGTTCGCGTGAAACAAAAAAGTGCCTTCTTGCGGGCGATTCACTGGCGGTTATTTAAGGTGCCTCAGTAACAAATCCATACCAAGGAGGCAATAGTGACCATCCTGCATATCGACGCCAGCATCAATGGCGAAAATAGCGCGAGCCGGGCGATCAGCCGCTCGATCATCGACCAGCTGACGATCGAAAGGGGGGGAGGCGAAGTCCTTTACCGGGACCTTGCGGCGGACCCGCTTGCCCATTTGACGCTGGAAGCCTTCGCCGAAACAAGGGTGCTTGACGAATTCCTCGGCGCGGACACGGTCGTGATCGGCGCTCCCATGTACAATTTCACCCTTCCAACGCAGCTCAAGGCCTGGATCGACCGGATCGTCGTTGCAGGGAAGACGTTTCGCTACACTGAGTCAGGGCCCGAAGGGCTCGTTCCGGGCAAGAGGGTGATCATCGCTCTGGCACGCGGAGGGTTCTACAACCAGGGCTCGCCCGCGGCTGCATTCGAGCATCTCGAGACATACCTTCGGGGAGTCTTCGGTTTCCTCGGGATCGAACCGGAGTTCGTTGCCGCAGACGGCCTCAGCGTCAGCCCCGAGCAGCGCGAAGCCTCGATCAAGCTCGCGCTCGGCGAAACGGTGCGACTCGCGGCCTGACCAGCCTCAGTTCATGGAGCGTCGGCGGGAGCCGGGCGTTGTTCCCGCCGAAGGAGATTCAAGATGAGTGAACTCGACGCCAAAGACCGGCATGGACTGGAGAATAGCGAATATGCGTTTCCGAAGGAGCGCAAGGAACCGATCAACGACGCCCATCACGTCCGCAACGCACTGGCCCGTTTCGACCAGGTCGAGGGCGTTTCCGACAAGGAACGTGACGAAGCCTGGGACCGGATCAAGAAAGCGGCCAAGAAATACGGCGTGGAGATCCATGAGAAGAGCTGGCACGAGCTCGGAAAGAAGAGGGACTGAGCAGCTCGCTTTTCCCGGCACCACCTTGGCGACGCTTTCACTTGATCCTCAGGAAAGCGACGCGCAGCCAGCCTTTTGGACCTGGTTCGCCGGAGGAGCGCACACGCCGGAGAAATGAGCGACCGGCTGGAGGCTAGTGAGGTCAGGCCGAGAGGAGTCGAAGCGGGTTCTCGATATAACCCTTGATCGCCTGCATGAAGCTCGCCGCGTCCCAGCCGTCGACGACCCGGTGATCGCATGAGAGCGACAGGTTCATGCGCTTGCGAATCTCGAT
>DATATH010000020.1:0-9185 GCA_036268895.1 Sphingomicrobium sp. | reverse complement strand
TTTCCTCGCGAAGTTCGCGGATCACGGCAGCTTGCGCATACTCGTTCGGTCGGCGGCCGCCTCCGGGCAATCGCCAACCGCGGGCATAGCGTAGCTTGACCAAGACTAGCTTTCGTTCCCTTGTGAGCGCGACTGCATGTGCGCCGCGAGTGCGTGGCCGCCGGACGAACCAGGCAATCTTGAGCAGCTTGTGCGCTGCCGTGAGGATGAGTCTTAGGGAGGCATCGGACAAGCTCATCGCCACTCATTAGCGGCTGTGCGAGAGTGGTTCCATTCGGCGCTTCGCCGTGCAACAACAACCCGCAGGGGACGCTGAATGAGCGGGAAGAGCAAGCTCAGCGACAAAGATTATGACGAGCTGCTGGAGCCGATGGCGCACGAGCTCAGCGCCATGGCGCGTTGGGTTGCGGAGACGAGCCAGCGGATGATCGTCATCTTCGAAGGCCGTGACACGGCCGGAAAGGGCGGCTCGATCGACATGATCGCGCGGCAGCTGAACCCGCGCCAGTGCCGCATCGTCGCGCTTCCCGCACCGAGTGAGCGCGAGCGCAGCCAATGGTACTTCCAGCGCTACATCGAGCACCTGCCCGCGGCTGGCGAGATCGTTCTGTTTGACCGCAGCTGGTACAATCGCGCGGGCGTCGAACGGGTGATGGGCTTCTGCACGGTCGAGGAGGTCCAGGACTTCCTCAATGCAACGCCGCAGTTCGAACGTCACCTTGTCGATGCCGGAATGCTGTTGCTCAAATATTGGCTATGCTGCGACCAGGAAGTGCAGGAGCAGAGATTCCAGAATCGGCTCCACAACCCGATGAAGCGCTGGAAGCTCTCACCGATCGATTTGAAGGCGCGCGAGCATTATCAGGATTACACCGAGGCGCGCGAGCTCATGCTGTCGGCGACCGATACCGACTTTGCGCCCTGGACGCTGGTAGATTTCAACGACCAGCCGCTCGGTCGCCTGACATTGCTGAGAGATCTGCTCGACCGCGTACCGGACACCGAACTTCCGATGGCCGACATCGCCTGGCCGCCTCTTGGCCATGCCCCGCGCAAGGAGCATTATACTGTGCTCCAGCCGATTCCGCTCTATCCGGTCCACAAACACAAGCATGACGATGAGGATGATGCTGGCGATCATGACCACCACCACCATCATCATCATGACGGATGAATTGGTCTGAAACTGCACGGGGGGACAAAAATGCGTGCATCGAAGCTGCTGCTCGAAATCACGGCTTATTATCTGATTATCGGCTTTGCGGTGTTCATCGCACTCAAGGTCTGGCCGGAACTTCGCAATTATCTGCCGATCGGCGGCGTCGAGCAGCTGATCAGTCAGCCGACCAAGAACCCGCTCCAGGCCAGCGAGGCGGTCCGCGCGGCACATGTCGCAAATTTCGGGCAGAGCATTTTCTGGCTCGTGGTCGCGATCATCGCCGCGATCATCGTCTCGCTTCCGGTCAGCTGGGTCTACATGGCGGTGCGCGGCGGCCAGGAATATGACCAGTCTCTGGTCAACACGATCATCGTCTTGCCAATGGTCGTCACGGGCATTGTCATCATCGTTCAGAACTCACTTGCGCTCGCGTTTTCGCTCGCCGGGATTGCAGGGGCAGTGCGCTTCAGAAATTCGCTCAAGAGCTCCGGAGACGCGCTGTTCATCCTGCTTGCGGTCGGCATCGGACTAAGCGCCGGAATCGGGGCCATCGAGCTCGCCGCGGTGATCAGCATCTTCTTCAATTATTCCTTCGCCATCCTGTGGGTCACCGAATATGGCGAACGCCAGGAAATGAAGCGCTTCCTTGCCGATTATCGAGTGGACCAGACGGTTGTCGTGGCGGTCGAGGAAGAAGAGGCTAGTTAGCGCAGCGCCTCAACAATTTCGAGTTCACTGCGTCATCAGTGGCGATATCGGCGAAAAATCCGTCGAGAAACGAAATGGCCCGGCTTGCGGTGTTTGGGTCGAGCCCTGGCGTCGAGGTAATCGCCGCCATCATTTGCGGCCTGGCTTCGCGCATCTGCCGGGCCACCTCGAGCACTTGCGAATTGTCAATGCAATAGCCGCGATAGACGCGCTCGCGAACTGAACTGATGTGCAGCTGATCGGGCGTTGTCGCATAGGGCGCGTTGACGAAACCGGAGAAGTCGAAGTCATAAGGGACGGGGATCGTGGTTCCAGGTCCAAGCGGACCCATGAGCTCGGCATTGTGGCAGCAATTCTTGCCGGCAGGTCCAGCACGCATCGACCAGTCGTGATTGGAGATCATGTGCTGGAGCAAGGCATAGCGGGCGGCGTCGGTCGGGCTGAGATCGGTGGCTGGGATCGCCGCCGGAGCGTGAGTTTCCTTCGTCCCGTTACGCTTGGCGAGATCGCTCAGGTCCTCGAGAAAATAACCGACACGCGAAATGATCGGTCGGCCGTCGGCGCCTAGATAGTCGATGTTCGCGAGCCGTACCCTGAAGCTGTGCGGGGTCAGCAGATTGTACATCCGGTATATGGAATATTCGAGCAGCACATATTGCTGAAATGATGCGCTGTTGCGGCAGTGAGTCACGAGCTTGAGCCGCTTCTGTCCCGCGAACAATGAGGTCGGCGCCGGAGCGGCGGTGAACTGGACCCTCAAGGGCGGGAAGTCGCAGACGTCGGTTGCGCGCCGGGTGATCCCGCGCACGCTGAGCGCAACCGGCAGCGCTTGGCCATTGGGGTCGGTGAGAGTCCCCTCGACGACTGCGGTCGAGCGATTGTGGATCAGTCCCGACAGCGGTGCCTGGATGACGATGTGGATCGGATCCGATGCCTCGAAAAGCGGCTTCGGCTGGACTGCCGCGGCGGCCGTGGACATCATTGACGAGCATGCAGCGACAGACGCGAAAATCACCTTCATTGAGCGGGCCTCCCCACCACATGCGGGACCATCGTCCCGCCGACGATCTCGAGCCAGGTGAGCGGACCGCCATAGGCGCGCGTAATGCCCGTATCGATGCGCGCGAGGCGGCCGCCGTTCAAAATCTCGATGCCCTTCAAATCGGGCGTGTGGGCGATGACCAGACGCTGTGCCCCGTAGGCGGAAAGCACCGCGTCGAGTTCCTGGTCGATGGTCAGATGAACGGCCGGCGTGACCTTTGCGCGGACTTCTTCCGCGTCGGGGTCGCGCCCCACCAGCCCGCGGTACCATAGCGGCCCCAGCGGGTCGTAAAGGATCGTCGACGGACCGTCATCGCCGCTGCTCATCGCGGTCTGGACGCGGCGGTTGATTTCATCGAGCGGAAGCTTTGCATATTCGGCGCTAAGGCCCCCGTGAACGAAGAGCGTGCCGTCGATCTTGACGACTGCCGGGTTGCGGGTCGCCCACTTTCCAAGCTCGCCCGACGGGCTCCAGGCGATTTTGTGCTCGACCCATCCGAGCGGATGCTCGGCCATCCAGGCTTGGCGGATCTGGTCCGGAGTGAGCGCAGGATTGGCGGCCTGCGCGGCCTTCTCGATCGAGGGGCGGTTCTCATCATAGACGCGGTCGCGAATCGCAGTGGAATTGGGACCCGCGAAAGCGGCGAATTCGCCTGGCGTCGTGTAACGGAAGTCGCCGAGCAGGTTCATCGCCTCGTGGTTCCCAAGGACGACGATCACTCGCCCGTGAGAACGAGGCGCCTCTTTTTGAAGCTGCTGAAGGCTGCGGACGATTTTCAGCGAATCCGGCTGTCGATCGAGGAGATCGCCGAGTTGCACGAGCGTTGTTCTACCGCCCGCCCAATGCCCGTTTGCATCGATCAGACCGGCAGCGCGCGCGATCGTGATCCAGGCCTGGTAATCGCCGTGAAGATCGCCGACGGCAACGATCCGATTCGCAGAAGCGGCAGGCGCTGCGGCCGGGATGAAAGCCATCAGGGCCGCAAGCGCGAGGAGCGCGATGCGGATCAACCGCCTGAGACAGGACCGATCAGCGACATCCCCCATCGCCGCTGCTTGTCGCACTGCTCTTGGAAAGCGGCAATGCCGTTAATGTTTAGCGTCGAACTAAATTGAGCTGTCGATGCGAACGAGCCGCTTGCCGGTCTTTGCGACCCAATAATGGTCGAAGTCTACGCGCCTCACCGGTTCGCCTGTCTCAAGCACGAAGCGCCTGATCTTCCTGAATATCGCGTCCTCAATCCTGAGGCGCCCCGCATATTGCATGGCCCGCTCCAGAAATGCGGACGATTAGGCAAGGATCAATCTATGCTCAATCAACCATTGCGACGGGAGCGTTGGTCAAGTGTTCGACGGTCAGGCGGTCGCGGGCCTGCTCTTGCGGGCGTTGATCGCGGGTTTCCCGGTCATCTTCGGCATTGGAAGCGGCTCGAAGCTGCGGACGAGGGCGCTTCCGATCTCCCCGGCAAGGCCGACACCGTAAAAGCCGAGGGTGATGAGCATTGCGGCGGGTCGCTGCCAGATCGGCAGGTCGACGTTCCGGCCGCGCGTCCAGACACGCCACCAGGATTTTAAGACCTTGCCGGCGAAACTCTTGAAGGCGTAGCCGATGCGCCCGGCGCGATTATGCGTCGCCATCTGGAAAGCGAAATAGTCGCGGTCCATGCCCATGGTCCAGGCGCGCCACGCAAGGAATTTGTAGCCGGGGTGCGGGGCGTGGACGGTCATGGCGTCTGCAGTGCGCGTGTAATGATATCCCTTGGCGATCAGGTCGCGCAGCCAGAATCCGCACTGTTTCTTGAACGCCGGCATGTCGGGAAACGGGTTCTCGCGGAAGAAATCGGTCCTCACCGCGCAATTGTTGGCATGGATCTTCTCGCGTCTGACAGTCTTCTCGCGCTCTTCGCGGATGTCGAAGATCCAGCTCAGGGCGAAGGTTTTGGAAAGGAGATCGTCGTAGCCAAGTACGGTGAATCCGCCGACAGCCATGATCTTCGCATCGGAAAAGGGCTTGACGAGATTTTCGAGCCATCCCGGCTGCGGAGCGGCGTCGCTGTCGAGCATGATCGAAAGATCGGTCTTCGCCCTCGCGATGCCGAAATTCTTGAGCTTGTAATAAGTGAGGCCGTCTGTCGGCACGATCTCGAGCTCGGAGAGATCCTCAAGGCGCGGAGCGGTCGAGCCAAGCGCATTCTCGATCACCGCTGGATCGACCTTGTTGCGGTCGTAAAGGTACATGATCCGCGGCTTGGCGCTCATTCTTGGAGCGACGGCGGCGATCTCGCGCTCGAAAGCGGCCATGGCGGCCAGTGTCCATTTGTCCTGGACATCGATCGCGTTTTCCCACTCGATGACGATTGTGACCGCGGGAAGTGGCGTTAAGGCAGCTTTGGTCGTACGTTTGGCCATGGTGCGAGCGAATATAGGTTCAGCAATGCGTCAGGCCAGCCCTCTATTGGACCTTGAAATGGTGGCGCCATTCGCTTTTGCTTGAAGTGGGCGGGCCCATCTACGATATATTGGGTGAGCGAAACGGGGCCATTTGCCCCTGCGCGAAGGAGAAGAAATGGCTGAATGGAATGACCCGCGCACGACCGGCGTGAACACCGCCGCAACGGTTGGTGTTCCGCGCGCCGCCCGCGATGCGGGCCTTCGGTCGTACATGCTGTCGGTTTACAATTACATGGCATCGGGCGTGCTCTTGACCGGCATCGTCTCGATGCTTGTCGCCAACAGCAGCCTCATCAACCTGCTGGCTACCGCCAATCCGGCGACGGGCGCTGTCCAGCCGAGTGGATTGGGCTGGATCGCAATTATTGCGCCGCTGGCGCTCGTCTTTGCACTGAGTTTCGGGATCAATCGCATGTCCGCGGCGACCGCGCAGGGACTCTACTGGCTCTACGCCGCGCTGATCGGGGTCCAGTTCTCGACGCTATTCCTGGTTTATACCGGAGCCTCGATCGCCCAGACCTTTTTCGCGACCGCCGCGGCGTTCCTCGGTCTTAGCCTCTACGGCTACACGACAAAGCGCGACCTCTCCGGGATCGGGACTTTCCTGATCATGGGCGTCGTCGGCCTGCTCGTGGCGATGGTGATCAACATGTTCCTTCGATCGACCGGGCTGAATCTTCTCATCAGCTGCATCGGCGTGCTGATCTTCGCCGCCCTCACGGCCTACGATACGCAGAAGATCAAGAGCATCTATTTCATGGTCGCGGGATCGGGCGAAGTGATGGCCAAGACCGCCGTGATGGGCGCGCTTCGGTTGTACCTCGACTTCATCAACATGTTCCTGTTCCTGCTGAGGTTCATGGGCAACCGCCGCTAAGCGGAGAGGAAATCGAACGAGGAAGGGCCGCCCGGCGACGGGCGGCCCTTTTTCTCGTGAGGGCGCGTGGCCGAACTTTCCGATTTTCGAAGGCGAGGGGGCGAATGGCCGTATGGCTGCCTCCACCTTCATCCCGCTTGGCGAATCCCAAGCGGCGGATCGATTGACCTCAGGCCGGCTGCGGGGCGGCGGCCTGCATTTGCGCGACGGCCTCGTCATCCTTGGCCGAAGCGCGCTGGAATGAGTCCCGTGCTTTCAGGCGGTCGGTATAGCGAGTGAAGCTGTCGCGATGCGGAAGCGATCCGAACTGCGTGCCCCACATGATCGCCGAGCCGAGGTAGACGTCGGCTGCCGTGAATCGGTCGCCGCAGACATATTGGCGCAGGCTGAACAGCTCGTCGAGCACCGAGACGACCTTGTCGTAGCTTCCGTAGCCGAACATGCGCGCCTGCTCAGGGGCGGGATCCCATTTGGCGTAGTGGTTCGTCACGGCCTGTTCGACCGGCCCGGCGGCATAGAACAGCCAGCGGTAATAATCGGCTTTTTCGTTTTCGATCGGGCCCAGTCCCGCCTCTGGAAAAACATCGGCGAGATAGGCGCAGATCGCAGCGCACTCGGTGACGATATGGCCGCGATGCCTGATCGCCGGGACCTTCCCCATCGGATTTACCGCGAGGTAGCGCTCGCTCTTGAGCTGGTCATAGGCAATGACCTCGGTTTCGTAGGGCTGGCCGAGCTCCTCCAGCATCCAGCGGACGATCCGTCCGCGCGACTGCGGGTTGGTGTAGAAGATGAGCTCAGCCATTTCGCGTCTCCTGATTTTGAACGCCGTTGAGCGCCGATTACGCTTGTTCGAGCGTCTGCTCCAGCATGTCGAAAAGGAGCTTCGCGTTCTTCGGACCGATCTCGTCTTGGCCGCCCGAACCCGAAACGCCCGGCGTGCTGCCGGTCCTAGCTTATCCGCCTGGCGCTTTCGAAGTGGACGAGGTCTTCCTCATGCCCGGAGCTCAGTCAGATTCGGCCGCGCTCTCCCCGCTGCGGTGGATTGGAAGGGGGCGGGGCCGCCACGGCGCCGCTGCGCTCGGAAGCCGTCGAATCGCGAGCTGCGCGGAATTCGCTGTCGCTCGACCAGTTGGGCCATTCGCGAGAGTTCGCCAGACGAAGGCCGACGTCGTGGAGCAGCTCGCCATTCTCCGCAACGCCGCTCCAGTCCCAGTTCGCCTGCCATTCGTCGCTCGGCTGGTGATAGTGTTTGGTGTTGTACTCGGCCGCGAGCGCCTCTCCACGGGCCATGCCGCCGTTCAAGAGATCGAGACCCTGGGAGAAGCTGATCGCTGGAACGCCGACTTTGGCGAAGGAGAAATGGTCGCTTCGATAGAAGCCGCCCGTCTCCGGATACGGATCGGGCGTGAAGTAACGGCCCTGTCTTTTGCCCGCTGCGATCACGTCGTCGACGAGGTCGAGCTTGGCCGTACCTCGGATGGTGAAATTTTTCTGGCGTCCGACCGGCTGCCATGCGTCGACGTTGAAGTCGGCGACGGTCTTGCCGACGCCATAGAGCGGGTGCGTCGCGTAATATTCGGAGCCCAGAAGTCCCTTCTCCTCGCCGGTGACGGCGAGGAACACGATCGAGCGGTCGGGCCGCGGTCCTTGTGCAAACGCCCGCGCCTGCTCGATCAGCTCCGATACGCCCGTCCCGTTATCGACCGCTCCGTTGTAGATGCGGTCCCCGGTCGCATCGGGCTTGCCGATCCCAAGATGATCCCAGTGAGCGGAATAGATGATCGTTTCGTCCGGATATTTCTTGCCCGGAAGGATCCCGACGACGTTGTGGCTCTCGATGATTTGCGGCGTTGCCGAATATTGCGCCGAGAGTGTCGCCTTGAGCGGGATCGGCCGAAAGTCGGGATTGCGGGCGCCGGCCTTCGCCTGCTCGAAATCGATGCCGGAACGCTGGAACAGCTGAACCGCGAGCGGGCGTTGAATCCAGCTTTCGAACTGCGTGTGATGCGATGCCGGGTCCTGCCGGACGATGTCGAACTGCGCATTTGTGTTGGAGTTCTGGACGACTTCCCAGCCGTAGGATGCGGGCGCCGTTTCATGGATCAGAATGACGCCTGCGGCGCCTTGCCGCGCGGCTTCCTCATATTTGTACGTCCAGCGGCCGTAGTAGGTCATCGCCTTGCCGCCGAACTTCCCGGCGACCGGCTCACCAGGAGCAGCTTCGAAGTCGGGATCGTTGACCAGCTCGACCAGGATCTTGCCGTGCATGTCCTCGCCCTTGAAATCGCTCCAGCCGCGCTCCGGGGCCTCGACCCCGTAGCCGACGAAGACAAGCGGGGCACTCTGGATGTCGACGCGGCTGGCGCCGTTCAAGGGCGCGAGCACGGCGATCTGAGGCCCCTGCTGAAGCTTAACGACGGTCCCATTCTCGTCGAGGCTGATCTGCGGGGTGCTGCTGATCTGCGATTCAAGGAGCGGCACCTTCTGGAACCAGCTTCGCTCCCCGCTGACGACGTCGCCGCCCGGCTCGACGCCCGCGCTTTTGAGCTGGTCAGCAATGTACTGGATCACGGTCGGCTCGATCGCGCTCGCGGTTCCGCGACCCTGGAACGCGTCGGACGAAAGCTGCCTGTCGATCTGCGACAATCGTTCGGTGCTGAAGTCCCCGGGCTGCGCGGCGACAGCAGGAACTGCAACGATCGCCATCGCCGAAGCAAGAAGCCAGCGGTTAATCCTCACCTTCATTCTCCCCATGCGCCCGTAAGAACGCGCCTCGAAGCGGCCGCGCCCCTTCGGAAAATGTTTCAGTCCGGCGACTAGTCATCGGACCGCGGCTGTGGAACCCCCTTCGTTCGACGCGACGGGCGCTGCGTCCCTATCGGTGCGGTAGCGATCGAACCAGGAGAGAATCGCGCTCGCCTTCGCCGCGGACTGGCTCGGCCGGTC
>DATATH010000019.1:0-6167 GCA_036268895.1 Sphingomicrobium sp. | reverse complement strand
CCTTGAAAATTACGTCGTCCACCGGTTGATCGCTGCCGGCATCGAGGAGATCGAGGGCCTCAATCTCGACACCTATGCTGACCCGGATCGCTTCTTCAGCTACCGCCGCGCAACCCACCGCGACGAAGCCGATTACGGCCGGCAATTGAGCGCGATCGCCATCCCAGGCTGAGGCTTGACGTTCGTCGGCCTAGCCGCGCCGCGAGGCTGGGATTAGGGAAGCCCACAAAGGAGACTTCTCTTGCCCACCGAAGACGAAATCGCGGCCGCCAGCTCTCATCATCGGGCGCCGCGCCCGTCCCCGACGAAGATCGGCAACCACAAGCTCAACGCGCAGACCCTGATGCTCGGCTACGGCTTCGATCCGGAACTGAGCGAGGGGTCACTGAAGCCTCCGATCTTCCACACCTCAACCTTCGTTTTCGAAAGCGCGGCCGCAGGAAAGCGCTTTTTCGAGGGCGTCACTGGAAAGCGCCCGGGGGGAGCCGAGGGGCTCATCTATTCGCGCTTCAACGGGCCCAACCAGGAGATTCTCGAGGACCGGCTCGCAGTCTGGGAAGACGCCGACGATTCGCTCGCTTTCTCGAGCGGAATGGCGGCGATCGCGACTTTGCTTCTGACCTTCGTTCGTCCGGGCGACTGCGTCGTCCATTCAGGTCCGCTCTATGCCGCGACCGAGACGCTCATCGCCAAGATCCTCGGCCAGTTCGGTGTATCCTGGGTCGATTTCCCGGCGGGGGCCACGCACGAGGAGATCGACGCTGTCATCGGACAAGCCAAGGAGAAGGGCCGAGTTTCGCTGATCTATCTCGAAAGCCCCGCCAATCCGACCAACATGCTGGTCGACGTCGAGGCAGTCGCGGCGGCCCGCAACGCTGCGTTCGGCGACAATGAACGCCCGCCAATCGCCATCGACAACACATTTTTGGGACCCCTCTGGGCAAGACCCTTGTCGCAGGGCGCCGACCTCTCGGTCTACAGCCTCACCAAATATGTCGGCGGGCATAGCGATCTCGTCGCGGGAGGCCTCGTCGGCGATAGAAGCCTCATCAACCAGGTCCGGATGCTCCGCAACACGATTGGAACCATCTGCGATCCCAACACCGCCTGGATGCTTCTTCGCAGCCTCGAGACTCTCGAGCTTCGAATGAGCCGGGCCGGCGAGAATGCCGCCAAGGTCTGCGACTTCCTGAAGAGCCACCCGAAGGTCGAGAAGATCGGCTATCTCGGCTTTCTCGAAGAAGGCTCGCGCCAGGCGGACATCTATCGCCGTCATTGCACGGGCGCGGGTTCGACCTTTTCGCTTTATTTGAAGGGCGGCGAGAAGGAGGCCTTCGCGTTCCTCGATGCGCTTCAGATCGCCAACCTAGCAGTCAGTCTCGGCGGTACGGAAACCCTCGCCAGTGCGCCGGCGGCGATGACCCACCTCTCGGTTCCGGAAGAGCGCAAGAAACTGCTCGACATCACGCCGAACCTGGTCCGGATTTCGATCGGTTGCGAAGATGCCGACGATCTGATCGCGGACTTCGCGAATGCGCTGACGGCGGTCTAGCTCAGGATTGCGCCACCTCTCTAAGCTGCTCTTGCGCGGGCTTTAGCGAGAAAAACACTGAGTGGTTGGGAAACGACACGTGTCGTTTCCATCCGACCAGGCCTTCCATGGTGATGTTGTTGGGCCGAACGGTCTTTCCGGCAGCTCGACATGATTATCAGGCCTGGCCCAGGTCCCTCAGCAGATCGGTGAGCCAGGGAACCGACACGTCGAATTTCTTGCCGCCCGCAATCCGCTCGAATTCGATTGCCCGAAGTTCGCCGCCTCGCTCCTCGTCCTGGCCGACCACGCCGGACTCGCCTCTTAGTGCTGCCGCCACCGCGTACACCACGCAGTCGCGAATGAGCGCGAGATCGGCGCCGTTCGCGGCTGCGGAGCGCGCGAAGTACCCGCTTTTCTGGACCAGCACCTTCTCGGCGCCGAGCTCGTCAGCGAACTTTTTGGCGAACCATTGTCCCGGGTTGATCTTGTCGAGCTGGACGTGGCCGAACGGATCGCGCGGCACGTCCTCGCCTGCCTTTTCCATCGCGGCGACGATCTCATTGACGCCTGCACCCTCGGAGATGAAGAGGTTGACCCCGTCCTGCTCGTCCATGGTTGTCCGAAGCCGCCTGGCCTCCTTTGCGATGTCGAACGGCCGCTCAGGCATGAAGACACCGTGAACGTCCCAGCGGGCGGCGGAGTTCTCCAGCCATTCGGCGAACTGCGCGTTGCGGACCCACTGGTGGTAGGCGAGCGCGGTCGCGGCTGTCAGCCATCCGGAGTTGCGCCCCATTACCTCGTGGACGATGAGCATCCGCGGGTTCGACGAATGCTCGGCAATGATGTTTCGGGCGAAGATGGCGCCCTGCTCGGCGGCGGTCCACGCGCCGAGCGACTGCCGGATCGGTACGATGTCGTTGTCGATGGTCTTGGGAAGTCCGACCACGGTCAGCTGGTGGCCGTTGCTGCGCAGGTACGCCGCAAGGTCGGCGGCGGTGCCGTTGGTGTCGTCGCCCCCGATTGTGTGAAGGATATCGACGCCGTCGCGGTTCAGCTGCTCGGCCGCCACATGCAGTGGGTTCTGTCCGGGCTGGACAAGGCCTCGCCTGACGCAGTCATCGACGTTGGTGAGCTTGACGCGGCTATTTCCGATCGGACTGCCGCCGAAGGCGTGCAGCCGCGAAGCAGTCGCCCGCACCTCATCGGTTACCTTAACTGATTTCCCGGTGAGCAGACCGGCGTACCCGTTCAAATAAGCGATGATCTCCAACTCCGGCGCGATCTTAGTGTACTGCTCGATCAGTCCGCCGACGGCGGAGGAGAGGCAGGGCGCGAGACCGCCCGCAGTGAGCATGGCAACTTTGGTGACCGGCACGAGCCTTCCTTTGCATAGTCGCCGCCACCGCGGCCAGACCCGTCAGCAATCGATGTCAAGCCCGGGGCCGAAACGCTCGGCCGTCGCGAATGACGAGCTGGCCTCCTGTGCAATATGAATATCCGGCACTGTCGGAGTGAAGATCGAGGTTTTTTGCATCCAGCCTCTCAGCCTGCTCAACATTTCATCTTGGAAAGCTGAGCCCTTTTCCAGTTGGGCAGCAAAGACTTAGCTCATCATTTTAGAACTTTGTTAACCAACTGGCGCGAGACTCCGCATCGCGAGCGAGACTCAAGACTCCCGGCTCGTCGGCGGGAGCGACCCGCCCCGAATGGGTCGCTCCCCCATTCTAACCCGGAGGGAAACATGATCGAGCGCGTTATTGCCCGGCCCTATTTGGCACCCGTCCTGACCGCCGTCGTGATTGCAGCTGGAATCATCCTCGCATTCTGGTGAGACCGCTTCGCAGTCGGCACCTTGAGGTGATCCTCGCGCGAATGACGCAGTTCGTAGCTGTAGTGCATCGAGATATCGCAGCTTCGCTGAAGTTCGCTTGAACCCCGGCCTATTCCTCCTACGTGCCGGCAAGCGTCACCTGTCCGACAAAGGAGGAAATCATGACAGTCGAAACTCCGCGCATGGACATCACCAGGATCGCGCCCGAGGTCTACAAGCATCTGCTCGACATCGGGAAGGACATCGAGAAGCACGTCGATCCAAAGTTGCACCACCTCCTCAACCTGCGCGCTTCACAGATCAACGGCTGCGCATTCTGCCTCGCCATGCACACCGACGAGGCGCTTGGCGACGGCGAGAGCCCCGAGCGGCTTGTGCTGCTCGACGCATGGAGCGAATCTTCGAAGTTCACCGACAAGGAACGAGCGGCGCTCGCCTGGATCGAGGAGCTGACCCTGATCGCCGACAGCGGCGCGTCACGCGAGGCGTTCGACGGCCTGAAGGCGCACTTCAGCGAGGACGAGCTCGGCTGGCTGACCTTGGTCGCAGTGGTCATCAATGCGTGGAACCGGATCGCGATCTCGAGCCGCGTGCAGTACGATCGAAAGCTGTTCGAGCAGCACTACCCGGAAGCGACGAAGACTCCCGAGCCGGCCTAGTCGCGAACTCCAGAACCTTGTTCGCAAAATCATTGTCTAAGCGGGCTCGAGCGACGTCACGCCGGGGTCGGAGCGAGGGGGCAGGACCAACGTCTCACCCGCCTCGCTTGGTTGCTAGCTTGCGAAGCGACGCGGCAATGGCATCGAGCCTCAGAAGCTCCTCTCCCAATTCGATCGACATGTTCGGCGTTCGGGCGAGCCGTTCGCAGATCTGGTCGAGAGTTTGGCTGATCGTCGCGAGTGACTGACGGGTATCGAACGATTGTTGCAACTCGCTAGGAACAGAATTCGAATTTCGGATGGCAGCGACGATGCCGTCGACGCGTTGCTGCCCGGAGTGCCCGTCGCGCAGTACCCAATCGGTGACATTGATCGCGTTTTCGAACCTGATCCCGCAGTGGGTCTTTTCCTGCCAGACGATTTCGCCGTTGGCTTTAAGATGAGCCCTTACCAGCCTCACTTTCGCACCGGCGGGCGGGAAGGCAGTTCCGTCGACCAACGCACCCACCGAAGAAAGATTCCGGATGCGAACAGGAGCCGACCCGGCATCTGTCTCCAGCGTCGCGGTCAGGAAGACGTTGGATCTTCCCTCCGATCGATTGTTCTCCGGTGGCTCCAAAGCCCGATTCCCCGCCTCGAACGCTCCTTTTGCCAGATCCGGGAATGCAATGCATGCTCATAACTGAGCTAGCAAATTCGCTTCCATTGTGGATCGAATCGGGCATGCAGAGCCATGATTTTAGAGGGGTGAGGTCGGGGGGCGAGCTGGGGCTCGAAGGAGGCCGCGACGCTGATTGTGCTGAGCGCGATAATTACGCCAGCCACGATGATGCCGCTCTCCTCGACGAAGGAAGCGACGAACTAACGTCGACCGAAGGTCTTGAGGAGCTTCAGCTTGAACTGCCCGCGTCCGTGCAGCGCGTAATATTCCTGCACCAAGGGCGCCAGCAAGCGATGGCGGCTCGCGGTCGAATATTCCATTGTTCCGGTCAGTGAAACGGTCCGACTGAAGCTGTGCGTGTACGACAGGCTCAGCCAATTCCAATCGAAGTAGCGGAATTGAAACTGGTGTGACGGGCTGCTGTACAGCCATTGCAGCTGCGCAACGTCGCCTGGACGTTTGCCGCGGTCGGGACCGTCCCATTCGAGTGTCGCATTTGTAGTGTATCGGAATATGTTTTCGCTTGCGGCGGCGGCGGCAGTGTCGACCGGCGCCCGCTCGGCGAACAGATTGAGACTCGCGTTCACCTTGAGGTGTTTGCCGATTGGCGTGCTGATGTCGAACTCCGCGCCGCGGTCGCTGCGGTGGCCAACATTCACCCACCTGTAGACGTTCACGCCGCCGACTACCGCATATTCGGTACTCCAAAGTCGACTTGTCTCGCGGTCGTAAAGGATCACGCCGGCGTCGGCGCTCTTCCGGTGGTAATGCAGGTTGATCTCGAAGGAATCTGTCGACTGGTCCTTGAGGTTCGGATTGCCCTGCATGATCGTGAGCACACTCTCGACCGCGCTATATGGTCGCAGAAGGTTCGGCTGCGCCCGGTCGATGCGCTTGGCGTAGCTAAACGTTAGGTCGAGGGCCTTGCTCAATGGATGGTCTACATGGAGCGTTGGGAACAGGTTTGTTTGGTTAACGCTCACGTCTGGAATTCCCGGGCTGGAAACGTGCCGAGTGTTCTGCTCGAGTCTGATTCCGGGCATGAAGGTCCAGCTTCCCAGCGCTTTTTGAAAGGTCATGTAACCGGAAAGAGTATTGGTTGAGGCGCTGTATTGGTCGACTGAATCAGGACCCAGCGAACCGTCGCCCCCAAAACTGGCGAACGAATAGTCCTGGCGTTCGCGCGCGTAGTTCCATTCACCGCCCACCGACAGGATTTCGCCCTTTGCCATCGGATGTTGCCAGTCAAACTGGCCTCGGCCGAAGAGCCAGTGCGCATGCTGGTCGATGAAAAAGCTGCTGCCGTCGCTGAGGCGTGTGTCGGTGCGGCCATGTTCGCCGGGAACCCCGAGCAGTTGCAGGTCCGCAGTAACCGTCTCGCCCTCCTTCGATCCTTTATGATCGAATGAAAGCTCAGACATCACGAACGGGGACGAGTCGGTCGCGCGCACCGATTCCGCGAAGGAGCGAAAGTCGGGAGTG
>DATATH010000018.1:0-2054 GCA_036268895.1 Sphingomicrobium sp. | reverse complement strand
CATCGATAGCAGTCGATAGATACTCGGCGCCCCGCAGAGCTGCCGCTCCGTCGGGCGTCTTCCCTGCTCTTCGAACGGCGCCCATACGCCGTCAGGCCCATCCCAACCTTCGCGACTTTGTGGCCTTCAAATATTCGGTCGCGCGCTGCTCGACGAAGGTAGCGCGCGCGACCAGTTCTCGGCGTCGATCACACGGCCGTAGATCGATTACTGCTCCTTCTTGAACAAATCCTGGAAGATGAGCTGGCCCCAAGTGCGGCCGCGTGCGTGCACCAGCGCGCCACCCTCGTTGAGCTTTCCCAACTTGACGGGTGCGAACCCGAGTTGTTTGGCCAAGGCCGCCACGGGAGCGGTCGCGTCCTCGTCGTCGCTCGACAGAAAGACGGCCCGGTGGCCGCCCTCGACGATCGGATCGGCAGCCAGGGTGGCCGCAATCAGGTGATTGAAACCTTTCACGAACTTGGCGCCAGTGAACGCCTTCGCGAGGAAGGCGGAGGACGGGAGGCCCCCCAACTCTTCAGGGAGAACTCCAATCGCGTTCGTCGCGTCGATGACCGTCTTGCCTTCCCAGCTTGGCAGGGCCTTCGCAACTTCGCGATGCTCCCCGAATGGGACCGCCAGGATGATTGTGTCGGCCTCGAGTGCATCCCGCAGCGACTTGGCGACGACCGAGGGTCCAATTGCCCGAGCCTGCGGTGCGAACGCCTCGGGCGGCCGGCCACTCGCGACTGTCACGTTGGTGTTTTTACGGGCGAAGGCATGAGCGAGAGCCTGGCCTATTTTTCCGAATCCTACAATTGCGTAGCTCATAGATTCTCCTTTAGGGCGAATGCGTCAGATTTGCGCTAGGCCGCCGTCGACGGCGAGCTCGCTGGCGGTCATGAAGCTGCTGTCGTCCGACGCGAGAAAGGCAGCCGCCGCCCCGATCTCCGCCGGATCGGCCATGCGCTGGAGCGGAGTCATCGACGCGTAGACCTTCTGGCCCTCCTCGCCGAGCGCTGCCTTCGCGAGTTCGGTCGCCGTCGCCCCGGGCGAGAGCACGTTTACCCGGATGCCGGTGCCCTTCAGGTCCTCCGCCCAGGTCCGCGCGAGGTTGCGCACTGCCGCCTTGCTCGCGCTGTAGGCGGTCATTCCCGGGGCACCCGTGGTGCCGGCGCTCGATCCAGTCAGGATGATCGAACCGCCCTTGCCCATCAGCGACAGCGCCTTCTGGACCGTGAAGATCGTACCCTTCACATTGGTGTCGAAGGTCTCGTCAATGTGCTCGGCGGTGATCTTGCCGAGCGCAAGCGGGCTTCCCGCCCCGGCATTGGCGAAGACGATGTCGAGGGTTCCGCGCTCGGCCTTCACCGCCGCGTAGAGTCGGTCGAGGTCGGCCTCATCCGAGACCGAGCCCTTCACCGCCCGGGCATTGGGCCCGAGGTAGGCCACGGCGGCGTCGAGCTCTTTCTGCCGACGGCCGAAGATGAAGACGAAGGCGCCCTCCTCGATGAAGCGCTTCGCTGCGGCGCGGCCGATGCCGGTAGCGCCACCCGTGATGGCTGCAACTCTTCCTTCAAGCTTTCCCATAATTACTCCCTTCGGAATGCGCATAGCATTCGATACACTAGAGCAGATGTCTTTGGCGGTAGACGAGAACTGCTCCGCAGTCTAAATCTTTTGTCCATTCGTCCAAAAGAGATTCGGCTAAGTTGGACCCGATAACAGATATCTTCAGAACGATGCACGTAACCGCTTTCGGCCTGCACAGGCTCGAAGCCACAGCCCCGTGGGGCGTAGAACAGGAAAAGCAGACCGACGAAAAAGTCACGCCTTCCGACAAAAAGATGTCACCCACAGATTCGGCCCACTTCGCCATGCTTTCGCGCGGTAACTGCTGGCTGAGTGTGGAAGGGATTCCGGAGCCGATTCCCCTCACCGGTGGTGATTGCTTTTTGCTGGCCCGGGGGACTTCGATTGTTTTGCGCGACAGCCCGCGGACACGTCCGAGGTGGAGTTTCCGCGAGATCGGAGCCAAGGCCAACGGCAATGTCGCTCATTATGGAGGTGGTGGC
>DATATH010000017.1:0-9431 GCA_036268895.1 Sphingomicrobium sp. | reverse complement strand
GAGACCTGCTCCGACGAAGGCCGAATTACCGAATATGGGTCAAACGGAAGGTAGGGCAGCCAAGCCGCGAGGTGCCGCATCCGGTGGCGCCCGTTCCTTGACCGGACAAGCTGTACCGGTTTGAAGTCCTCTGTCACCAGCGCTCTGCCGGGCTGGACCCTGAAAAGATGAGGACTGTCCGGCTCGATTGCCCCAAACGGATCAACGATGGTCTTCACTCGGCGATTCCTCGCCCAGCCGGTCCTTGCCCGATGCGTGAAACTCTCGATCGTGAGCCCCGCCGGCCGGGTCGCATGACCCGAGGTTCCATAGCATTGCCAGTTTACGACGACTCCTGCGTGCGCCTCATATCGCTTCAGCACGTCGGGCAGCGCGCGGCCCGACGGTGAAAAGAGGAATTCGTCGATATCGATGAACGCTGCCCACCTGGTGCGACCGCGCAATCGGCGCAAAGCATCGATATAGGCGTCTTTCTGAGCGCCGCTCTTCCAGGCTACGGGCCAGTCGATCAACTCGACGATCCCGGCATCAATCCAGGGCTGCAGAACGTCCTTGGAATCGTCGGTGCTGGAATGATCGTAGAGCAGAACATGCTCGACGCCCTCTGAGACGCCGAAGGCCAGCCACTCGTCGAGGTGGCGGGCCTCGTCCTTGAATATGGCGACTGCCGAGAGGTACCAGTAAGGCGATTGGTTCAAAGGATGGATCTTTGTCTGCATTTTCAGTCTGCAGTCGGCTTGGGGCGGTTTCGCCACGATCTCGACATGAACTGCCGTGTCGCTCCCGGGAGCTTGGGTTCTGATTGACGCTCGATTACTTTTTCCCAATGTGACGAGCGCACTCGTCAGCGTATGCTCGCCGCAAGGTCCGCGGCCGGGACCGGACCCTAGCAAGCTGCGTTGCTGGGCTTTGGCCGCGACTAGAAAAGGACGGCGCCCCAAGTGAGAGTTCTAGTTGCCGAAGACGATAGCGATACTGCCGAATTCATTCGTCGCGGCCTTCACGAATTCGGCCATGACATCCTCTTGGCCACGGATGGAGTGGAAGCGCTCCATCTTCTTTTGACCGAGGAGCCCGACGTATCCATCCTCGATCGGATGCTTCCCCGGCTTGACTGCGTTTCTGTCATCCGCCGGGCGCGAGCCGCCGGGATGGGCTCCCCAATGCTGTTACTCACGGCCCTTGGGCGTATCCAGGACAGGGTGTCGGGGCTCGAGGCGGGAGCGGATGATTATCTCGTAAAGCCGTTCGCACTTTCCGAGCTCGCTGCGCGAGTGAACGCTCTCGCCCGGCGCAAGCCGTTCCGCCAGCAGCAGACACGCTTGGAGTATCGGGGGCTCGTCATCGATCTCCTCAGACGGGAGGTCACGCGTGACGGCATTCCTGTTACACTCCAACCGCGCGAATTCCGGATCCTTGAGGAATTGGTGCGCGAAGAAGGAAAGGTTGTCACCCGCACCATGCTGCTCGAGCGCGTGTGGAACTATCATTTCGATCCGCAGACCAACATCGTGGACACACATATCAGTCGCCTGAGGTCCAAGCTCAACGACGGCGACAAGGTCGATCTCATCGAGACCATTCGCGGCGTCGGCTATCGCATGACTGCCAATGGGTAAGTGGCGGTCCAGCGCTGCTTACCGAATCGCCTTCATCAACTTCGCTGCTTATTCCGTTGGACTGGCGCTTCTCGGAGTCATCGTCTTTGCGGCGATGCATATCGCTTTTGGTCGCCAGCTCGATGCGACGGTTTCCGACGAAGCTCACAGTCTCAAAAACGAATATCTAAGGGGCGGCGATGCCGAGCTCGCCAAGGAGATTGCCGAGCGGGAGGCGCCGAGCTCGTCAACGACCATGCTTTATGCCGTTTTCGCGCCCAATGGCCGGCGTCTCTATGGCTCCTTGCTGACCAGCCGACCAAGGCTCGGTCTGCATCCAGTCCGGTTCTGGGACCCGCAGGAAGGCCCCGACGAAGCGCGAGCAATAAGCATCGATCTATCGCCCAAGGAACGGCTGGTCGTCGCCATCGACGACGATTGGCTCGACGAAATCGAAAAACTGATCGTGGTCATCTTCAGCCTTGCGTTCGCAGGCTCGATTGTCGTTGGATTTGGGGGGGCGCTTGTTTTCGGCTCGTATCTGCGGCGTCGCATCCAGTCGATCAGCAGCTCGGCCGAGGCCATCGTGGGCGGGAACATCCGCCGCCGGATGCCGGTGGGGCCGCGCGGTGACGAGTTCGACGAGCTCGCTTCGACGCTCAACCGGATGCTCGACAAGATCGAAGGACTGCTCGAAAATCTGCGCCAGGTCTCGACCGACATCGCGCACGACCTCAGAACGCCGCTCGCGCGGCTCCGCAACAGTCTTGAGCGAGGGACAATCGGGCCTGGCGATTCAGAAGAACTGGTCGCCGATGCGATCGGGCAGCTCGATCAGGTGCTCTCGCTATTTGCGGCTATTCTTCGGGTGGCGGAGGTAGAAAGCGGTGAGACGAGGCGCTTCTTCGGGCCGGTCGACCTGACCGCATTGCTGACGGATCTCGCCGAAAGCTATGCGCCGGCGTTCGAAGACAAGGGCCGCACACTCTTGTGGTCGATCGAGCCGGATCTGCTGGTCGATGGTGACCGCGAGCTGCTCGCTCAGGCGATGGTCAACCTGCTCGAGAATGCCCAACGGCACACACCTTGCGACGCGATCGTCCGGATGTCGGCCACGAACGGCGGCTCAATGGTATTCATGCAGGTCGCCGACAACGGACCCGGGGTTCCCAAGGGCGACCTCGAGCGCGTGACCAAACGGTTCGCCAGGCTCGAATCCAGCCGGAATACACCGGGGCACGGCCTCGGCCTAAGTCTCGTCGCTGCGGTGGCGAAGCTCCACGGCGGACGGCTGGAACTGAGGCAATTGGCTAAGGGGCTCTCGGCGACCATCCAGATCCCAAGGAGCAGCATTCCGCGGCCCGCCAGGTGCGACGAACCCGAGGCCGGCGCGGACGTACAATAGTTTGACGTTCGCGATGCGTCGCAATCCCCTTTTTCGGGCGAATGATCTCGAACTCGTGGCACGAGCCTAAGGGGTCCAGGCCTTCGCCTACAGCCAATTGCCCGCTAGAGCGCCGCCCATGACCGACTTCGCTTCCCTCATCGCACCCGACCGCGGCCAGAAGGCTCGGCTCATCCATATCGTCGAAAAGAATAGCTTCGTCTCGTGGCTGAAGAAGCGACCAGCTGAAGATCGCGTCTTGCTCGATGCGCAGCGATTTGATGGCAAGCCGTCGCACGCAGTCGCGATCCTTCCGCGGGGCGCCGAGTTCGAAGTGGTTGGCGTCGTCAGGGATGCGGACGCGCTTTCCCCCTGGTGCCTCGCCGCGCTGGCCGAAGAGCTGCCCGAGGGCAGCTACAAGCTCGCACAGGGCGAGCCTGGGCAGGCGACGCTCGGCTGGCTCCTCGCGCAGCACCGGTTCGATGTCTACCGCTCGAAGAAGGAGGATTGCGAAAGGGGCAACCGGGTCCTCGTAACCGGCGAGCCGGCAAAGATCGCATTGGCGATAGGGTTCGCGGAGGCAACTGCGCTTTTGCGCGACCTCGTCAACACTCCTGCGCTCGATCTGGGGCCTGCCGAGCTCGAGCAGGCTGTCGGCGATCTCGCAAAGCGCTCGGCGACGCAGTTTAAGGTAACGTGCGGCAAGGAACTAAGCGATTTTTTTCCGCTGATTGCCGCCGTCGGCGAAGGAGCGAGCCCCGAGCGAGCGCCGCGCCTCCTCGAACTCGAATGGGGAAGGCCCGAGGATCCGCGCGTTGCGATCGTCGGCAAGGGAGTCTGTTTCGACAGCGGCGGCCTCGATCTCAAGACAGCATCGGGCATGCGCATCATGAAGAAGGACATGGGCGGCGCTGCGCATGCACTCGCGCTTGCTCAGCTCATAATCGAAAATCGACTTGCGATCCGGCTCCATCTCATCATTCCGGCCGTCGAAAACGCCGTCTCGGGCGCGTCATACCGGCCGGGCGACATCGTGAAGTCGCACAAGGGACTGTTCGTGGAAATCGACAATACCGATGCCGAGGGACGCCTGATCCTGGCGGACGCACTTGCAAGGGCCGGCGAAGCGAAGCCAGAGCTGATCGTGGATTTCGCGACGCTGACCGGTGCAGCCCGGGTCGCGCTGGGCCCTGACCTTCCTGCGACCTTCGTCAACCGGGACGACCTCGCCGCCGAGCTCGATGCCGCCGCTCGCAAGGTCGAGGATCCCATCTGGCGCATGCCTCTTTGGGATCCCTATGACGAGCAGCTGAAGAGCGATGTCGCCGATCTCTCGAACACCTCCGGCAATTCTATGGCGGGTGCCGTCTACGCCGCTCTTTTCCTTCGCCGCTTCGTACCCGAAGAGATTGCCTGGGCCCATCTCGATACGTGGGCGTGGAGGGACACGGCGAAACCGGGGAGGCCAAAGGGCGGCGAAGCGCTCGGTCTTCGCGCCGTCTTCACGATGCTTCAGGGTCGCTATCCGGCCGCGTGAATGGGACAGACTTGCCGAAAATCCGGCTGTTCCGGGTCAGGGCTCTGCAACATTTCGGCGCGTTACCGGTTTAGGGAACAGCTACGCGACACGAGTATGGAGAGTGGCAGCAATGAGCGAAGTTTCGCTTACGGGTTGGATGAAGGCTCTCATCGCCTACGTCCGCTCGGGCGAACCAGACCTCACCAACCGGCAGATGGCCTTGCTGATGCTGGTCTATCTGACGCCTGGCCCGCACACGGTCCGGGGCCTTGCCAAAGTGCTCGGAGTTTCGAAACCTGTCGTCACTCGCGCCTTGAATACGCTCGGCGCGCTCGGCTATCTGCGGCGCGAGAGGGACCAGGACGACCGACGCAACGTCTTCGTCGTCCGAACCAATAGCGGGGCTCAATTTCTTGAAGGTTTCAAGCGCAACCTCCGCGAGGGCGACGCCGGCTCCGCGGCCCACCGGCCGATCATCGGGCAGGCCCCCTCATACGCCCAACAGCGCTGAGGAGTTCGCGCTTACCGGCCCATCCGATCCGCCGGACCCAAAATTCAATGCCTACCGCAAGGATCTTGCCGACGTGGCGCTCGCCGGTCGGGTGATCGCCTCGCATTATGCCGAGCCCGTCGAGCGGCGCATCCGCGCCAAGGCCACTCTCCGCGCTGGGGCCTCGGCCGATTCTGATGCCGTCATCGAGCTTGAACCGGGCGAGCCGTTCCTGCTCCTCGACGACAGCCTTGGCTGGGCATGGGGATATGCGGGAGAGGATCGGCTCGTCGGCTATTTGCCAAGCGAGACTCTCGCCGCTCAGTGAATCACTGCGGTCCGAAGCCAGATGGGGTCGCAGCGGCTGGGAGATGACGAGCAACCTCTCGTCCGACCGATACCCAGGTTTCTCACATCTGCCCCCGCTGGCGGCGGATCGCGTACCATTTGGCGACGTTGGCGTTCTGCTTTGCGAGCGTGTCGGCAAAGACATGCCCACCGGTGCCATCCGCCACGAAGTAAAGCGCCTCGGTCTGGGCCGGGTGGAGAACCGCTTCGATACTGGCCTTGCCGGGATTGGTAATCGGTCCAATCGGCAGGCCGCTCTTCTCGTAGGTATTGTAGTCGTTCTTCGCGTGCACCTCGGACAAACG
Source organism: Sphingomicrobium sp. (assembly GCA_036268895.1). Lineage (GTDB taxonomy): Bacteria > Pseudomonadota > Alphaproteobacteria > Sphingomonadales > Sphingomonadaceae > Sphingomicrobium. Next base: position 3,787 of record DATATH010000017.1, on the reverse strand, counting down.
TGGTCGGCGGCCAAGCGGTTTTCCCTTGGTGATCGGATAGATGAAGGTCGGATCTGCATCGAGCTTCATGCCGATCTTCAACCGGTTGCAATAAACTCCGGCGATGAGCGCCCGCTCTGCGGGCTTCGCCGTCTCCTTCTCGACGATCGAAGCGAGAATGACGGCCTGCTCAGGGGTGCTCAACGGGCAGTCGCTGCTGCGCTTCGCCCACAGCTGCGCGATGGCCTTGCTCATCGCCTCTTGCATCCGTTTGAGGAGCGCCGGCCTCAAATCGCCGCGCTGGTAGCCGTAGCTGTCAGGAAGCACCGATCCTTCAGAAACGATCGGCGTCGGCCCGGAAAGGTACGGACTTCCCGCGAGCCTTTCCTGAACCATGATCGAGGGCATTCCTTGGGCGACCGTTATCAGTCTCAAGAGCGGCTTGCCGTGCTGCAGCAGCTCGAGGAGGCGAGCCCCACCCATGCCCCTTGGAATCTCGAATTCGCCGGCCTGGATCGGGTCCCTAGAACCGAACAGCCGCGCCATCACATAATAGGTTCGGGCGGTTCCCGGGATCGCGCCTTCCTTGGCCAGCTGGCGTGACACCGAGCCGAGCGTCGTTCCCTCCTCGATGACGATGTTGTGCGGCCCCAACCTCGGCCCCGGCGCCCACCAGAGAAAATAGATGATGAGGAACGCGGCAAGGACCAGCGCCGCCGCGCCGATCAAAAGCGGGCGTTTCACACGGCCTTCATGATCAGGGAGGCGTTGGTGCCCCCGAAGCCGAAGCTGTTGTTGAGCACGGCTCGGACGCTTCGCTCCTTCGCCTTGTGCGGCACAAGGTCGACGCCGGCGCAGCTGTCCTCGGGATTGTCGAGGTTGAGCGTTGGCGGGACCACCTGGTCGCGCATCGCGAGGATGCAAAAGATGCTCTCGACCGCCCCGGCGCCTCCCAGAAGGTGCCCAATGGCCGACTTGGTCGAGCTCATCGAGACGGTTCCGATCGCATTGCCAAAGAGCCGGCGTACGGCGCCGAGCTCGAGCTCGTCGCCAAGAGGAGTAGAGGTCCCGTGGGCATTGATGTAATCGATATCGGAGGGCTGAAGGCCGGCCTTGCGAAGCGCCATCTCCATCGATCGATAGCCGCCCGATCCTTCAGGATGAGGGGCGGTCACATGATAAGCGTCCCCCGAGAGGCCATAGCCGACGACCTCGGCGTAAATCTTGGCGCCCCGGGCCTTGGCGTGCTCATATTCCTCGAGCACGACGACACCTGCGCCCTCGCCCATCACGAAGCCGTCGCGATCCTTGTCGTAGGGGCGGCTCGCCTTTTCCGGCTGATCGTTGAAATTGGTGCTGAGTGCACGTGCCTGTGCGAAGCCGGCGATGCCCAAGGGGCAGATGGTCGATTCGCTGCCGCCCGCGAGCATGATGTCGGCATCGTCCATCGCGATCATCCGTGCCGCATCTCCGATCGAATGCGCTCCGGTCGAGCATGCCGTGACGACGGCGTGGTTGGGACCCATCAGCCCATATTTGATCGAGACCTGGCCCGAGACGAGGTTGATGAGGCGGCCGTGAACGAAATGGGGGCTCACTCGTCCCGGCCCCTTCTCGTGAAGCACGAGGCTTTCGCTCTCGATCCCGGGAAGCCCCCCAATTCCCGAGCCGATTGACACTCCGGCGCGGAGCCGGGTCTGCTCCTCCATGTCGGTCAGTCCGGCATCCTCGACCGCCTGGCCGGCGGCATCTATGCCATAGACGATGAAGGGATCGACCTGGCGCTGCGTCTTGAACTCGATGCGCTTGTTCGGATCGAAGCCATATTCGTGATCGGCCGGCTTCACCTCGCAGGCAATGCGGCATTTCTGGTCGCTTGCGTCAAACTTGGTGATTCGCCCGGCACCGCTCTTGGACGCGAGAATGTTTTTCCAGCTGGTCTCCACGTCACCGCCGAGCGGTGTCACCAGACCCAGACCTGTCACGACGACACGGCGCATCATCTACACTCCAGTCAATCCCACCAAAACAAACGGCCTCCCGTAATGTTCGGGAAGCCGTTCGTGCCGCCCTTCGAGGCGCAACTCAGCGGCAAGATCGGTGTCCCGATCAGCCCTTGTTCTGGTCGATATAGTCGATCGCGTCGTGAACCGTCGTGATCTTCTCCGCGGCATCGTCAGGAATCTCGACCCCGAACTCTTCTTCGAAGGCCATGACAAGCTCGACGATGTCGAGGCTGTCGGCGCCGAGATCGTCAATGAAGCTCGCGTCCTCTGTCACCTTGTCCGGCTCGACGCCGAGATGTTCGACGACGATCTTCTTCACCCGATCGGCAGTCTCGCTCATGGAAAGCTTCCTCCGTTGTACTTTTGCGCAGCCCTAGCGGTGCACCGTGAACGCCGCAAGTGGCGCACTGAGCGATGCGCCGCTACCCCTTGCACATGGAGTCCCGAGCGCTGACAGCCGGCGAGATCGCACTGTCCCGGACGATTTTCGAAGATGCGATCGACTATTCGACCGTGCGCCTGATCAAGGGCAAGTGGTGGCCATTCCAGCCCGGCAACGCGGCGATGTCGCCCAACGGCAACATCTACTTCCACCCCAAAGCCGGCGGCTGGTCCGAGGATTTCTCGAGGGAGATGCTCGCGAGGCAAGGATTTTTCATTCACGAGATGACGCACGTATGGCAGGCGCAGCGCGGCGGATCGCTCTATCTGCCCCTGATGCGGCACCCGTTTTGCCGATATTCCTATGACCTGAAACCAGGAAAGCCGTTCTGCCGCTACGGCCTCGAACAGCAGGCGGAGATCGTCCGACACAGATTTCTGGCCGATCGCGGTGTCGCGATATGGCCCAATCCTTTGCCGGGGCTTCTGCCATTTGGGAGGACCGCCCGGCACGGCTGAATTCGGCTCACGTTGCGTCCAATCGCGAACCCACGGGTCTTGCGGGCGCCCACCGGATCCTAACCTTAGTAAGCTGTTACGGCTGTGCAACAGGTGCCGCGGGAAAGTTGCGGCGCTGCTTCCAGACCCTTCCGCGCCCATGAATGTTTCGGGCATATGTCGGATTGAAAACATTCGACCAACAGGGGGGAATCATGCGCGTCACCACAGCTTTGCTGTTCACCACATGCGTACTCGCGGTCACCGCTCCAGCGGCGGCGCAAACGCAGCAGGAGTCCGCGGCGCAGGCGGCCAATCCTCAGCCAAACGCGTCGTCGCCGACTGACAACGTGACCGAAGGCGAGATCGTCGTCACTGCGACGAAGCGGGCTTCCACCGTCCAGGACGTGCCCTTCTCGGTCAACGCGCAGACGCAGGCAGACATCCAGCGCGCGAATGCGAGGACCCTTGAAGACATCAGCCGCAACGTTGCCGATCTCACGGTCCAGAATCTCGGGCCGGGCCAGAGCCAGGTGTCGATCCGCGGCGTCTCCGCTGGCCAGGTCGTTCGCGACCAGCCGGGCGTCAAGGAGCAAGTCGGCGTCTATCTCGACGAGAGTCCGGTCTCCCTGTCGCTGTTCACGCCCGACTTCGATTTGTTCGACCTCAACCGCGTGGAGACGCTGCGCGGCCCGCAGGGTACGCTGTTCGGTGCTGGGTCGGTCGGCGGCACGATCCGCTACATCACGAACCAGCCCAAGCTCGACACCACCGAGGGGGAGGTCGAGGCCGACGTCAATCATCTTTCGGGAGGAAGCTTCGGCTATGGCCTCAAGGGCGCGATCAACCTTCCTCTGGGAAGCACGGCCGCGGTTCGGATCGTCGGATACGACACCCACTTCGGAGGGTTCATCGATTCGACC
>DATATH010000016.1:0-13247 GCA_036268895.1 Sphingomicrobium sp. | reverse complement strand
GCACTCCAGACTCTCGGTTCGGGTGAACCGCGGATCGAGGAATTGGGCGAAGCCGATTGGGTGACGATGAGCCAGGCCGGGCTTCAGCCGATCCGCGCCGGACGTTTCTACGTCCACACGCCGATGTACCGAAGCATCCCGCCAGGTGCCGTCCCCTTCGAGATCGACGCGAGCCTCGCGTTCGGTACGGGCCAGCATGCGACAACCAGCGGATGCCTGGAGGCACTCGACCGGCTCGAGCGCGGCGGAACCCAATTCTCGTGCATCGCCGATATCGGCACGGGCACGGGTCTCCTCGCCTTCGCCGGGCTCGCGCTCTGGCAACGCGCGAAGTGCATCGCAACGGATATCGATCAGGTCGCCGTCCACGTCGCGCGCGACAATGCGCTGATCAACGGCGTGAGGCTGGGTCATGGCGCCGGCGAGCTGCTGATTGCGCAGGCCGACGGAATGAATTCACCCCTTGTTTCCGCCCGAGCGCCGTTCGATCTCATCATCGCCAACATCCTCGCCGGACCGCTCATTGAGCTTGCGCCGAATTTCGCCGGGTCGCTCGTGCCCGGCGGAGTCGTCGTTCTCGCGGGGCTTCTGGCCAATCAGGTCGATGACATCGCACAAGCATATGGGGAGCTAGGGGTCAGAATTCGGGATCGCGGCTTCGGCGAGTGGCCGGTGCTCGTCTGCGAACGGGTCACCTGAAAGCCGACGCCACTTGTTTCGCTCGGTCCTCGCTGCAACACCACCGTAATGAAATCCACCCTCCTCATCGCTGCAGCTGCGCTGCTTGCCTCCAATGCAGCCACTGCTGCCGTGACACATAAGGCGAAACCCCAAGCGGCACGTCCGCCGAGGGCTGCGACCAAGGCTGAACGAAGCATACCTCCAAAGGAATTCTTCCATCCAAGCGAAGTCCGCTCGACGGGGACGGTCATGGTCGGCGGCCAACCGATCGCCTATGACGCGGTCGCTGGAACTCTGGTGGTTCACGCCAAGGACTGGACCGACACGGACTCGACCGAGGCCGATGCCGACGCACCAGCAGTCAAGACCAAGAATGAGCCCAAGCCCGAGGCATCGATGTTCTACACAGCCTATTTCAGGCAGGGAGAACCTGCCGGAACTCGGCCGATTACCTTCCTGTTCAACGGCGGCCCGGGCTCGTCGACCGTCTGGTTGCGAATGGGATCGTTCAGCCCCGTCCGTGTGACCACGGCTGCGGGGCGGCACACGCCAGCGCCGTATGGCGTCGTCGACAATGACCAGAGCCTTCTCGACGTCTCCGATCTCGTCTTTATCGACGCGCCGGGCACGGGTTTCAGCCGCGTAGCCGGCAAGGACAAGGAGAAGGACTTCTACGGTGTCGATCAGGATATCCACGCCTTCACCGATTTCATCACCCAGTTCCTGACCAAATACGATCGCTGGAAGTCACCCAAATATGTGTTCGGCGAGAGCTACGGGACGATGCGCGCGGCTGGCCTGGCGCTCGCTCTTCAGCGCGCAGACGTCGATCTCAACGGCGTCATGCTTCTCTCGGACATTTTGAACTGGGACTTCATGCCCGATGACCCCAAGCTCAATCCCGGAATCGATATGCCCTATATCGTCTCGCTGCCGACCTATGCGGCAACGGCCTGGTATCACAACAGGATCGCGAACCGCTCTGCGGACCTTACCGCCTTCCTCGACCAGGTGGAGAATTTCGCGACCGGCGATTACGCGCATGCCCTGATGGAGGGCGATGCACTGCCCGCCGCCGAACGCCAGCGGATTGCCGGGCAGCTTTCGGCCTATACGGGCCTTTCGGTTGCGTACCTCCTGAAGTCCAATTTGCGCATCGAATATGGCGCCTTCCAAAAAGAGCTGCTTGGCGATGAGGAGCTGACGACCGGAACTCTCGACACGCGCTTTCTTGGAGCGACGCTCGATCCCTTGAGCAAGGTCGCGAGCTACGACCCGCAGGACGCCGCGATCAGCGCTGCTTATGTCGCGGCGTGGAATTCGTACGTGCGCGAGAGACTGCATTTTACGCCCGAAATCCAGTACAAGTCGGGTATCCCCGTCTACAGAAAATGGGATTACAAACATCAGCCGCCTGGCGCCAGTTCGCCGCTGATCGCGCTTCCCAACGTGCTTCCCGACCTCGCCACCGCGATGAAGCAGAATCCCGACCTTCACGTGATGGTGAACGGCGGCCTGTTCGATATTTCGACACCATATTTCGAGGGCAAGATGGAAATGCGGCATTTGCCGGTGCCGCCCGTTCTGCTGGGCAATGTCGAGTTCCATTACTATCAGTCGGGCCACATGGCCTATCTTCGACCGGAGACGCTCGCCGAGCTGCGCTCCAATGTCGCAGACTTCATCTCGCGGACGAGCGGGGTGCGATAAGAGACCCTTCGCCAAAGGCCCCGGCGACGATCTTCGCCCATTCCTCTTCGTCGATCACCCGGATCCCGAGCTCCCCGGCCTTCTTCAACTTCGAGCCCGCGCCTGGCCCCGCAACGACGAGGTCGGTTTTCGCGCTGACCGAACCTGCGGCACGAGCTCCGAGGCGCTCGGCCTGGACCTTCGCCTCGTCGCGGCTCATCGTCTCGAGGCTTCCGGTGAAGACGATCGTCTTGCCGCTCCACGGCGTCTGCTTGGTGTCGCTGACGAACGCTCTTGGCGAGACCTGTGACAAGAGATCATCGAGCGCGTCGCCGTTGTGCGGCTCGTGGAAAAAGTCGACGAGCGCCTCGGCAACGACCGGGCCGACGCCCTGGACGGACGAGAGCTCCGCTTCGCCGCCTTCACCCAGAGCGACGCGCCGCAGTTCCTCGATCGTTCCGAAGCATTTCAGGAGGTCTTTCGCCGTGACGATCCCGATGTGCCGGATGCCGAGACCAAATAGGAATCTCGGTCCGTCCGGCTGACGCTTCGCTTCGATCGCCTGGAGAAGGTTGTCGACCGACTTTTCCTTCCAGCCCTCTCGGGTGAGCAGCTCGTCGCGATTCTGCTTCAGACGGAAGATATCCGCCGGCGAATGCAACCAGCCGAGCTCGATGAACTCCGCGATGCTCTTCTCACCGAGGCCCTCGATGTCGAGTGCGCCTCGCGAGACAAAGTGGCGAAGGCGTTCGAAGCGCTGGGCGGGACAGATCAATCCGCCAGTGCAGCGGACATCGACCTCGCCTTCTTCGCTGACCGCTTCGCTGCCGCATTCGGGGCAGTGGTCGGGGAAGACGTAAGCGGGCCGCGCCTCGTCACGCGTGAGGTTCTCGATTACCTGCGGGATGACGTCGCCGGCACGCTGGATCCGGACCCGGTCGCCGATCCGCAGGCCGAGGCGCCGGATCTCGTCCTTATTGTGTAGCGTGACGTTGGCGACGATGACGCCTCCGACGCCGACGGGCGTCAGACGGCCGACCGGCGTCAGCTTTCCGGTCCGGCCAACCTGGATGTCGATCGCCTCGAGCGTAGTCTCGGCCTTCTCGGCCGGAAATTTGTGCGCGAGGCCCCAGCGGGGCGCTCGTGCGACGAAGCCGAGGCGCTCCTGATAGTCGAGCCGGTCGACCTTGTAGACCACTCCATCGATGTCGAACGGCAGCTCGGCACGGGCCTTCTCGATCGCGCGATACTGAGCGAGCATTTCCTCTGCGGAGCTGCAGCGAACGAGGAGGTCCGTGACGGGAATGCCAAAGCTCTCGATCCGCTTCATCGCTTCGAATTGCGTGTCGGCCAGCGGGCGGCTGATCTCGCCCCAGCCGTGCGCGAGGAAGCGCAGCGGGCGTGACGCGGTGATCGACGGATCCTTCTGGCGAAGCGACCCAGCGGCGGCGTTGCGCGGATTGGCGAAGATCTTGCCGCCAACGGCCTCCTGCCGCTCGTTCAGAGCCTCGAAGGCGGCCTTTGACATGTAGACCTCGCCTCGAACTTCGAGAACGTCCGGCGCATCGGGGATGCGCTGGGGGATGTCGGCGATGGTCCGGACATTGGCGGTCACGTCCTCACCGACCGTTCCGTCACCGCGTGTTGCTGCAAGGACGAGCTCGTTCCTTTCGTAGCGGAGCGAACAGGAAAGTCCGTCGATCTTGGGTTCGGCAGTCATGGCAACGAGGGTATCTGCCGGGAGCGCAAGGAAGCGCTTCACCCGAGCGACGAACTCCTCGACCTCCTCGGCCGAAAAGCCATTCTCGAGGCTGAGCATCGGCCGTGCATGAATGACCCTGGCGAGCCCACCGGTCGGCGCAGCTCCTAGCCGCTTCGAGGGTGAGTCCGCTCGGACGAGATTCGGGAAGCGCTCCTCCAGCTCGCGGTTCTCGCGGACCAGCAGATCATATTGGGCGTCGGAAATCTCCGGCTCGTCCTGGTCGTGGTAGAGCTTGTCGTGACGAGCGATCTCCTTTGCCAACCGCATCAGCCGGTTGGCGGCGTCGGCCTCGCTCAGCTCAGTGGTCATTACCGCCGAACAATTCCTCAAGCAGGTTGATGAAGCTCGTCCACGACCGCTCGGCCGCGAGCGCATTGTAGGCGACCCCATCGATCTTGAGCTCACTCGCATGCGGGTTGGTAAAGCCGTGCCCGACATGGCCGTAGGCATGGATCTGCCAGTCGGAGCCGGCTTCGGTCAGCTCCCGGCCAAGCGCAACGACCTTTTCCGGTGGCACCATAGGATCGTCCCAGCCATGATAGGCAACGACCTTGGCCGTGATCTTCCGGGGCGGAAGTCCTGGTGGATCGAACAGGCCGTGAAAACTCACCGCTGCCGCGATATCCGCGCCGCTCCGAGCAAGGTCGAGCGCACATTGGCCACCGAAGCAATAGCCGGCGACGACGATCTGCTCGTTCTGCACTTCTTCGAGGTCTCGAACGAGCTCGAGGACATGCTCCAGTCGCCGCCGCAGCGCTACCCGGTCGCTCCGCAGCCGGGTCATCTGTTCGAACATCGTATCGCGCGGCGCGCCGTGGAATTCCTTGCCGAAGATGTCGGCGACGAGCGAATTGTAGCCGAGTTCGACCAGCTGGCGGCCAAACCGTCTCTCGAGGTCCGAGACGCCCATCACCGTCGGAATGAGGATGACTGTTGGCCGCGGCTGGCCGTCGCGCCTTCCGACGAACACGCTCTCGAGGCTCTCGCCTTCGAATTCATGCGGGACTGGGCGTTCCTTGCTCATGACATCTCCCTCGAAAGCTCGGCCAGCTTTGCGACCGTATTCATGTTGCGCGCAGTTCCCGCCTCGGCGGCAGGAATGCGCAGGCGCGACTTGCCGATACCCCTTTCGCCGTAGGCGACAAAGACCTCACGCGGCCCGAGCGCGATCCGCTCGTCCTCGGCCTGGTTGCGGACGGTTCCGAGCAGGTCCGCCGGCGGAGGTTCGGTCATGAAAAAGGCCTGAACCCTATTTCCGGCGAGCTCGGTGAACGGGTTGGAGCGGACGATGTTTTCCATCTCCTCGGCGGTTCGAAGAATCACTCGAACCTCCCGCCCCATATGCTGCTGAAGCCGCTGTTCGAGCTTTTGCGTGAGCTCCTCCTGCGGGATTGCGCTGGTGAACAGGAGATTGCCGCTGGCGATCAACGTGCGCGGCGAGCCGAGATCGAGCTCGGCCGCGATGGCTTTGAGATCGTCCATCTTGAGCGTGCTCGCGCCAAGAAGGTTCACGCCGCGAAGGAGCGCTACATAGGCACTCATGCGGCGTCGAGCAGGCGTGACGCCTGCGCCCTCGCTTCCTCGGTGATCGAGGTTCCCGAAAGCATGCGCGCGATCTCCTCGCGCCGTTCCTCGGCAGAGAGCTTGCGCACCGTGGTGCTCGTGCCGCCTGGGCCGTGGCTCTTCTCGATTCGGTAATGATGCGAAGCCCGCGCCGCGACCTGTGGCGAATGGGTGACGACCAGTACCTGCGAATTCTCGGCGAGCCGCGCCAGGCGCTCGCCGATTGCGCTCGCAACCGCCCCGCCGACGCCACGATCGACCTCGTCGAAGATCATCGTGGCGGCAGTTCCCGCCTCGGCGAGCGCGACCTTCAGTGAGAGGATGAAGCGTGACAGCTCCCCGCCCGAGGCTATGCGGGTGAGCGGCCCGAACGGCGCTCCGGGATTGGTCGAGACTTCAAACTCGATGCGATCGGTGCCAGCGGGACCCGGCTCCGAGGCAGCTATTGCCGTTCTGAAGCGGGCCGCGTCGAGTTTGAGGGGCGCGAGCTCGGCAGCGACGGCCAAATCGAGGCGATCCGCTGCAAGCTCCCGGGCCTTGTTCAAACGTCCAGCCGCCTCTGAATAGGATTCGCGCGCAGAGAGGAGCCGCCTGTCGAGCTCCCCGATCCGCCCTTCGCCAGATTCGATCGCCGCGAGCTGCGAACGCATCTGGTCGCCAAGCCCAGCCAGCGCATCGGGTTCGACGCGGTGCTTTCGGGCAAGCCCGCGGATCTCGAACAGACGCGCCTCGACCTCCTCCAGCCGGGCGGGATCGAAGGCGAGTGCCTCGGCGGCTTTTCCGATTCGGTCCTCCGCCTCGGCCGCCTCGATCAGTGCGCGGTCGAGCGCCGCCAGTGCATCGGCGAGGAGAGGGTGGTCGGCGCCGCCGCGCTCGATTCTTCGAGCGGCCTGCCTCATGAGCGACAAGGCTCCTTCCGAACCGCCGAGCAGTTCATCGAGACCGACAAGCGATTCTCCGGCCCTGAGCCCGGCCTGCATTGCGCTGCGCACTTCGGCGAGCCTCGTTTCCTCCCCCTCCTCGGGAGAAAGTGTCTCGATTTCGCCCGAGGCATAGGCGAGCCACTCGCGGTCGCGTTCCGCCGCCGCGAGCTCTGTTCGTGCCTGGAGCAGCTCGGCTTCGATCCGCACGACCTCGCTCCAGGCCGTCTCTACTTCTTTCAAGTCGAGGCTGCCGAAGGCGTCGAGAAGGGCTCTGTGACCCTTGGGATTGAGGAGTCCTCGATCGTCCTGCTGTCCATGGATCTCGACCGCCGTCGCGCCGAGGTCGCGAAGCAGACCTGCCGGGACGCTGGTGCCGCCAAGGAAGGCACGGCTCCCGCCGTCGCTCTTCAGCAGCCGGCGAACGATCAGAGGTTCGCCGGTTCCAGTTTCGACACCCTGCTCCTCGAGAAGGGCACGGACCGCGTGAGAAGCTGGAAGCTCGAGCTCCGCCGACACCGACGCCGAATCCTCGCCCGCTCGAACCAGTCCTACGTCGGCCCGCGCGCCGAGCGCGAGCCCGAGCGCGTCGAGCAGGATCGACTTGCCCGCGCCCGTCTCCCCGGTGAGGACTCCAAGGCCGTTCTCGAACTCGAGCTCGAGCTGCTCGACGAGCACGATGTTGCGGATCGAAAGTTGTCTCAGCATGCGCGCCTCCCAGGCGGAACAGGCTCAGCTGCAAGGCTTCGCCCGCGCATGCTTCAGGTCACTGCTTGCCGGGCTTGCGGCCCTGCGATTCAGGGCTGTTGGCCTTCGATTCCTTAGCGGATGTCGTCTGTGTCTCGCCAGCGAATGCCCGCCCGCGCGTGTGATTGCGCTCGTCGGTCAGAAGTCGGAGGGACTGCCGGTACCAATAGGTGCCCGCGTAGTTCCTCCCCAACACGGCCGAGGTCTTCCAGGCTTCGTCGGGAATGCCAAGCGCGAGATAACATTCGACCAACCGCTCGAGCGCTTCCGGCGTGTGGCTGGTCGTCTGGTATTGCTCGACCACCGAGCGGAAACGATAGCTCGCCGCGAGCCACTGGCCCGATCGCTGGTAGAAGCGCCCGATCTCCATCTCCTTGCCGGCAAGATGGTCCGTGATGAGATCGAGCTTCAATCTCGCGTCGGCGGCGTAGCGGGTCTCCGGATAGCGGCGAACGAGCTCGTTGAACGCGTCCGAGGCCTGCTGGGTCACCGTCTGGTCGCGGGTCACGTCGGGGATCTGCTCATAATAACTCATCGCGACGATATACTGGGCGTAAGGGGCTTCATCGCTTCCCGGGTGAATCGTGAGGAAGCGCTGGGCCGAGCTGATGGCATCATTGTATTTGGTCGCGAGATAATAATTGAACGCGCTCATGATCTGAGCATGGCGCGCCCAGACCGAATAGGGATGCTGACGCTCGACCTCGTCGAACAGCTTTGCGGCCTGCTCATAGTCGCCCTGCTGCATCGTCCGCTGGGCCGCGTTGTAGAGCGAGCTCACGTCCCTTGCGACATAAGAGGTTTCCGCCTTGGTGCCGGCGCCGCCGTGGGCGCAGCTCGCCAGCGGGACCGCCGCGGCGCAGGCAAGGAGCAGTACGGAGACACGTGAAATTTTCAGCATGGATACCTCATTAGCGTTGCCTCCGGAGCAGGCCAAGCATGGCATTGGGCCCGCAAAGCTTGGTCTCAGCTGAACGGCAAGTTCAAGCCGTTTCCGGCTGGGCCCCGTCCTTCTCTTCAGTCTTCAGGAAGCTGTCGGGCTTGACCCCGAGCCAGACCAGCACCGGCGCGGAGATATAGATCGACGAATAGGTGCCGATCAAAACGCCGAGGAAGATCGCGATTGCGAGCCCGAAAATCACCTCGGGCCCAATCGCCATCAACACGCCGAGCGCGATGAGAACGGTGAGCGAGGTGACAACGGTTCGCGCCAGAGTCTCGTTCAGCGACAGGTTGATGAGCGAAAGGATCGCCATCTTGCGATACTTGCGCAGGTCCTCGCGTATTCGGTCGTAGATGACGACCGTGTCATTGAGCGAATAGCCAAGGATCGTGAGGAAGGCCGCGACGACGTTGAGGTCGACCGGCAAGCCCGTGACGGCGAAGAAGCCCAGCGTCATCGAGACGTCGTGGGCGAGGGTGAGGAGCGCACCTACTCCGAACTGCCATTCGAACCGGATCCAGATGTAGACCGCGATTCCGATCATCGCGAGCGCAACTGCAAGAGCACTGTTCTGGGCAAGCTCTTCGCTGACCTTGCCCGACACCGATTCGCCGGCATCGACGCGAGCGCCGGGATATTGCTGCGGGATCGCCGCCCGAAGCTTGGTGACAACGGCGTTGGAAGCCGATTCGGGCCCCGGAGGCTTGGGCAGGCGGATCTGGTAGGTGCGGTCGTTGCCGAGGGCCTGGATGCTCGCCTCGCCGACGCCGAGACTGTCGACCCGGGAGCGGAGATCGTCGATGTGGACGGACTGGGCGAACTCCGCCCGAATGACCTGTCCGCCGACGAAATCGATGCCGAGATTGAGGCCGCGGTAGATTGTGTAGGTGATCGAGGCGACCGTCAGGAGCGTCGAGATCAGGAGCGCAACGTTGCGCCAGCGCATGAAGTCGACATTGGTGTTCTCGGGAACGAGCTTGAGAAGCTTCATCCGCTGATACCTCAGATGTGCAGTTCGCGTGGGCGGGCGCGGCGGATCCAGAGCGCGACCAGCATGCGGGTGAAATAGACGGCGGTGAACACCGAAGTGATGACGCCGATCAGGAGGACGACAGCAAAGCCGCGGACCGGACCCGATCCGAAATAGGCCATGATCGCGGCCGAGATGACGTGCGTCACGTTGGCATCGAAAATCGCCCGAAACGCTTCGTGATATCCGGTTTCGACGGCGTCGATGAGCCGCCGTCCGCGCCTGATCTCCTCGCGTATTCGCTCATTGATCAAGACGTTCGCGTCGACAGCCGCGCCGATGGTGAGGATGAAGCCAGCGATCCCCGGAAGGGTAAGGGTCGCGTTGAACATCGCCATGATGCCGAGGATCAGAAAGGCGTTCACGATGAGCGCGATCGTCGCGTAGACGCCGAAGCGGCCGTAGGTGACGAGCATGAAGATGATCACCGCGACCACCGAGACGATCGAGGCAATGACGCCCTTGCGGATCGAATCCGCGCCGAGCTCGGCGCTGACGGTCCGCTCCTCGATCGGAATGAGCTTCACTGGAAGCTTGCCCGAAGCGAGGCTGACGGCGAGATCGTGCGCGCTCTGGACGGTGAAGCTTCCGGTGATCTGCGCATTGCCGCCAAGGATTGGAGTTTCGATCGTCGGATAGGAAAGGACCTTGCCGTCGAGGATGATGGCGAATGGTTTTCCGACGTTCTCCTGGGTGGTCCGGCCGAAGCGGCGAGCGCCGGCGGAATCGAATTCAATCTGGATGTCGGGCCGACCGTTCTCGTCGAAGCTCTGGTTGGCATTCGAAATCTGATCGCCCGAAACCATGACCCGGCGCTTGACCGCGATCATGCCCGATCCATCGGCCATCGGCGCCACCTCGCTGCCTGGCGGCGCCCGTCCCTGCCTAACGTCCTGCGGGTTCGCCGAAAGATCGACGAGCTTGAACTCGAGACGCGCCGTCTGGCCGATCAGCTTCTTGAGCGCCTCGGGGTCTTCGACACCCGGAACCTCGACGAGAATCCGGCTGCCGCCCTCGGTGACGACGGTGATTTCCTTGGTTCCCGACGGGTCGATCCGGCGACGGACGACGTCACGCGCAACGCCCATCGCATCCTTCATCGCCTGCGCCGTGCCGCTCGCTGTCGGAGTGAGCACGACGCGCGTGGAATCGACGACCTGGACATCCCAGTCGCGAGAGCCGGTCAGCGCGACCGGGCGGGTGAGGTTGCGCATCCGTTCGACCGCGGCATCGATTTGGGTCGGGTCGCGCACCATGAAGGACAGTCGGCCGCCCGTTGTCGAGATGTCGCCGATGTCGATCCTCGGGTCGCGCCGGAGCTCGGTCGCGACCGAATCCTCCATCCCCTGGAGTCGCTGCTTCTGGGCATCGGCGGCGTCGGCCTCGAGAAGCAGGTGGCTGCCTCCGGCAAGGTCGAGGCCGAGGCTGATCTTATATTGCGGCATCCAGCGCGGCCAGTGGTTCGCAACCTGCGTTCCGGCGATCAGGCTCGGGATCGAGAGAAAGATTCCGATCGCGACGACCAGGCTGACCAGCCAGACTTTCCAGCGGGGGAACTCAAGCATCCGTCAGGCCTCAGTCGTTCGCCGGCTTGGCACCGGGAGTCAGCACATGGCTGATGGTCGACTTTACGACCCGGACCTTGACGCCCTGGGCGATCTCGACCTCCACTTCATCATCATTGACCTTGGTGACCCGGCCGCGGACCCCGCCGCCAGTGACGATTTCGTCGCCTTTCTTGACGGCCGCGATGGTCGCCTGGTGCTGCTTCACGCGTTGCTGCTGGGGACGGATCATCAACAAATAGAAGATGACGAAGATGAGCAGCCACGGAGCGATTCCCATAACCAGCCCGGCCGTTCCGCCGGAGCCGCCGCTCGGCGCTGCCTGCATCATCATCAGAATGGGTTGGCTGGTCATCAAGGCTGCGGACTTCCCGATTGAAAAGGGACCATTGCGAATGCCGACAATCCCGAAAGGACTGCCGATCGCAATGGTGGTCGGGGCGACTGGATTCGAACCAGCGACCTCCACACCCCCAGTGTGATGCGCTACCAGGCTGCGCTACGCCCCGACGGCTGGCGCATCTAGGCAGCCCATCTGATCTAGGCAAGGTGCAGTGGGAGGCTGGATGGCCCGGCGACGGCGAAAAGGCAAATCGGGCAAGTGGCTTGGGCGCCTGCTCACGGCTCTCTTTGCGTTGCCCGCGCTTTACCTCACGGCCGCGCTTTTTGGCTCGCTGGTTCCGGTCAATCACGGCTGGAGGGAGCCCGAGCAGGGAATCACCGTTTATATTGCCGACAATGGAATTCACGCGGACCTCGTGATGCCGGTCAAAGCCCAGGGGCTCGACTGGTCGGCGTTGATCCCGCCTGGCGACATGGCTTCAGCAGGGCCTTCCGAGCGCTGGATCGCCTTCGGCTCCGGCGAGGAGCGGGTCTATCTCGACACACCGACCTGGTGGGACATCACGCCGCGAACGATCGTCTCCGCGCTCGCCGGCGGAAAGCGCGTGATGCATGTCGAATATGTGCCAAGCCCCGACTACGCCGTACGGCAGATCCGTTTGCGGCCGGCCGAGTATCGCCGACTTTGGGCTGCGGTCCGCGCCGATTTCGCGCTCGATGCGCACGGTCGGCCGCAGCGCCTCAAGCACCCGGGCTACGGCTGCTGCGACGCCTTCTACCGCGCCCTTGGAAAGGAAAGCGCCTTCACGACCTGCAACAGCCGGGTAGCACGCTGGCTTCGCTTGGCCGGAATCGAAACGAGCCTGTGGCCGCCGTTGGTCGAAGGGCTGACCTGGCGGTATCGACGCTCCAATTCCAACGGCGAGGCCCTTGTCATTATGGGCGAATGGCGCCCGGACATCCCAGCCTGGGCAAGCGCGGCAGCCGGCGTTTCAGAATCGCGGCGGCCGTTTAGAATGTTCAGTCTCATTGTCGTTTGAGCCTCCAGCAGGGGGCTGGCGGCTCAACGGATCTCGTGCCTCCGGGACGCTGCGCGGAGCGAGGAAAAGCGTGCGACGATGTTCTAGAGAACGTAGCGGCTGAGGTCCGCATTCTTTGCGATTCCGCTCAATTGCCGTTCCACGAAGGCTGCGTCGACACTCAGTGTCTCGCCAGAGCGGTCCTCGGCATCGAAGCTTATGTCCTCGAGCAGCTTCTCCATCACCGTCTGGAGGCGCCTCGCGCCGATATTCTCCACCGCCTCGTTGACCTCGGCGGCAATTCGCGCGAGCGCCTCGATGCCGCTGTCGGCAAACTCGATTGTGACGCCTTCGGTGCGAAGCAGAGCCTGATATTGCTCGGTGAGGCTGGCGCGGGTCGCCGACAGGATCCTCACGAAATCTTCCTGGGTAAGGGCCTTCAATTCGACCCGGATCGGAAGCCGGCCCTGAAGCTCGGGCAAGAGGTCGGCCGGCTTGGCGGTGTGGAACGCGCCGGACGCGATGAAGAGGATGTGGTCGGTCTTGAGCGGGCCATATTTGGTTGCAACCGTCGTTCCTTCGATCAGCGGCAGGAGGTCGCGCTGCACGCCCTCGCGGCTGATCGAGCCTCCGCGAACATCGCTGACTGCGATCTTGTCGATCTCGTCGATGAAGACGATGCCGTTGGCTTCCGCGTCAGCCAGGGCGACGCGGTTGATGTCGTCGGGATCGACGCGCTTGTCGGCTTCCTCCTCGGTGAGTCGGGCGAAGGCGTCGGGGACCTTGAGTTTGCGGCGCTTGCGCGGCCCCTGGCCCATCGCCTTGCCCATCAGCGACTTGAGGTCGAACACCTGCGCGCCCATGCCGGGGATCTCGAACGGCATCGACGGAGCTTCATCGACCTCGATCTCGACCTCTGCCTTGTCGAGGCTGCCGTCGGCGAACCGCTGCGTGAAGCTCTGCCGGGTCGCCTCGCTCGATCCCTT
>DATATH010000015.1:0-11693 GCA_036268895.1 Sphingomicrobium sp. | reverse complement strand
GCATTCGGACGGGCCCCACCACGTCCTGACCTACCAGCGAGTGCTTACCAGATGGTTGCCGGTCCTAAGTTTGCCGCGACACTCGTCGGGGTATAGACCAAGGCAAAGCGGAGGTGTCGTTATGATGCGGCAGGGGTTCGTGGCTCTCGTAGCGCTGGCGAGCTCCGCTACTCTTCATGCTCAGCCCGCAACCACCAAGCTCGATGCGGTCGCGGGCATTCCGCAACAGGATGATAAGACGCAGACCGAGGACGTCCGCTTCAAGAATCAGCCCGATGATCGGATGACGGTTCAGGTAAGATTGTCGGGCAGTGGTCCGTATCAGTTCCTTGTCGACACCGGGGCCGATCGCACGGCGATCTCACGCGATCTTGCCGCGAGGCTGGGACTTGCAAAGGGCGAAGACGCCGCGATCCATACGATTGCGGGCGTGTCGACTGTCTCGACTGCGACGATCACCGATCTTGAGCTGACCAAAAAGCCCATGATGGTCAGAGACGCCCCGCTGCTCGACAGCGACAACATGGGAGCTGACGGAATTCTCGGCGTCGATTCGTTGCGCTCGCAGCGGGTCTTGTTCGACTTCAAAACGAAGACGCTTTCGATCGTTCCTTCGGCCGTGCCGGATTTCCGCGACGAGCCGGGGACCATCGTCGTCCAGGCCGAGCGCAAGAACGGACGCCTGGTTGTCACCGACGCAAGGGCCAACGGTCGCGTCGTGACGGTCGTGATCGACACTGGAGCGCAGCTGAGCATTGGTAACGAGGAGCTTCGAAAGCAGCTCGTCGGATCCAACCTCGTCGATGCCAATCAGCAGGTCCAGCTCCAGTCGGTGACGGGCGCCCTTATCAGCGGCGAATATATGTTCGTGCGCGAGCTGCAGATCGGTGGATTGACGCTCAAGAATCTCGCCATAGTCTTTGCGAAATCGCATGCCTTCAAGGAGCTCAAACTCGATCGGCGGCCGGCCCTCCTGCTTGGAATGAATGCGATCCGAGCGTTCAAGAAAGTCTCGATCGATTTCGCCAATCGCAAGTTCAGGGTGGTTCTGCCGGAAACCAGCCAGCTCGACGTTCGACTCGCTGCCGCGCGCTTCAACTAGGTGCGCCCTCGATATGATTGACGGTCGACGTCCCTAGTGGGCGTTCGTCATGCAAAGCAGCATGGGGATCGAAAGCAAGGTGTTGAGCCGCGAGGCCATGCCGGCAGCGCTTGCAGCCTTCGCCTTGGCCGCGTCATCCACGGTGACCAGCCCAAGCACTTTCTTCTGGTTGGGCCAGATAATCACCCACACGTTGAAGGCCATGATCAGCGCAAGCCACATGCCGATGCCGATCAATCGGGCAGAGGGCTGAAGCGTCAGTGCCTCGACAAGTTCGCCATAGGACCAGGCGAGCAGAAGTCCGGTGAGCACCACGAAGGCGGCGCTCCAGCGAAAGTAGAAAAGCGCCTTGGGCACGATATATTTCGAGACGCCCGGTTTCAGTTCAGCCGGGATCGACGGCATGGTCGGAGTCTGCACGAAATTGAAATAATAGAGGAGGCCGATCCAGGTGATCCCAAAGAAGACATGCAGCCATTGAAGGATGCCGTTGACGAGGTCGCCCGTCGGCGGCCGGTAGCCCGAGTCCGGGAACAGGATGACTACGGCCGCCAGCGCGAGACCGACGATCAGCACGAGTCCCAGATTCGCAAAAAATTTGGCCATTTCTCTCTCCCCTTGATCACCGATCCTCCGATCGGCAGCGCATTTCAGCGCAAAAGATCATTTCGTCACCGTTTCTGGGTTGAAATTCTCGAGCTTGCAAGCATGTCGGATATTCATACGGGCGGGGGGCTCACAATCGCCGGGATTTTGGTCCCGGCATGAAGGAGTGACTCGACCATGGCCTTTCAGCTGCCCGAACTCCCCTTTGCGAAGGACTCACTCGCGCCGCAGATGTCGGCGGAGACTTTGGAATACCACCACGGAAAGCATCATCGCGCATATGTGAACAAGACCAATGAGCTGCTCCAGAACGAGGGCGACCTGTCGGGAGCTTCGCTGCTGCAGGTCATCAAGGAAGCGAGGCGCTCGGGGAACAGCAAACTGTTCAACAACAGCGCGCAGCTTTGGAACCACAGTTTCTTCTGGCAATGCCTGGCGCCGGCTCGGAACCAGCAGCCATCCGGCAAGCTCGCCAAGCTGATCGAGGATGGCTTTGGGAATGGCGAGGCCATGCTCCAGAAGCTCCACGAGGAAGCAGTCAACCATTTCGCGAGCGGATGGGCGTGGCTGGTGCTCGACCATGGAGCCCTCAGGATCACCTCGCTCCACGATGCCGACACGCCGATCGTCCACGAGGGCATGGTGCCGCTGTTCACGCTCGATGTGTGGGAACACGCCTATTACATCGACTATCGTAACGAGCGTCCGAAGTTCGCGACGGCGGTCCTCCAGAACATCGTGAACTGGGATTTCGTCGGCGAGAATCTCGACGGAAACGGCTTCTCCCGAGCCGATCAGGAGGGAGCACAGACGCCGGAGTTCACTGCTTGAGGCGGTAGCCTGTCCTGAACATCCAAGCGATTACTGCCATGCAGACGGCGATGATTGCCACGGTGACGAGCACGCTTGACGACACGGGCACATCCGCGACCGAATAAAAACTCCAGCGAAATCCGCTGATCACGTGGACGATCGGATTGAAGAGGGTGATCGTGCGGAACGGGTCGTGAAGTGCCTTCACGGAATAGAATGCGCCCCCGAGGAAGGTGAGGGGCGTGATGATCAGCATTGGAATGATCTGCAGCTGCTCGAAATTCTGCGCCCACACTCCGATCGCAAAGCCGAACAGGCAGAAACCCGCCGAGATTCCGACGAGGAACAGGACCATAGCGATCGGATGATCGATGTGGACCGGGACGAACAAGGTCGCGGTGACGATCGTCACAAGGGCGAGGACGACGGATTTGGTGACGGCCGCACCAACATAGGCGAGAACCGCTTCGAAGCTTGAGATCGGAGCTGAGAGAAGCTCGTAAATCGTTCCCGTAAACTTAGGAAAATAAATACCAAAGCTCGCGTTGAAGATGGACTGCATGAATACCGAGAGAAGGGTTAGGCCGGGAACGATAAAGGCGCCGAAACTGACACCGTCCATCGTCGTCATGCGGCTCCCCAGCGCCGATCCGAACACCACGAAGTAGAGCGCGGTTGTGATCACCGGAGTGATCAGGCTCTGCCAGAGCGTGCGTTTCCAGCGCGCCATCTCGAACCGGTAGATGGCGGCGATTCCGTGCGTGTTCACTGGGCACCTCCGTGGACCAGCTCGACGAAGATCTCCTCGAGGCTCGACTGGTGCGTCGACAGGTCCTTGTAAGCGATGCCGAGATCACTGAGGCGGCGCATGAGCGAGGCGATGCCGGTCCGTTCGGCATGGCTGTCGAACTGATACCGAAGCATGTGGCCGCCGTCGTTCAGCTCGATGTTCCATTCCGAAAGCTCGGTCGGCACCGCCTCGAGCGGCTCGGCAAGCACGATGTCGAGGGTCTTTTTTCCCATTTTGACCATGAGATCGCGCTTTTCGTCGACAGTGATCAGCTCCCCTCGGCTGATCACTCCGACCCGGTCCGCCATCTCCTCGGCTTCCTCGATATAATGGGTGGTGAGAATGATCGTGGTGCCGTTGGCGCGAAGCTTGCGCACCAGGTCCCACATGTCCCGCCGAAGCTCGACGTCGACGCCGGCAGTGGGTTCGTCGAGGAACAGGATTGCCGGTTCATGGGAAAGCGCCTTGGCAATCATGACGCGCCTTTTCATTCCGCCGGACAGATGCATCATGATGGTCTTGCGCTTGTCCCACAGTGAAAGCCGCTTCAGCAGCTCCTCGGTGAAAGCATCATTTCTGGCCTTCCCGTAGAGCCCTCGAGAAAAGCTGACGGTGTTCCACACTGGCTCGAAAGCCTCGGTTGTCAGCTCCTGTGGGACGAGGCCGATCCTTTCGCGGGCGTAGCGATAGTGCAACTGCCAGTTCCTTCCGTCGACCAGCACTTCGCCCTCGCTTGGAGTGACGATACCGCAAACGATGTTGATCAGGGTCGTCTTCCCCGCGCCGTTGGGCCCGAGGAGGGCAAAGATCTCACCGCGCTGGATATCGAGGTCGACGGACTTGAGCGCGTCGACGCCCGTCCCGTAAGTCTTTCTGAGGCCGCGGATGGACAGGATGGGATCGCTCATTCGACCGGAGTCTCCGTCAGTGCTGCATCCTTCTTCTCGGGGTCTAGACCGTTGCGAAGAAGCATCGGCATGTTCGACATCGCAAAGGCGAAGGAGACAATGGTCACGCCCCAAACCTTGAGCGTCAGCCAGGTGTCGAAGTCGACTGTCGCGCGAAGGATCTCGTTGGCAATTGCAAGCGCAACGAAGAACAAGGCCCAATTGCGGCTGAGCTTCAGCCAGCCTCGCTCCGTGAGGCCCGGGAAAACGGGTCCGAAGAGCCACCTGAGGAGCGGCTTGCGCCGCCACAGGCCGGCGAAGAGCAGGCCTGCGAGAAGGACGTAGTAGATTGTCGGCTTCATCTGGATGAAGCGGGGATCTCGAAGATAGAGCGTGATCCCGCCGAAACTGACGATCAGGATCGTCGAGAGCCACAGCATCGGTGTCACCCGGCGAAAGGTGACGAGGGCTGCGATCGTCGAGATCAGGATCCCCGCCATGAACGCGCCGGTCGCAACCAGCACCGCCTGCAGGCCGCCGCCGGCAAGCTTGTAGGTCGCGAAAAAGACGACGAGCGGCCCGAAATCGACCAGTAGCCGCATCGTCCCTTGCGGTTCAGGCTTGCCACTCATTCCGGCGGCAGGCCTGCAATTGCTCGCGCAACGGCGCGCGGATCGAACGGACGCAGGTCATCGGCCTTCTCACCCACTCCGATGGCGTGAATCGGGAGACCGAACTTCTCCGCCGCGGCGACGAGGATGCCTCCGCGCGCGGTACCATCCAGCTTGGTCATGATGAGGCCCGTCACACCCGCGCTCTCGCGGAACACCTCGACCTGGGCAAGTGCGTTCTGTCCGGTTGTCGCATCAAGTACCAGGAGGACGTCCTGCGGTGCTTCAGGGTTCAGCCGGCCGAGCACGCGCCGGATCTTTGAAAGCTCCTCCATCAAATGGGTCTTGTTCTGAAGTCGGCCGGCGGTGTCGACGATGAGAACGTCGATGCCCTGGGCCGTTGCCTGCTTCACTCCGTCGAACACGATTCCGGCTGCATCGCCGCCCTCCTTGCCGGAGATGACTGGAGCGCCGATCCGCTCGCCCCAGATCATCAGCTGCTCGATCGCGGCTGCCCGGAACGTGTCGCCGGCGGCCAGAAGCACACCATAATCCTCCTCCTTGAGCCAGCGGCCGAGCTTGCCGATGGTGGTCGTCTTGCCCGAGCCATTGACGCCGATGACCAGGATCACGTGCGGACGCGGAAAACCCCAGATTTTCAGTGGCCTGGCGACGCGAGCCAAAATCTTTTCGATCTCCTCGGCGAGGATCGTGCGAAGGCCACGCTCGTCGAGGCGTTCGAATTTCTGCTGGGCAATGGCTTCCCTTATGCGGTGGGACGCCTCCGGACCGAGGTCGGAGGCGATCAAAGCTTCCTCGATGTCGTCGAGGGTCGCCGTATCGAGCGCTGCTCGATTGGTAAGGCCCGTCAGATTGTCCGCGACTCGTTCGGCTGTCTTCTGGAAGCCGCCGCGAAGGCGGTCGAGCCAACTCATGCCCAGATCGCCGTCAGCCGATCGACTCCGCGACCGGTGATCCGGGCGAGGCCGCTCTCACCACGCGAGGAGCCCTCGATGAAAACCGGCGCGAAATTGTCGGCATGCCCCCTGCCTTCGCTCTCGATGAGGACCAGCTGTGCGCTACCGATGAGGCTGTCGAGCCACCGGCCGCGCCGCTCGACTGCGGCCTCTCTAAGCCGCAGAGCCCGCGCCTTCACGACCTCTCTCGAAAGCTGCGGCATGCGTGCGGCCGGCGTTTCCGGGCGCGCCGAGAAGGGAAAGACATGGGCTGTAATGATGTCACAATCATCGAGAAGTGTCAGGCTGTTGATGGCCATTTCTTCAGTTTCGGTGGGAAACCCCGCGATGAGATCGGCGCCGATGGTCGCGTCGGGGCGAGCGGCCTTGATCCGCTCGACCGTGCGCACGGCGTCGCCGCGGCTGTGACGGCGCTTCATCCGCTTGAGGATCAGGTCATCGCCGGCCTGCAGCGAAAGATGGAAATGAGGAAGCAGCCTTCGCTCTCCGGCAATCAGTTCAAACAGCGGCTCATCCATTTCGATGCCATCTAGGGAGGACAGCCGCAGCCGTCCGAGCCGCGGCTCGGCAGCCAGCAGGGCTTGACACAACGATCCCAGGCCGCCGTCGTAATCTGTGATGTCGACGCCGGTCAGGACGATCTCCTTGGCGCCGCGGTCGATCTCGCGGGCAACGGCATCTCGGATCAACTCGAATGGCAGGGAGCGGCTCGGGCCGCGTGCCTTCCAGATCGAGCAGAAGGTGCAGCGATGATCGCACCCGGTCTGCACTCCGACGAAGCTTCTGACATGGCCCTGGAAACCCGCTGGCGCCATGACGTCATTGGCAACGAGGCTACTGAGTTTCCTTGCATTTTCGACGACTCTGCTGACGCCTCCAAGGCTTTCGAAATTAGCTCGGTCGAGCTCGGCCGCGCAGCCCGTCACGAGGATCTTGGCCGACGGATTTTCGCGGTGCGCACGGCGGATCGCCTGTCGCGTCTGCCGAACGGCCTCGTTGGTGACGGCGCAGCTATTGACCACGATCCAGTTCTCGCTGGGGGACGCCGTTCTAACGATCGTCTCGCTCTCGGCGAAGTTGAGCCGACAGCCAAGAGTGATCGTTTCGATGCTCATCGAAGGGCTTCGAGTTCGAGCTCACCTTCGAACACGTGGCTTGCAGTACCGCGCATTCTTATGGGCTGGCCCTGTTCCCACGCGATCGTCAGCGAACCACCGGGCATTGTCACCTTCACCGGAGAGAGAGAGCGCTTCGAGCGGATTGCAGCGACCGCAGTTGCACAGGCACCGGTACCGCAGGCCGGAGTCAGCCCCGCACCGCGCTCCCACGTTTTGAGGTGAATGCCGTCATTGCCGATCTGAGCGACATTGACATTGATGCGTTCCGGGAAGGCCGCGTCATTCTCGATCCTGGGACCAAGCGTCTCGAGACCAACCGAATTTAGATCATCGACGAAGAATATGAGATGCGGGTTGCCGACGTTGACCGCTTGTGGCCGCTCGAGGCCGTCCCAGGCGAGTGGCAGCGCTGCGGTGTCAATTGGATAGGAGATGGGGATCTCGTCCCACATGAAGCGTGGCTCGCCAATGGCGACCTCCACCTCGTCGCCGAGATTCTCGCCCTGCAGCAGGCCGCCGTCGCTGTCGATCGTCCTCGCGCCGGTGAGCTGGACGACGCATCGCGTCGCGTTGCCGCAGCTTTCGACCTCACCGCCGTCGCTGTTCCATATGCGCATCCGAAGGTCGGCTCGGTCGCTCTGCTCGAGCACGATCAGCTGATCGCATCCGACGCCCGTGCGGCGGTCGGCGATCGCGCGCGCCAGGCCCGGCGTGATCTCGAATGGTTCCTCACGCGCATCGACAATCACGAAATCGTTGCCGAGCCCGTGCATTTTGTGAAACGCCCGCTTCACTTTGCTCCGACCAGCTCCAGCGACCTCGCTCGCATCGGAGCAATGACCTGCGATGCAAAGCGCTCCATTTCTTCGGCCTGTGGGCTCATCTGCAGCAGGAGCAGGTCAAGTCCGGCTTCCTCATATTCCTCGATCCGCGCTCGAACCTGTTCAGGAGTGCCAACAAGATTTGGCCGCAAGCCCCTGTTAGAAACTGAATATTCCTGAAGCTTGAGTTCGCGCTCGAGCTCAGTGCCAGATAACCACTGCTCGAAATTGTCGAAGCCCTTCGGGGGTTTTGGCGGCATCTGGGTGATTCGCCCAAGTTCTTTCCTGGCCTCGGCTTCGCTGTCGCGAACGATTGCGAAGGCGGCCATTCCATATTGCATCCTGCCCTTGCCTGCGCCGGCGCGACGCTCCTCCATGTCTAATATCTTCGACCTCACCGCGTCCACCGGATCGCCATGCATCACGTACGCGTCACAAAGCGTGGTGATCATCGTCTTGGCGGCGTCGCTCTCACCGCCTGCATAGATGGTGGGCCAAGGCTTGCGCACCGGCTTGGGCTCGCAGATCGCGCTATTGAGAGTGTACCTCTCGCCTTCGAAACTGAATCGATCCTCGGTCCAGAGCCCCTTGACGACCTTCAGCCATTCGCTCGTTCGGGCATAGCGGTCGTCGTGCTGATCGAACTGGAGGCCATATTGTGTGGCTTCGTCCGCCCACCAGGATGAGACGACGTTGAGTGCCAGCCGGCCAGCCGAGATATTGTCTATGTTTGCGGCCGCCTTGGCGAACAATGCCGGCTGGTGGAAGTTCGGCCGCACCGCAACCATCAGCTCGATGCTGGACGTCACCGCGGCAAGCGCCGCCGCAGTCGACCAGGCATCGAGGGCGGGCCGCTCGACGCCCTTGATGTCGTTGAGATTGAGTTCGGCAATAAGGCTGAGGTCCCAGCCGGTCTCCTCGCTGCGTTGGGTGAGCCGTTTCACATAGTTCCAGCTTGTCTCCACCCCTTCGTCGGGAATGTTTCTCAGCCAGCCGCCGAACACAGGCATCCAATAGCCAAATCTCATGCTGCAGCCCTTCCTTTCAGGGTGTCCTCAAGAGCGTCGATCAGTCGGTCGTGCGGGTCCCAGCCGAGGACATTCAGCGGCTCCGCGACGAAATTGGACATTGCGTTGATGTCGTAAAACCTGGGAGTCCCGTCGCGCTCGTCCATGATCACCTCGACTCCGCCGATGAATAAATGGGCTGCCTCGGCAATTCGTTCAGCTGCACGGATGATTTCCATCGCTGGCATCACGGCTTTCATCCGGACAATAGGGCGGCCGGGCTGCGCGAGGCAGGCATCTGCCGGGCATAGGTCGAAGGTGTCGCCGCCGCTTTCGACCTCGAGCGCATAGAGAAAGCGGCCGCGAAGGGTCTCGATGCGAAGGATCGTGCCGCCGCGGGCTGGAACATAATCCTGCAGCAGCAGAACCTTGTCGACGGACTGGGGAGTAGTGCCATCTGCGAGCGAAGAGCGCAGCTCCTCGAGCGACGAATAGCGCACAATTCCGGATCCCGAACCGCCGATATTCGCCTTCACGAGCAGCGGGAAGTTCATTTTTTCCGAGGCGGCAAGGAGGTCACTCGAGCGGTGAACTACCCGTGTTTTTGGGACAGCAAGGCCGAGGGACGCGATCAGCGAGAGTTGCCGCGCCTTGGACGAGTCGATCGCCAGCGTTGCAGCTCCATTGAGAACGGTCGCCCCGCACCGCTGCCAATGATCGAGCAGCGCGGCCGCATAGAAGATCGGATGCTCGGGCTCGCGCAGGAAACTCGACTGCGCGACACGGCTGAGGATCACCGGCGCAGGTACCTCCCGGCTCGATGGGTCGAAGCCATGGCCGCTAAGCTCCAGGGACACATAAGACAGGCCGCGCCGCTCGAGCGCTGTGAACAGGGGTTGAAACCACTGCGGGTGCTCGTAGAGGACGCCTAGCTGCGCGCTGCCGGGGCCTTGAAAGCTCATTGCGGCGGGCACTTAGGGAGCGGCCGGGCGCAAGTCCACAAGCGAGGGTGAACTTAACATGGCGAGATCCGCCAGCGATGTTATGCAATCGATCATCTTTTCGGCCGTGCTCGACGGGATCGCGGCGCTGAAACGCTCATCCGGTGGCCTCCCGAACCAGCTTCTGCGCGACGTCCAGGCGATCCATCCGAACGTGACTTTCGCTGACCTTCCCAAGGAGCTTCAGGACGCAATCGGTGAAACCACGCGAGCGGCCTTTAGCCAGCTCCTCAAGGAGGGCTATGCCGTCGGCCTGCGCCAGCAGATACAGCAGTCGCGGCCGATGGACCGAGTGCCGGACCGCGACCGGCGTGGACCGCCGCGCGGAGCCGCGCAGGGTCATCGCAGGGGCGGACGTCCGCCGAACGGCGAGGGACCGGACAAGCCGCGCGGAGGTCCTGGCGGGAATCGGCCGCGCAAACCCAAGGGCAAGCCTCGCCTGGGTTGAATTTGCGCCGGTGAGCAGGTAAGCGCCGCGGCGTCTTAAGGGACATGCATCGATGTCGAGCGCCCAAGGGTGCCCGCTGGCCGACGAGGTTTCGTCCGCCGGCGCATTTTGCGTCCGGCGCATTTTGGGTTTGGTGCATTTTGGGTTTGGCATGGAGTTTCGAGGGTCAGTTCCCAAATGAAGTGGAACTTTCCCTGATTGGAGTGAGTGAATGTTCGACACGTTGAGCGATCGGCTCGGCAGCGTTTTCGACCGACTTCGGGGCCGAGGCGCCCTGACGGAAGCCGACGTGCGTTCGGCGATGCGGGAAGTGCGCGTCGCCCTTCTCGAGGCGGATGTCGCCTTGCCTGTCGCGCGCGATTTCGTCGAGCGGGTTACGGAAAAGGCCGTCGGCCAGGAGGTGCTCCGCTCGGTTACCCCGGGACAGATGGTCGTCAAATATGTTCATGATGCTCTGATCGAGACGCTGGGCTCGGAAACATCCGAACTCAATCTCGGTGTCACGCCGCCCGCCGTGATCATGATGGTCGGCCTTCAGGGCTCGGGTAAGACGACCACGACCGCCAAGCTCGCCAAGCGGCTCGCCGAACGTGACCGCAAGCGTGTGCTGATGGCCTCGCTCGACGTCGCTCGGCCTGCGGCCCAGGAGCAGCTCGCAATTCTCGGGCGACAGGCGAATGTCGATACGCTTCCGACCGTCCCGGGCCAGCAACCGGTCGATATTGCGAAGCGGGCGCTCCAGTCCGCGAAATTGCAGGGCTACGACCTGGTTCTGCTCGATACCGCGGGCCGACTTCACGTCGATGATCAGCTGATGGGCGAGATGAAGGCCGTCGCAGCCGCTTCGAACCCCGCGGAAATCCTGCTCGTGGTCGATGCACTGACCGGCCAGGACGCCGTCAACGTCGCAAAGGGCTTCGCGACCGAGGTCGATCTGAGCGGCGTGATCCTGACCCGTATGGATGGCGATGCGCGCGGTGGTGCCGCGCTATCGATGCGGGCGGTAACCGGCAAGCCGATCAAGTTTGCCGGCGTCGGAGAGGCTCTCGACAAACTCGAAGCCTTCCACCCGGACCGTGTCGCGGGCCGGATCCTCGGCATGGGCGACGTCGTTAGCCTGGTCGAGCGCGCGGCCGAGACGATCCACATGGAGGAGGCGGAGAAGCTCGCGGCCAAGATGGCCAAGGGCAAGTTCGACCTCGACGACCTCTGGGCCCAGCTTCGGCAGATGCAGCGCATGGGCGGACTTGGCGCCCTTGCCGGCATGATGCCAGGACTGAAGGGCATGAAGGGCGCCGTGGACCAGGCCCAGGATAGCAAGGCGCTGGTCCACATGGAGGCAATGCTGTCCTCAATGACCGCAAAGGAGCGGACAAAGCCCGAGGTCATCAACGCAAAGCGGAAGATCCGTGTCGCCAAGGGTTCGGGAACGACCGTCCAGGAGATCAACAAGCTTCTGAAGATGCACCAGGAAATGTCGACCGCGATGAAGCGCCTCAAGAAGATGGGCGG
>DATATH010000014.1:0-5978 GCA_036268895.1 Sphingomicrobium sp. | reverse complement strand
CGGAGCAGCGCTCGTCTGTACCGAAATCCCGCTGCTTGTGACCCCTGACGTAGCGCCTGTTCCGATCCTCGATTCGACACGGCTCCTGGCGCGCGCAGCGCTCGAAGTCTGCATCGGAAGGCGGCCAATGTCGAAGTGGCGAGGAGGTCCGCCCGATGGCCGATGAAGGAGCCGAATATTGCTGGCTCTGCCATCGCACGCTGCACAGGACTTTCTCGAACGCAGAACTTGGTGTTTTCGGCGGCAGCCCCGCCCCGATTAGGGCCGATCCCCGGATCGGACGCTTCCTCGCCTGGATCGCAGACAAGGATCCCGATTTTCACGCGCCAACACACCGCCGCAACTAAGCCTTGTGCCCGCTTCGAACCTTCATTGGTTCAGCAGGCGAATCGCGCGGAATGATGCGCGCTTTCAGGTTTGATCAGGAGCTGGAGCTAGCGTCGCCGTAACGGGAGTTTTATGGTGCGCTCCTCGCAAGAGAGGGGGCCTACCATGAAACATGCCGTGTGTGTCGTTGCGTCCGCATTGTGCCTTGTCGCGTGCAACAAGGGACCGACGGTGAACGTCAAGAATGCGAGTGGAAATGAGGTTGCCGCGGCCGTGAAGCAGTCGGGCGTCATGACCAGCGATTCGATGGTCGAGCCCGGGCTCTGGCAATCGAAGGTAACCGTCCTCGAAATGAACATTCCCGGCATGCCCGCGCAATATGCCGACAAGATGAAGCAGAGCATTGCCGAGCGCCGCAACGACACGAGCAAGCATTGTATAACCGCCGCCGAGGTCAAAAAGCCGAAGGAGGATTTTTTCGGAGCGGACAAGTCGTGCCGGTACGAGCATTTCACAATGGGCGGCGGCAGGATCGACATCGCGATGGTCTGCAAGCAGGAAGGCTTCACTCAGAACACGAGCATGAGGGGGACCTACACGCCGGCGAGCTATTCGATGGACATGTCGAGCAATGGCTCGGGCGGACCCGAGCAGGGCATGACCATGAAGATGCACGTCGATTCGCAGCGGATCGGCGAGTGCAGCGGCAAGGACGAGGGATAATCAGCGCCAGTTGACGCGTTGGCTCATGAGCATGGCGCGCGTCCCTGTCCTCCTCAATCGCGGCGCCGGCGCTTTCGCCCACGACCCGGCACTTGGGAACCATGTTGAAGGATCGCTGAGAGACGCCGGCCTCGATGTTGAAGTGGAGCTTCTTTCCGGTGGCGATTGCGCCGCTCGCTCACGGGACATTGCCAAGCGCGGCGATCCGCTGCTGGTCGTCGGCGGGGGTGACGGGACGATCGGAGCTGCGGCCTCAGCGCTGGTCGGAACCGGCACTCTGCTCGGCATCCTGCCGCTCGGCACGCTCAACCATTTCGCGCGCGATCTTGGGATTCCAATGGCGCTCGACGATGCCGTCCAGCTGATCGCTTCAGAACGCGAGCGGCAGGTCGACGTCGGACAAATGAACGATCGATTCTTCATCAACAACAGCGCGATCGGCCTTTATCCGCTGATGGTGATCGACCGCGACTTTCAGCGGAAAAGGTTCGGACGGAGCAAGCGCGCTGCGATGATCGTCGCATCAATTAAAACGCTCGCGCGCTTCAATCGCCACCGGCTGACGCTCACCGTGAACGAGGAGCGGGCCGGGCGCATCGACACTCCTCTGCTATTCGTCGGCAATAATGATTACCGGGTCGATATCGGAGCTCCGGGACGGCGTGAACGTCTCGATCTGGGGGAGCTGTGCGTCCTCGTCATGCGCAAGAAGACCCGGCGCGGCTTCCTCGCGGCGAGCCTTCGAGCTTTCTTCGGCCGCAGTCGAAATGACGACATGGTCCGGCTCAAGGGAGCCGAGCGGCTGCGGGTTTCGACAGCACGAAGGCAGCTCGTCGTTTCCCTCGATGGCGAAGTTGCCCGCGTCCGGCCCCCGCTCGATTACAGGATCCGCAAGCAGGCACTCCGGGTCATCGCGCCCTGAGCGGGAACAGAAACCCATCCTTTCGGGTTCGAAACGGGGAAAGGGGTGCGAGTTGGCTGGTCAGTCCCACGCGCCGATGTCGGACCGGATGCGGGCGCGCGGCCTGCGCGCGGCCGGAATCGCGATCATCCTCTTAAGCGCCGGCGCAATTCTTCTTCCGGCCGGCAAGCGGATCTCGTCGGATATGATCGGCGGGCTGCTCATTGCCGCCGGGCTGATCGAAGCCGTGGCGGGAACGCTGAGAAGCGACGTCCGCCCCTTCGCAATGGCAGCCGGCGCCGTGACGACGATCGCCGGTCTCATCTTCGTCCTCAACCATGAGACTCACTTCTTTCCAATCGTGACGATCGTCATCGCCTGGCTCTTGATCCGAAGCGTCATTCTTGCAGCGGGGAGCTTCGAGACTGCAGGGTCGGTGCGCGTCTGGACTGCTCTTTCGGCAGGAATGGACCTGCTCCTTGCCGTCTTCCTGATTGCGGGCCTGTCGATTACCACGATCGTCGTCAGCATATTCGGCCCGACCCCTCCGCTTATCGCGAGCTTCGCCTGGTTCGTGGCTGCAAGCTTCATCGTCAACGGGCTGCTGCTGCTCGAGGTGGCGAGCTGCGAACTCGAGACTGTTTCGGGTTAGTTCCGGACCGCCCATTTCCGCGCCGACGGTCTTTTGGCCGGTTGGACGGGGGGTGGACATGGACGTGAATGTCGGAGCGGTCCGATCGCGAGGCGGCGGGGCCAAATCTACAACCGCCAGTCCTCCTGGTGACGGCCGCAATCACTTTCGTCCTCGTCGTCTATGGGATGCGCTTCGGTGTGGTGCTGCTGTCATGAGGCTGTGCAAGAGCTAGGCCGATGAGCCTTGCTACCGCGCTCCTTGAAACTGATAAGGCCCCTAATGTTTGAGGGCTCGATCAACCTCTCCGTCAGCACGGTCGCCGACATCGTACGGATAGCCGTAGCGCCGGTTTTTCTCCTGAGCGGGATCGCATCGTTCGTGAACGTCTGCACGTCGCGACTGTCGCGGATCGTCGACCGCTCGCGCGACATCGAACCCAAGCTCCTTGCCAGCCGCGGCACCGAACACGACCGCTGGCTCGGCGAACTCCACGTCCTCGACCGGCGGATGAGTCTGGTCAGCTGGGCGATTTCGCTCTCGGTGCTGTCGGCAGTCCTCATCTGCGCCGTCGTCGTGCTGTTGTTCGGCGCAAGCCTCACCAGCCTCCATGTCGCAACTGCGACGGCCCTGCTGTTCATCGGATCGATGATCGCGATCGGTGCGGGTTTTGCGATCTTCCTTATCGAAACCAGGGTCGGATCGCGCGCCGTGCGGGTTCGATCCGAGCTCTTGCAGCACAGGGTGGAAGAATAGCTTGCGCGGGCGACCCGAAAACTTCGTGACGGCGTGGCGGGACGGAGTGCGCTTCGCCCGATATCCACAGAATAGCGCGATTTGCGCGACTCAGCCCCTAGACCCCGGAATCCCCAATACATAACTTGTAGCCGTGACGGCCGCTCTTCATGTCGATCGATCCGTGACGGGGCAGCCGTGGCGTTGGCGCCGCCCCCCGGGCGACAGCCTTGCAATGGATGAGCTCGTCGATGAGCTGCTGCTGGCCCGGGGCGTCGTCCGGGAGGAGCTCGCGCTCCACCGCGATCCGAAGATCCGCGATTTCCTGCCCGATCCAAGCTGTTTCAATGACATGGACAAGGGTGCGAAGCGGCTCGCGGACGCCGTCCAGAGAAACGAAAGAATAGCGATCTTCGGCGACTATGACGTCGACGGGGCAACCAGCGCGGCACTTCTCGTGCTTCTGCTGAGGCGACTGGGCGCGGAGCCGGTCGTCTATATTCCGGACCGATTGATGGAGGGCTACGGCCCATCGGGAAGTGCACTGGTCGAGCTGAAGTCGCGAGGGGCTAGCGTCGCGGTATGCGTCGACTGCGGCGCCCAGGCCTTCGATGCGCTCGAGGAAGCGCGCGGCGCAGGACTCGACGTAATCATCGTCGACCATCACCAGTGCGCGAGCCGGCTTCCTGTCGCTTATGCATTGATCAATCCCAATCGGCTCGACGAGAGCGAGGACGGCGCGGCGTTCGGGCATCTCGCCGCCGTCGGCATGGCCTTTCTCCTGGCAGTCGCTCTCATTCGTGAATTGAGGAGCCGCGGTGTCTTCGAGGAGATCGCCGAGCCGAAGATCCTTGATCTGCTCGATCTCGTCGCGCTCGGAACGGTTGCCGACGTTGCTCGGCTGAAGAGCCTTAACCGGGCCTTCGTGAGCCAGGGGCTTCGGGTCATGGCCGCACGGCAGAACGTCGGTCTTTCGGCCCTTGC
Source organism: Sphingomicrobium sp. (assembly GCA_036268895.1). Classification (GTDB taxonomy): domain Bacteria; phylum Pseudomonadota; class Alphaproteobacteria; order Sphingomonadales; family Sphingomonadaceae; genus Sphingomicrobium. The sequence goes on along the minus strand of DATATH010000014.1, from coordinate 1,677 downwards.
CGAAGTGGCCCGGCTGGTAAAGCCGCCGTCTTGCCGCGACCTCGGCTTCGCGTTCGGGCCACGAATCAACGCCGGCGGACGAGTCGGTAAGTCCGACCTTGGAGTGCGCCTTCTTACAAGCACCGATCCCGAAGAGGCGCGGACCATCGCCGTCGAGCTCGACCAACTGAACGAGGAGCGCAGGGCAATCGAGATGCTGGTGTGCGAGCAGGCCGAGCGCCAGGCGGGTGACTTGAACGGCGCTTCTGTGATCACCGTCATGAGCGCCGGCTGGCACCAGGGCGTGATCGGCATCGTTGCGGGGCGCCTCAAGGAGCGCTTCGGCCGTCCGGCGATCGTGATCTCGGAGACCGAGGACGGAACCGGAAAGGGCTCCGGGCGATCGATCTCCGGAGTCGATCTTGGCGCTGCGATTCTTGCAGCAAAGGACAACGGCTTGCTTATAGCTGGCGGAGGGCACGCAATGGCCGCCGGGCTCACACTCCCAAAAGGGGGCTTTGAGCCGTTTCGCGATTTCATCAACGACCGGCTAGCCGCCGACGTCGAAAAAACGCGGGGCGAGAAGGCATTGCTGCTCGATGCCTTGCTCGCTCCTGGCGGGGTGGCGGGCAATCTGTGCGATGCGCTCGATGCGGCGGGACCCTATGGCGCCGGCTGGCCAGGTCCGCGGGTCGCGGCAGGCCCTGTGAGGCTCCTCAAGACTGGGATCGTCGGCGACGGCCACGTACGCGGCATTGCTGCGGGCGACGACGGCAAAAGCTTCAAATGGATTGCGTTCAGGAGCGCCGCCGGCGCGCTTGGCCACGCACTGCTCTCCTCGCCCGCCGACGCGCGCTGGTGGCTCGCGGGATCGATCCGCCGCGACGAATGGAACGGCGGCAATGCCGCCGAGATGCACGTCGAGGACGCCGCGCTCGCTTGACCGGCCGATGCCCCTCGCCTAACCGGCGTGGCCTTTCATCTGGCCCCATCGTCTAGCGGTCTAGGACGCTGCCCTTTCACGGCAGAAACACGGGTTCGAGTCCCGTTGGGGTCACCAATAGAATCAATGACTTAGCCAAGTTGAAGCAAGAATAGTTGAATATAAGTCGAATAAGCACCTGTGGACACGGGTGGAAAAGACACGCCGATCCGGCCGCCCTCCGAGCCTGGCGCCGAACACCGGCGCTTGTGGACCTGAGAACTCCGGCACGGAGCCGTCTATCGGCCCTCGGCCCCAGCCGCCGACCGACCCCCCGGCACCACCCGCGCATTGAGCCGAATAATTCATCCCTGGAGCCCACACCGCTAACCAGCCCATTGCGGACTTCGAACCATAATAGTTAGCTTCTGTAATGCGTCGCTGTCTCGCTCTTCTGACGATGTTTCTCGCCTCCTGCGATCACCGGCCGCCAACAACCGAAGAATGTAAAGCGCTCACCGCGCCCAAAGCTTATCTAGACCGCTGTATGGGTGGTTCGATCTATGGCCGTTATATCGGCGACCTGAAGTGCTGGCCCTTCTCTGAGCGACGACTGCGCGGAGTCTTGTGGGGCAGCGGGAACGAAACCGCCGCCTTCTATCCGAATGCAAAGTCGTTCAACGACACGCGGAAACTGGACCCCGAGCGCAAGAAGGTCGAGATGCTGTTCGCGCACCTGAAGCGGATCCTCAAGCTCGACCGATTGCGATTACGTG
>DATATH010000013.1:0-7996 GCA_036268895.1 Sphingomicrobium sp. | reverse complement strand
ACCTCGCCAACCGAGTAGGGCGGGAAATTATAGTGGAGCATGAAGCGCTGGTAGGAGAGACCCTCCAGCCCATCGATCATCTGCTCCGACTCTTTTGTGCCGAGCGTCGTGGCGACGATTGCCTGGGTCTCGCCGCGCGTGAACAGCGCTGAGCCGTGCGTGCGCGGAAGGAAACCGACCGCAATCTCGATCGGGCGTACGGTTTTCGTGTCGCGACCGTCGATGCGGCGGCCCTCCTTCAGAATCGCGCCGCGAACGACGTCGGCCTCGAGGCTCTTCACCAGCTTGGCGGCGACGAGCTTCTCCTGCGGTTCGGCCTCGGCGAACGTCTCGGCGGCCTTGGCGCGGACCTCGTTCAGGGCGTTAGACCGCTCCTGCTTGTTCGTGAGCTTGTAAGCGGCATCGATATCGGCGCCGACAAGATCCTTGAGCTGCTTCTTGATCGCAACCTTGTCAGTGGCTGCGGGAAGCTCCCACGGCTCCTTGGCGGCCTGCTCGGCGAGCTTGATGATCGCTGCAATGACGCTCTGCATCTGTCCGTGCGCGAACATGACTGCGCCGAGCATCTGCTCTTCGGAGAGTTCCTTCGCCTCCGATTCGACCATCATCACCGCCTCGCGGGTACCCGCGACGACGAGGTCGAGGTCGCTCTCGGCGATCTGAGCCTGACTCGGGTTCAGGATATATTCCCCGTCCTTGAAGCCGACTCGAGCCGCGCCGATCGGGCCCATGAAAGGGACGCCCGACAAAGTGAGTGCTGCGCTCGCCGCGATCATCGCGACCATATCGGGCTCGTTCTCGCCGTCGTAGCTCATGACCTGAGCGATCACGAGCACCTCGTTATGGAACCCCTCGGGGAACAGCGGGCGGATCGGGCGGTCGATGAGACGGCTGGTGAGCGTCTCCTTCTCGGTCGCACCGCGCTCGCGCTTGAAGAAGCCGCCGGGAATCCGGCCCGCAGCGGAGAATTTTTCCTGATAGTGTACGGTCAGCGGGAAGAAGTCCTGCCCGGGCTTGACCGACTTTGCGGCGGTGACTGCGCAGAGCACCACAGTTTCGCCGAGAGTCGCGAGCACCGCGCCATCGGCTTGGCGGGCGACTCGGCCCGTTTCGAGCTTGAGGGTCTTTCCGCCCCACTCGATTTCGACTGTTTTCGTATCGAACATATTGTTTCCTTCACCCGGCGGCCAGATGCCGGCGGGACAGCTTTGCGAGCATTCCGGCTCGCTGCGGGTCGGGGCGCTTATGAGCCCCACTGCGCCCCGCCGAATTGCGGGACTTCAGATAATCGAAACGGCCCGGTAGCGGGCCGTTTTTCCTCACTTGCGAAGACCGAGCTTCGCGATCAGGTCGGTGTAGCGCAGCTCGTCGTTGCGACGAAGATAATCGAGCAGCGAGCGGCGCTGGTTGACCAGCATCAGAAGGCCGCGCCGCGAATGGTTGTCCTTGGCATGGCTCTTGAAGTGCTGGGTAAGATTGTTGATGCGCTCCGTGAGGATCGCGACCTGCACTTCTGGAGAACCGGTGTCGCCCTTGCCACGAGCATGATCCTTGATGAGCGCCTGCTTGCGCTCCGCGGTAATCGACATCGTGTCACTCCTGTTCTTCTCAAAGGTTGAATCCCCGGACGACCCTGAGGCCGTCGGCCGAAGCTTCGACCAGCGCGACCGGAGTGCCCTCCAGCGTTGCGAGTCCAAGCCCCGGCTGAGCGGGGAAACCGGCAAGCCTTTGCCCTTGACGGAGCATTTCGGCTTGACGGGTAGTGACGGGGAGGGCCGGGATGTCGTCCAGCGCCGCAGTCAGCGGCAGTACCGTCCTCGTCAGTGCGCGCGCCTTAGCGGCTTCCTCCAGAAAGTCCAGCGAAATGGCTGATTCGATGGAAAAGGGCCCAGCGCGGGTGCGCCTTAGATAAGAAACATGGCCTACGGTTCCAAGTGCGTACGCAATGTCGCGAGCCAGGCTCCGGATATAGGTTCCCTTGGAGACCGTGGCGGAGAGGGTCACGCTGTCGGGCGAGGCCTCGAGCAAGCGAAGATCGAAGATCGTGACGAGCCTCGAGGTCAGCTCGATCTCTTCTCCGGCACGGGCTCGAGCATATGCCGCCTTGCCGCCGATCTTGAGCGCCGAATAGGCAGGAGGGACCTGCGCGATCTCGCCGGTAAAGCCCGGCAGGACGGCCTCGACCTGCTCTGCCGCCGGGCGAACGTCGCTGGTCGCCATCACCTGGCCTTCCCCATCAAGCGTATCGGTTTCTTCGCCAAGGCGGACGGCGAAATCATAGCCTTTTGTCGCATCGAGCAGTCTGCCGCACAGCTTCGTCGCTTCACCAAGCGCGATCGGGAGAACTCCACTGGCGAGCGGATCGAGTGTTCCGCCATGGCCGACTTTGGTCTTGGGCTCGCCAGCTTCTCGAAGGATCCGCTTCACCGCGCCCACGGCCTGGGTCGAGCCAAGGCCTACGGGTTTGTCGAGGATGATCCAGCCGTTCAGCATCTTCAGGCCCGAAGTCCGAAGATTCCAAGGAACAGGCGAGCGATCTGGTTGACGATCGGCGAAATCACTCGAGCGATGACGTCGGCCCGGGGCGAGATCGCAGGAAGAACCAGCAGCAGGATTACGAAGACAAAGAGCGAAAATCGGCCGATTTTCCGGAACGGAAGGGCGAGCGACGGCGGAAGCAGGCCTTCGACCACGTGACCGCCGTCGAAGGGGGGTACCGGGAGAAGATTGAATACCGCCAGGAAGATGTTGATCAGCACAAAGTTGAGCGCGTTCGCAGCGATGATGGCGGCCGCGCCATTTTGCGATTCTCCCGAGATCGCGATGGTCGCGGCGAGAATCGCCGTTCCGACGAGCGCGAGAAGCAGGTTCATTCCCGGACCCGCGAGAGCGACGAGAACCATGTCACGCCGCGGGCTTCGCAATCGCCGGTAATCGACCGGGACTGGCTTGGCCCAGCCGAAGATCGCGCCGGCGTGGCTGACCGCGAGGAGCAGCGGAAGGATGACTGTTCCGAAGGGATCGATATGGCGGATCGGATTGAGCGAGAGCCGGCCCTTTGCCTCGGCGGTCGGATCGCCGAGCCTTCGAGCCACCAGCCCGTGCGCGACCTCATGGAAAACGATCGCGATCACCAAAGGGACGACCCAGACCGCGATCTCGTAGATTATGTTCCCGTTCATCGAGTGAGCGTTTCTTGGAATGGAGCAGCCGTCAAGCTCGGCTTCGCGACAGGCTGAGGTTTAGCTGGCGGGCGTCGCCTTCGCGCAGGCGCTCGAAGAAGTGGCGGCGGCATAGCGCAATGTAGCGATCGTTCCCGCCGATCTGCGTCTGGGCGCCCGACGTGACGGCGAGGCCATCCTCGTCGATGCGAAGGTTCATCGTTGCCTTGCGGCCGCATTCGCACACGGCCCTCAGCTCGACCAGTGAATCCGCCAGCGCGAGCAGCGCAGCCGAACCCGGAAACAGCTTTCCCTGGAAGTCGGTCCTGATACCGTAACATAGGACCGGTATTGCGAGGCGATCGGCGACCTCGCACAGCTCGAGAACATGTCGCTGGGTGAGGAACTGCGCCTCGTCGACGAGGATGCAGTCGACCCGACGCTTCTTCAGCTCCTCACCGACCGCCAGGAACAGATCGACACTTTCGTCGTAGGTGTGCGCACGCGCCGAAAGCGCGATCCGCGAACCGATCGTGCCAGCGCCGGAGCGATCGTCGTGACCCGCGGTCCACAGCATCGTTTCCATGCCGCGTTCCCGATAATTGAAGTCGGCCTGCAACAGGGTGGTCGACTTCCCCGCGTTCATCGCAGCGTAGTAGAAATAGAGCTTGGCCATTGCTGTTCTTCTACCCGGCCATGAGGAGACGTACAGTAGCGCGCTCAGACGAGCCACTCGTCCTTGAGGATCGCGAACAGCACCGTGTCGCGGACATGGCCGGTCCAGGTGATGCGATCGGCGCGAATGACGCCTTCCCTGACTGCGCCGAGCTTTTTCATCGCCGCTTGCGAGCGGGTGTTGCGCCTGTCGACACGGAACTCGACGCGGCGGATCCCGCAATCGAACGCCCGGCGAAGCATCATGTCCTTGGCTCGGCGGTTGAGGCCGGTGCCGCGCAATTTCGGGCGGTAGTAGGTCCCGCCGATCTCGAGCACCTGGCGGGTAGGATCGATTCCGAGATAGCTCGACATGCCGGCAAGCTCATTACCCTCGAACTGCACGAACGTGAGGTTGTTCGGGCCCGCGACGGAGCGGTCGATAGATTCGTCGAAACCGTCAGGACCAAAGTTGTTGGCGTAGATTTCCCAGATCTCCGGGTCCTCCGCACACGCCGTCTTCAGTTGCTGTCGGCATTGTTCCGAGAAGAGCTCGCCGCGGCACCCATCGCCGGTCATCGGCCTCGAGAGCCCGGCGAGATCGATCATTCGCGCTCGAGGTCCTGTGCAACCTTCTCCGAGCTCAGCAGGCGGTCAATGTGCGTGCCTTCATCGAAGCTCTCGTCAGGGACAAACTTTAGCTTGGCTGCATATTTCATTCGGACCCGGCGAGCGACCTCGCGCTGGAGGAATGCGGTGTTCTGACGGAGTGCTTTCAGCACCGCATCTTCGTCCTCACCGAGCAGCGGCTTCACGAACACGGTCGCGTGGCGAAGGTCGGGTGACATGCGCACTTCGGTGACGCTGACGAGATGCGATTGCAGGACATCGTCATGCACATCGCCGCGCTGAAGCAGTTCGCTCAGCACGTGCCGCACCTGCTCGCCGACGCGAAGCAGGCGAACCGAGCGCCCTTCGGCAGTCTCCTGGCGGCGCATCAGGGTTTCGCCTCGGTATAGAAAGTGAGACGATTGCTCGCCGGGTCCTGGATCGTGATTTCCCACGAACCCCAATCCATCAGCTGTGGATCGCCGGGGCGGGCGTTTTCGAAATTCATTTCGCGAAGCTCGAGCGCGAGCGCCTTAACGTCGTCGACCCGGATGCGCATCGCCGAGCCCGGCGTGCTGTCCCCATAATGCTCGGAAAGATGCAGGGCGCAATCGCCCTTGCGCAGCCCCATGTAGAGCGGGGCACCCGGTTCGAAGCGATGCTCGAAGAGGATCTCAAAGCCGAGGAACTCGACATAGAAGCGCTTTGCGCGCCGCTCGTCGAAGCTTCGCAGGATCGGTGTTGGCGGTCCGAACATCGGCAATATCATCCAGAACGAGCATCACACGGTTGAAGCAGGCGAGAAGCCAAGCTCGGGCGAGGAGCAATCAACAACCGCCGGTCAAAGCGTCCTTGCGCGCTCCTCGACCTCGAACACCTCGAGCATGTCGCCCGGCTTGATGTCGTTGGTGTCGGCGAGCATCACACCGCACTCGAGCCCTGCGCGCACCTCGGCAACGTCGTCCTTGAAGCGCCTCAGCGAGCTGATCGTCGTCTTTGAAACGATAACGTCCTCGCGGGTGAGGCGTGCGTGGATACCCTTGCGAATGATGCCCTCGGTGACCAGCAAGCCGGCGGCCTTGTCTTTCTTGCCCGCGGGGAAAACTTCCTTGACTTCGGCGCGGCCGACGACCGTCTCGATGATTTCCGGTCCGAGCTCTCCCGCCATCGCGCCCTTCACCCAGTCGGTGAGGTGATAGATGACATCATAATAGCGGAACTCGACCTTGTTGCGCTCCGCGACTTCGCGCGCCTTGGCGTTCGGACGCACGTTGAAGCCGATGATCGGCGCGCCGCTCGCGCTGGCGAGAGTGACGTCGCTTTCGGTAATCGCGCCGACTCCCGAGTGGAGCACGCGGACCTTGATCTCGTCGGTCGAGAGGCGGTTGAGCGCATGGACGATTGCTTCGACCGAGCCCTGAACGTCGGCCTTGATGACCAGCGGAAGCTCCTTGGTCGTCGAGGCGTGGCTCGCGAACATATTCTCGAGGCTCATCGGAGCCGACGTCGTGCGCTTGCGGTCGAGAACTCCCTGTCGATAGCCCGCGACCTCGCGCGACCGCGCCTCGTTATCGACGACCGTGAACGGATCGCCAGCGGCGGGAACCGCCGAAAGGCCAAGCACCTCGACGGGCACCGACGGACCGGCCTCCTTTACCTGACGCCCCTTGTCGTCGATCATCGCCCGGACCTTGCCACTTGAGGCACCAGCGACGAACACGTCACCGACGCGCAGCGTGCCGCGCTCAACGAGGACGGTCGCGAGCGGGCCGCGGCCCTTGTCGAGCTTGGCTTCGATGACCGTGCCCTCGGCGGGCCGGTCGGGGTTGGCCTTGAGCTCGAGAATCTCGGCCTGGAGCTGGATCGCCTCGAGGAGCTTGTCGAGATTGGTCTTCTTGGTCGCAGAGACTTCGACGTCCTGGACGTCACCGCCCATGTCCTCGACAATGACCTCGTGCTGGAGAAGCTCCTCGCGGACTTTATGCGGTTTGGCGTCCGGTTTGTCGATCTTGTTGATCGCGATGATCATCGGCACGCCGGCGGCCTTCGTGTGATTGATCGCCTCGACCGTCTGCGGCCTGAGGCCGTCATCGGCCGCGACCACCAGCACGACGATATCGGTGACGTTGGCACCGCGAGCGCGCATTTCCGAAAAGGCTTCGTGGCCAGGCGTGTCAAGAAACGTAACCTTCGACTTGTCCGCAAGGCTCACCTGATAGGCGCCAATGTGCTGCGTGATTCCGCCCGCCTCGTGAGCCACGACATCCGCGCCCCGGATCGCGTCGAGCAGTGACGTCTTGCCATGGTCGACGTGGCCCATGATGGTAACCACGGGCGGCCGCGTCTTGAGCGTCTCGGGAGCATCGACGTCGGTAGACGTGTCGATATCGACGTCGGCCTCGCTGACGCGCTTGATCCGGTGCCCGAACTCGGTGACCAGCAACTCGGCGGTGTCCTGGTCGACGGTCTGGGTGAGGGTCACCGGCATGCCCATCTTGAAAAGCGCCTTGACGAGGTCGGCTCCGCGCTCGGCCATACGGTTGGCGAGCTCCTGGACGGTAATGGATTCGGGAACGACGACGTCGCGGACCTGCTTCTGCGCAGGGCCGGTCTCCATGTGGTGGCGCTTTTCTTTCTCTCGGGCGCGGCGGAGCGCGGCGAGCGAGCGGGCGCGGCTCTCGTCTTCATCTGAAAGGGCCCGGCTAACCGTGAGCTTGCCCCGATGGCGCTCAGCATCGCCGCGGCCGCGGCTCGGGCGGGTGGGCTCCGGGCGGCGCGCTGCAGGAGAATGACCCGCGGGACGCCTCGCGACGCGCTCTTCCTCCGGTTCGACGACCGGTTGAACAATTTCCGGCTCCGCCGGCGGCTCGGGGACGCGCGTCGCCTCCTCTTCGGCCCCGCGCTTGGCCTCTTCGGCAGCGGTTTCCTCGGCCTTGCGGTTCTCTTCGGTGCGGCGGCGCTCTTCTTCGCTCTGCTCGGTGCGAGCGCGCTCCTCCCGCCGGCGCGCTTCCTCAAGTGCGTTGAGGCGCGATTCTTCTGCCTCGCGCAGAAGCTTCTCCTGAAGCTCCCTTCGGCGCGATATCTCGTCCTGCTCCGACGGCCGTTTGGGCTGCGGCGCTGCAGCGGGCTTCTGAGCCGCTGGAGCGGGCTTCGGCGCCTCGGCCGCAGGCTTTGGAGCTTCGGCCGGCGGAGCTTCGCCCGGGCGACCGAGGATGCGCCGCTTCTTGACCTCGACCACGACCGTGTTCGAGCGTCCATGACTGAAGCTCTGCTTGACCTTCCCGGTCTCGACCGTGCGCTTGAGGCCCAGCGGAGGCCGGGTTCCAAGCTTCGGCTTTTCGGTCGTCTGGTCTGCCATTCTGTTCCTTCGTCAAACTTCTTCAGCCGAGCCGGTCCTCAAGGCGGGTTCTCCGCCTTCCAGACCACGATCGGGGCCAGTGAAAGCTCGCCACCGGACAAGCGCATGTCGGACACGCGAAGCGGCGGCGGGATCGGTCAGGGCGACATGTACCACATTTTCGCGCCCCAGTGCCAACGACAAGATAGTGCGTGGCTCCGGGAAAATCACCCCC
>DATATH010000012.1:0-25263 GCA_036268895.1 Sphingomicrobium sp. | reverse complement strand
ACGCTCCTCGGCTCGTTTCCCGAAACCGCCGGAGAGGTGAACCTGCACTGGGCGGCCGGCGACCGGCTCGTGTTTCTCGCCGATCTCGACAACTGGCCGCACCTTTATTCGATTTCGGCGACGGGCGGAGCGCCACTGCTGCTGACTCCGGGCAATTACATGGTCGAGCATGTCGCAATCAGCCGCGACCGCAAATTCCTGATCTACGACGCGAACACGGGGACGACCAAAGACGACGGCGACCGCCGCCATCTTTTCCGAGTTCCGGTCGATGCGGCGGAACCGGCCGCACTTACGAGGGGGACAAGGCTCGAATGGTCGCCGGTTGCGGCGAGCGCAACCAAGATTGCCTTCATCAGCGCGGACGCCGAGGCGCCCCCCTCCTTGTCCGCGATAGGCATCGACGGCAGCGCCCTTCGAGATCTTCGCGCAGGCGAGGTGCCAAGCGAGTTTCCGCAGGCCGCGCTCCTCATCCCGCGCGCCGTCCAGTTCAAGGCGGCGGACGGATGGACCATTCATGGACAGCTCTTCGACAATGGCCGCGGGACGAGGAAGCCAGCCGTCATCTTCGTTCATGGCGGCCCGCCACGGCAGATGCTGCTCGGCTGGCATTACATGGACTATTACAGCAACAGCTACGCAGTGAATCAGTATCTAGCCAATCACGGCTACGTCGTATTGTCGGTGAACTACCGGCTCGGCATCGGATACGGCCATGATTTCCATCACCCGGACCATGCGGGTCCGGCAGGAGCGGCCGAATATCAGGACGTCGTCGCGGGAGCGAAGTATCTCCAGGCGATGAGTGACGTGGACCCCGGCAAGATCGGGATCTGGGGCGGCTCCTATGGCGGCTATCTGACGGCGATGGGACTTGCCCGCAACTCCGACATCTTCAAGGCCGGAGTCGACATGCATGGCGTGCACGACTGGTCTACTTTCGTCGGAATGCGGCTCGAAAAACAGCCCAAGCGCTATGAAAAGGGCGACATCAAGGAAGCCATGAAAGTGGCCTTCGATTCTTCGCCGATCGCCGCCATGAACAGCTGGAATTCGCCCGTGCTTCTGATTCAGGGCGATGACGACCGCAACGTGAACTTCGCCCAGACGATCGACTTGGCCCGGCGGCTGGAGGACCGGCACGTCCCCTTCGAACAGCTCGTCATTCCCAACGAGATCCATGGTTTCCTGAGATGGCAATCCTGGCTCACGGCAGATACGGCGGCGGCAGATTTCTTTGCTCGGACGCTACCTCCCCAGTGAAGCGACGGTCACAGCGGGCTCATCCTGATTAGGGATGCGCGAGCCGCCTACCCGCGCGCGCCTCGAGGCTCACGCTCCAGCAGGTGCAGAACGTAAGCGCCGGCGCCATATCCGACCATGGGTAACGCTCCGGTTGGATCGCCGATCCTGCCCGGAAAGAGCTTGCATGGAAGGGCCACGTACATCTCGGGAATGATGTCGTGGTCCGCTGCGGCCTTGTCCACGATTCTTTCCAACATCGCGTCCGAATCGGTCTTCCTGCCAAGCTTCCGATAAAGTTGCGCAAGGGCCAGATCGACGAACAGGAATTCCTGCCGCTCATACCAATATTCGAAAATCGCGGGATCGGTGTAAGTGCTGTGAACGCGCCGGTATCCACCTGACGCCACCTTCAGGAGGCTCATCCTTTTTACGGTGTTGCGGATCAACCTCGGGTCCCGAACGATGCCGAAATTGATGATCGGGATCAGTGCCCCGTCGATGTCGTTCTTGATGCCTTCCTCAAGAGTGCCATGAAGCTCCCCATTTCGGATGAATGCCGCGTCGAATCCCTTTTCGAGCAGTCCGAGCTGATCGAGCGCGTCCTGGTGCGCGACATCGTCGCCGGCGCGCTGCGCAACCTCAGCGAATTCGCGTAGCGCCACGATCGCCATCGCGGTCGAGAAGGCGAAATGCTTCTTGTCCTTTTGACGCTCTTCCCAGATGGATGTGTCGGGCGCGACGATCAGCCCGTCGCCGTATCTCTCGGTATTGGCCATGAGAGGCTTCACGATGAAATCGCGGGCGGTCTCGTAGAGCGGCCCGCGATAGGTGACGGCTTTGAGAATTGAGCGGTCGTCGTACATGCGCAGATATTCGCCGAGCGCCCAGAGGGCTTCGCCCCAGTCATCGAACTCGATGTTGGTGCTGCCCTCCATGGTGAAGAAGGGCTCCTCCTCCCCATTTCCGAAATAGCGAACGACCGAGATCTGATAGTCGGCGTCATTCACCTGGGCTCGCATTTTCCCGGTGGGCTGCGCATTGAAATATGCAAGAAGAGCCGCTCGCGCTTCGGCCCGGTGCCCCATTCGAGCGAGCGCAACCGTGGCCCACGCCATGTCGCGGACCCATGGCGTGAACCAGACCCCATCAGGAAGGCTGGCGACGATGAGACCATTGCCGTGCCGGTCGGAGCGATTCGGCTCCCGGCTTTGAGCAATGCGCAGCATCACTTCGCTTTGGCGCCAGAGGTGGCGCTCCTTGTCACTCTTGAAGTGCACGGCTGGCTTCGCCCGCCACAGCTCGAGCTCGGCAATTTCGCGCTTCACCAGGTCGCGCGCCGCAAGCCCTTCGCGCCACCGAACGAAGTCGCGAATTGCCGATCCGGCTTCACTCTCGTTCTGAAGTGAGATGAGGGCCCAGGCCGAGCTCGCCGCCAGGGGCTGATCGACAGGAGCCATTCTCTTTCGAAGACCGCCCAATGGAATGAGCAACAGGGGCTCATCGATCCCCTCGAAGCGCAAGAGGCTGCCGTCCGCTCCTGCAGCGCTGACCACCTTTCGTGATCTTAAAGGCGCGTTCCATTCGACCTTCCAGGAAGCCTGGCTCCGCGGCGCTGCCGCCAAGCTGATGATGAGAGCCGGGCGTTCAAATCCGAACGGCATGAAGAAATATCCAGCGCCGCTGTCCGTGCTCATCCCAATGACGTGCGAATCATCGAGATATTGAGCGATTCCTTTTTGACCGGTCCTGCCCCAGCCAAGCTTTTTGATGAAATTGGTGGCCTCGATCCCTTCGCTCAACGGATTGGCGGGGTCTCGCCGGACGAAACTGTAGGGATGGGAATAGAACTTCGTCGCGAGCCCGCTTTCAGGCGCAACCACCGCAAAGCCAAATCCATTGCCGGTGACCAGATGAGATCCAAACGCGGGCACGCAAAACGCAAGAGCGATGATGATCCCGGCAAGGACGCGCACCGCATTGCTGATGATCGAATCGATCATTGGAAATCTTATGCACGCCAGCTTTAGAGTCTCAACGGGCCAGGCTCCGGCCCGGTCGCGGACATTCGCGCCAGTCCGTGCACCTGCTCGGCTGAAGTCATGCATGTCGGACGTGCTCGTTTTAAAGACCGGGATTATCTTTTGCGCCGGTTCGTCCAAGGGGGAAAGGTGAAGAAGATGATGCGTCAAATCGCGCTTATTTGCGCAGCACTTGGATTGGGAATTTTCGTTTCGCCGGCATTCGCGCAGCAGACCCCGCCCGAGCAGGCGGCTCCGCCGACTCAACAGACCGGACCAAGTGAGCCGGCATCACCAACCGAGCAGTCGATGCCCGAAGAGGCGCAGCCACCCTCAACGCCGCAAGCCGAGCCGCTGCCGCCACCTTTCCCGCCCATGCCGAGGGCGCGCCCGAGCCACCGCTGGGTCGACCTTGGCGATAAGCACAAGAGCCGCGCGCACCGTCACTCGGCCCGAACGCACCCTCGACACACGAAGAGGCAGCGCTCAGCAGCGCAACCAAGTTCCAGGATGAGCCGCCGATGCCTGAACATGAGCCTTCGTCAGGCGATGCGGCAGACCGCTTGCCGCTCACTGATGCGACATAATCTCCAAGCGAGCACGCCCCGGCATCATCATTCAACGCGTCGGCACAATGCGGTGCATCATCGACACCGCCATCAGGCGAAGCGCCGGAGGAGCTAACGAGAGGAGCGCTCGACCCATAAGGCCCAACGGCGCAGCGCGGGCGACGCATTCAACGCGCTTGACTCTCGACTCGATCAATCCATCCAGTGCTCGTCGTTCGAGAGGAGTGCACAGAAATTGCGTCTCGCAGTGATTGGCCTTGGCCGGATGGGAGCGAACATTTCGCGGCGCCTCATGCGTGGCGGACACACCGTCGTGGCCTTCGACCGGGATGAGGAGAGCGTCCGAAAACTGGTTGAGGAGGGCGCCCTTGGCTCCGGGTCGCTGAGCGAGGTCGTGGCCGTGCTCGAAGCCCCCCGCATCTTCTGGGTGATGCTTCCGGCAGGCGGGCCGACCGAAGGGACGGTGGCGGAGCTGAGATCCATTGCCGAAGCTGGCGATGTCATCATCGATGGCGGGAACAGCTTCTTCAAGGATGACATCCGCCGCCACGGCGAGTGCGCCGCGAGCGGCGTTCAATATGTCGATGTCGGGACCTCGGGCGGAGTGTGGGGCCTGGAGCGCGGCTATTGCCTGATGATCGGCGGAGACAAAAAGGCCGTCGACATGCTTGATCCGATCTTCGACACGCTCGCACCGGGCTATGGCACGATCTCGCGCACTCCCGGCCGCGAGGGGGGCGATGACCGGGCCGAGCGTGGGTACATTCATGCTGGACCAGCTGGCGCAGGCCATTTCGTGAAGATGGTCCACAATGGGATCGAATATGGATTGATGCAGGCCTATGCGGAGGGGTTCGACGTTCTCAACGGCCGGGCATCCGACAAGCTTCCCGAGGATCAGCGCTTCGCGATCAATCTCCCCGACGTCGCCGAAGTATGGCGCAGGGGATCGGTCATCTCCTCATGGCTTCTCGATCTTTGCGCACTCGAGCTCGCGGTGGACCATGGCCTCGAACATTTTTCGGGCCGCGTCGCCGACAGCGGAGAGGGCCAGTGGACCATAGACGCTGCGATGGAAGAGGCAATTCCGGTCAACGTTCTCACCGCCGCGCTGTTCGCCCGCTACCGCAGCCGGACCGAGGATAGCTTTGCCGACAAGCTCCTCTCCGCGATGCGGTTCGGCTTTGGCGGTCACGTTGAAATGCCCCAGTGAGGATCGCCTGCATCGGAGGCGGGCCCGCAGGTCTCTATTTCGCAATATCGATGAAGCTGCGCGATCCTTCGCACGAGATCGATCTGTTCGAGCGCAATCGACCCGGAGTGACGTTCGGCTGGGGCGTGGTCTTTTCCGATCTTACGGTCGACAATATCACCGCAAACGATCCTGTTTCCGCCAAAACGATCACTCGCGAGTTCGTCCATTGGGACGATATTGACGTTCACTTTCGAGGGCAGACGGTCACCTCAGGCGGGCATGGCTTTATCGGCATAGGCCGAAAGCGCCTTCTCGAGATTTTACAGGAGCGAGCGCGCGAACTCGACGTCGCGCTCCACTTCGAGGCCGACTGCGATCCAGCTGATCCAAAGTGGCGCGAATACGACCTGGTCATTGCATCGGATGGCGCCAATTCACGCTTCCGGGACGCTGAGCCGCTCGCGTTCGGACTCGACGTCGATATCCGGCGCAACAAGTTCGTCTGGCTCGGCACGTCGAAAGTGTTCGACGCATTCACTTTCGCGTTTGAGGAAACCGCGCAGGGATGGATCTGGGCCCACGCCTATCGCTTTGCCCCGGACTGCTCGACCTTCATCGTCGAATGTTCGGAAGAGACCTGGCGCGGCCTCGGCTTCGACAGGATGGACCAAGAACGAAGCATCGCTGAGTGCGAGCGACTGTTTGCGAAATACCTCGACGGTCACTCGCTTCAGTCGAACGCAGCGCACCTTGTCGGCAGCGCTGCCTGGCTCAGCTTCCGGCGCATCAAGTGCGAGCGCTGGACGAGCGGTAATGTCATTCTCCTCGGCGATGCGGCGCATACCGCACATTTTTCGATCGGCTCGGGCACGAAACTCGCTCTCGAAGATGCGATCAAATTGGCGGCCGTGCTCAACCGAAAGTCGCTCAGCCTCGGAGCCGCGCTCGACGAATATCAGGCGGAGCGCAGCCTCGAGGTGCTGAAGCTTCAGAACAGCGCACGCAACTCGACCGAATGGTTCGAAACTCTGGAGCGATACACGCATTTCGAGCCGCTCCAGTTCGCTTATTCGCTGCTCACGCGCTCGCAGCGCATCAGTCACGAAAATCTGCGGCTGCGCGACCGCGAATGGCTCGAGACCGTCGAGCGCTGGTTCTGGAAGCGCGCGACTGCGGGCAAATCGAGCAAGACCGCACCTCCGATGTTCGCGCCGTTCAGGCTGCGCGAGATGAGCATCGAGAACCGCATCGTCGTATCGCCGATGGACATGTATTGTGCGACCGAGGGTACGCCCGGCGATTTCCATTTCGTTCACTATGGCGAGCGCGCACTCGGCGGTGCCGGCCTCGTTTTCACCGAGATGACCTGCGTCTCGCCAGAAGGCCGGATCAGTCCGGGCTGCACCGGCATGTGGAACGACGAGCATGTCGCGGCGTGGAAGCGCATCGTCGATTTCGTGCATTCCAGTTCAAGAGCGAAAATCTGCCTCCAGCTCGGCCATTCGGGCGCCAAGGGTTCGACGAAGCTCGGCTGGGAAGAGGACAATGCGCCGCTTGCCGATCACAACTGGCCGGTGATCGCTGCGAGCGACGTGCGCTGGTCTCCTATAAACCAGAAGCCCCGCCCAATGACTCGCGCGGACATGGGCATGGTCCGCGATCAGTTCGTCGCTGCAGTGCGAATGGGTCTCGAAGCGGGCTTCGACATGATCGAGCTCCACGCCGCTCACGGCTACCTCCTGTCGGGCTTCATCACACCTCTCCAGAACACGCGCACCGACGAATTTGGCGGAAGCCTCGAGAACCGACTGAGCTATCCGCTCGAAGTGTTCCGGGCGATGCGCGCGGCCTGGCCTTCGGACCGGCCGATGTCGATCCGGATCTCGGCGACCGACTGGGCCGGCAAGAACGGTATCACGCCGGCGGATGCAGTGGAGATCGGCGAGGCTTTCGCGCGCGAGGGCGCTGACCTCATCGACGTATCGGCAGGCCAGACCTGGGCGGGGCAGCAGCCGGTTTACGGCAGAATGTTCCAGACTCCCTTCAGCGACCGGATCCGCAACGAGGGTCGCCTTGCGACGATGGCGGTCGGCAATATCTACGAACCCGACCACGCCAACTCGATCCTCGCGGCCGGCCGCGCCGATCTGGTCGCGCTCGCCCGGCCGCACCTGGTCGATCCCTTCTGGACGCTCCGCGCCGCAGCGCAGCTCGACTATCGCGACGTCCACGTGCCGCTGCAATATCTCAACGGAATGAGCCAGCTCGCGCGCAACCTCAAACGGGAAGCGGAGGCCGCCGCGGCGCTCAAGGTCTGAGGAAATGGTGGTTCGAAACTAAGCCAGAGCTATAGCGCGACAGGCTCGGCGAAGACCCCGCCTGCCTCCTTGCCGTTGCTCCACCGCACCAGGCACTTTACGGCCGGCCGCCTGGGTATTTCGAGCGATATTTCCCATCCCGGCTCGAGCGGCCGGGCCGAATGAAGACGAAATCCACTGCTGGAAAGGTTCGTGATCCGTGCTGGGAACTCGCCCATCGTGCAGCGCACGCGAACGAGGAACCCAGCCTCGACACGCGGCGAACGCGATGTCAATTCGCGGCCCTTCAGCCGGCCTTCGAACTTCATGCTCTAGTCCACTCCTATCTCGACAAAGCGAGCGCAAGGCGCCGGCGCAAGACGAACGCCGGTTCCTCGCTTCAACAGTGATGCGCGGCGGCGTCCACTCCGTCACGCTGAGGTCCCACTAGGGCGTATATTGGCTCGGATTGATTCACCGTGCGCTGAACAATCGCGGTTGCCGGAGAATTTACCAAGATAACGGCTCGCCGGGGTCCTCGCCTTCTGGCGATCTTCGAACCGCAGTTCGGCGAGACAAAAAGCGGCCGCCGAAGCGGCCGCTAGAATTTGTTGGAAAGATGGTAGAATTATTTCCGGTTGCTGCTGCTGCTCCGCGGGCCCTTGCGATTCGCCGAGCTGCGGTCGCCGCCATGCATGGTGCGGTTGCTTCTGCCGGTCTTGCGGCCCTTATCCTTCGGCATGATCAATCCTTTCCGTCTCAATTACGTGGGGAGACAGGACTAAAACGCTTGAATCGGCATCAGGAGCGCGGTTTCGCCCCGGACCGCGCTCGGTTCGTCCCGGCAGACGCAAATCAGCCCAGGGCGTCAGCCCATTCCTTGGCCTTTTCATTCGCGTTCAGCTCGCGGATGAGCGCATCGACGCTCCTCGTGAGTTCGGGAAGAAAGGTAATCTCGTGCCGAGCTCCGCGATAGCTTTCCGCAATGATGATCGCGTCGATCAGAACGGGCACGACGAGGCTCTCCGGGTCATCCAGCTCAGCCATTCCGCGGAGTTTTGCGAGCGCCTTGCGCCGCGCAGCAAGAGGATCTGCAAGCGCCTCCGTCCGTCCAATGCACCAGGCCATCACCTCGAACTCCCGCAAAGAGGTAAGGATATGCCTTTCTCAGGCGGCCGGAAGCCGCCCTCGCCGCGCCGCGGGAGCATTTCAGCGCTAACGAGGGGTGAACAGAGTTAAGTTGCCGATTGGGGGAGCTCCGCTATCAGGCTTTCCAGGCGAAGTCGTAAAAAGCGGCTCCGCGCTAACCGTCACATTTGGGTAATCGAGCGGCTTTAGGGCCGTTCTGTTTCAACGGAGATCACGGCTTGCGCTCGTTTCTGTTGCGTCTCGTTTCGGCGCTTCTCTTCCTGGCAGCTTCGCCGGTATCGGCCGCGACAGCGCCTCGGCCAAAGCTCATTATCGCCATATCCGTCGACCAGTTGGCTGCCTCGGTCTACACGCGTTATCGCGACGATTTCAGCGGCGGCCTCAAGCGTCTCTCGAGCGGTGTCGCATTCCCGGTGGGCTACCAGTCGCATGCCGCGACCGAGACCTGCCCGGGACACTCGACGCTGCTGACCGGAGACCATCCATCGCATACGGGCATCGTCGGGAACAGCTGGTTCGACCGGAGGGCCGGAACGAGCATCTATTGCGTCGCGGTGGCGGGCACCGACGATCCATTTGCTCGAGGCCCTCAAAGGCTGAAGGCGACCACGCTCGGCGACTGGCTGAAAGAGAGATACCCAGGCTCGCGCGAAGTCTCGATCTCGGGCAAGGACCGAGCGGCGATCATGATGGCGGGTCACCATCCGGACCTGGTCGCCTGGTGGATGGACGGCGTTGTGAACGACAGGCCGGTCTTCGGCTTTCAAACTTCGCGCTTCGCCGGGCCGGCCGGGCCTCGGATCCAATCGATCCTCAGGAAGGAAGACGATAGGATCGCGACTTTGTGGCGAAATGCCCCACCCCGGCTGTGGCCGAGCGATGTTCCTGCCGATTGCCGGTCACTCGAGAAGCCGCAGCGCTTCGGCGAGTTGGACATTAGCGGATCGGTGCCCCCAGCGTCGGCAATCGAG
Source organism: Sphingomicrobium sp. (assembly GCA_036268895.1). Taxonomy (GTDB): domain Bacteria; phylum Pseudomonadota; class Alphaproteobacteria; order Sphingomonadales; family Sphingomonadaceae; genus Sphingomicrobium. The sequence continues at coordinate 15,819 of DATATH010000012.1, read as the reverse complement.
GCGACGGCGAAGGCGGGCTTTATCGACCGCGCGCAGTTTGCGGACGCCCTTCATGCGTCGCCGCTGTTTGATTCGCTCGCGCTCGATTTTGCTCTGAACATCGCAAGACAGTGGAGGCTGGGCACTGGAACGACGCCGGACCTCCTCGCGATCAGCCTGTCGGCGACCGACTATGTCGGCCATCGCTATGGCAATGGTGGCGCCGAGATGTGCGCACAGATGCATGCGCTCGACCAAAGCCTCGGCCTGTTCCTCGCGCGCATCGACCGGCTCGGCGTGCCGTATATGGTCGTCCTCACTGCCGATCACGGGGCCGTGGACGCGCCGGAGCGGCTTCAGGAGCAGGGGGTCGCGGCACAGCGGGTTGATCCTTCGAAGTTCCTGGCTGCCCTTAACTCGCATTTGAAGCAGGCGCTCAACCTCGCCTCGGGGCCGATCAAGGCTACCGACCCGCAGCAGCTTTACATCGCGTCCGCGGGTGATCCGGCGTTTCTCGAGCGCGTCCGTTCCGAAGCTTTGATCTGGCTGAGGCAGCAGCGAAGCGTCGATTCCGTGGCGACCCGCGACGAGGTCGTCGCCGCCGTGCCGCCGCCGCTCAAATCGCCGGCCGACCTGACGATCGCCGAGCGACTCAACGAGAGCTTCGACGCTGAGCGAAGCGCAGACATTTTCGTCGTGTTCAAGAAATTCACGACCGAGGGCTGGCCGCGGGGGGCGAGCGATTCTGTCGCGGGCCATGGTTCGCCATGGGATTATGACCGCCAGGTGCCGATACTTTTCTGGTGGCCCGGCGCGCCGAGCCTGACCTCACTCGCTCCTGCCGAGACGGTCGACATCGCGCCTACGCTCGCCGCTATGATCGGCATCGCTCCGCCGGCGATCGACGGACATTGCCGGTCCGAGGTCGTGACCTGCGCGCGCGCCTCAACACCTGCTCTCGGCGAAAGAGGGCGTTGAAAGCCATCGCTACTCGTTGCACTCGCGGCTGATGGAGCACGCGGCACCGATTCGCGGCATCGTCGACCAGCTTGCGGCCATTTACGATGAATCCGTCGACAATCTTCGGCGCGCCGTAGCGGCCTATGTCTCCGACCGGACTACGCCCGACTCAAAGGCCCGCGCGCTCGGCGCCTTCGCTTACCCGGAGCTCAGGGTCGACTATGCAGGGAAGATCCCGCAGCCGACGGTGGCGCGCGCCTTCGCCCGGCTGACGCAGCCCGGGACCTATGCGAGCAGTATCGCCAGGCCGAAGCTTTTCGACGATTATCTGATCGAGCAGCTCGGGCACCTCAGCCGCGACTATGACGTCGCCATCTCGGTCGGCCGCTCGGCGAGCGAGATACCCTACCCGTACGTGATCGAGGACAGCGGGATCGAAATCGGCGACATCGGAACCGCCGAGCTGTCGCGCTTCTTCCCATCGAACAAGCTCATGCACATTGGCGACGAGGTCGCGGACGGGACTTGGTCCGCCGCAGACGTCCGTCCGCTCGCGCTGTTTGACGGGGCCCGCACCGATTTCAGCCTTGCGCGCCTGAGGCACTACACAGGCACGCGATCGGAGCATTTCCAGAATTTCGTCCTGTTCACCAACTACGTCCGCTACGTTGACGAGTTCGTCCACGTCGCGATCGACGAGGTGCGCCGAGAGGATTCACGCTTCACCGCTTTGTCGGTCCCGGGAGCTGTATACGAACGCGCCGACCTTAAGGACGCGGAGGCTCAGATCACCGCTGGACAGTGGCGGCGCCACCAGATGCCGGCCTATCATCTGATGGCCGAAGGGCGCACCGGCATCACCCTTGTCAACATCGGCGTCGGCCCTTCCAACGCGAAGACGATCTGCGACCATATCGCAGTGCTGAGGCCCGAGGTATGGCTGATGATCGGCCATTGCGGCGGTCTGCGCCCGAGCCAGACCATCGGTGACTATGTCCTCGCCCACGCCTATCTTCGCGATGATCACGTGCTCGACAACATGCTTCCGCCGGAAATTCCGCTTCCGGCCATCGCGGAAGTGCAAAAGGCCTTGTTCGATGCGGCGGTCACCATCACCGGCGAGGATGAGGACAGCGTCAAGCAGAGGCTTCGCACCGGAACGGTCGTCACCACCGACGACCGTAACTGGGAGCTGCGCTATGCCGCGTCTTCGCTGCGCTTCAACCAGAGCCGGGCCGTCGCGATCGACATGGAATCTGCGACCGTCGCGGCGCAAGGCTACCGCTTCCGAGTTCCTTATGGGACGCTATTGTGTGTGTCCGACAAGCCGCTTCACGGCGAACTCAAGCTGCCGGGACAGGCGAATGCATTTTATGAGCGGGCGATCAGCCAGCACCTCAGGATCGGGATCGAGGCTCTGGTCCTTCTCCAGCTCGAAGGCGAAGGTCTCCACAGCCGCAAGCTGCGAAGCTTCGACGAGCCTCCGCTTCGCTAGGACGACGATAAGGGTTCCACTGGCGCGGTCGCCTTGCAGCCGTTTAGAGACAAGACCATGACGGATGAGGAATTGGTCGGCATTGCACGCGAAGCGGCCACGAGGGCCTATGCGCCATATTCCAGCTTCGCCGTCGGCTGCGCAGTGGAATCCGTCGAGGGCGACGTCGTGACCGGCGCCAATATGGAAAATGCCTGCTATAGGCTTGGCGTCTGTGCCGAGCAGAGCGCACTTGCCGCCGCCCAGCACAAGTTTGGACTGAACCAGGTCATGCGGATTGCCGTTTCGGGCGGACACGGAAGCCTGGTCTGCACGCCCTGTGGCGGCTGCCGCCAGACGATCCTCGAGGCGGCGCAGCTTTCCGGCAGGAATATCGAGATCATCTGCGCAAGCGGCGACGGCTCGTGCGTCGAGCGGCACAGGATCGACGAGCTGATCCCATATGGCTTCGGCTCTTTGAACCTGGAAGAATGACTGACTGTCTGCTGTCATAATCGTTCCCTATTTCGGGAGCGAGCCGGGAGGGTGAGATGCGTTTATTTGAGATCGCGGCGGCCGTATCTTTCGTCGCCTCTCCAGCCTTCGGCGCACCAACAGCAAAAGAGCTACTTCCCACCGGTCAGGCGATTACTCCGACGGCGGCGCCGGGCGCTCGATTTTCGCCTCTGGTCGCCGAGGTCGGACCACATCCCACCTACGTTGCGGATGGTGCCTCGGCGATCGCGGTTAGTCCGGACGGGCGCGAAATGCTGGTGCTGACCAGCGGGTACAATCTCTACAACGGCGCAAACGGCAAGCGCGTCCCGGAACAGTCGACACAATATGTCTTCCGTTACTCGATCAGCGCGAAAGGCGCGGTTCGCCTGCAGAGTCTTCAGGTGCCGAACAGCTTCGGCGGAATTGCGTGGGAGCCCGATGGCGAAGGTTTCATCGTCGGCGGAGGTGTCGACGATGCCGTCTATCTGTTCGCAAAACGTGGAGCTCGGTTCGAAGCTTCCGGCAAGATCGCATTGGGTCACGAGAAGGGCGTCGGAGCGGGCGTTCAGCCCCAGGCCGCTGGAGTCGCGGTCAGCCCCGACGGACGCCGAGCGCTGGTCGCCAATTACTACAACGATTCGGTCAGCCTCATCGACCTCATCGAGAAGAAGGTCATCGCCGAACGGGATCTGCGGCCGGGCAAGATCGATCCAGTGCAATCGGGGGTTCCCGGGGGCGAGTTCCCCTTCGCCGTGGTGTGGACCGACCCCGCGCGCGCCTGGCTTTCATCGCCCCGCGATCGCCAGCTCGTGTCGCTTTCGATCACTCCCGACGGCATCGAAGTTGCAAAGCGCGTGGCGACGATCGGAGAGCCAACGGCACTTCTTGCTGATTCAAGGCGTCACCGACTGATCGCGACGGAAGACAATGACGACCGGCTCGCCTTCATCGACCTTGCGACCGATCGCCTCGTTGCCGAGCCGCGCCTCAGCTTCCCTTCTGCGCTCGCGGCAGGACCGCTCGGCAAGGGCCTTAACCCCAATGGCCTTGCGACGTTGGCGGATGGCCGCCTGCTCATCACTCTTGGTGGCATCAATGCCGTCGCTTTGATGACGCCCGGAGCTGACGGCGATCCAGTCCGGGCGCTGATTCCCACCGGTTGGTATCCGAGCGCGGTGGCGACGAGCGCCGACGGGAGACGCGTCTTCGTCGTCAATCGAAAGAGCCCGGCGGGACCGAACCCGCAGGGCTGTCCCCCCGAGCTCGCAGTCTATCGAGGCCAGCCGAACGCGTGCGGCGCGGCGAACCAGTACGTCTTTCAGCTCGAGAAGGCGGGTCTTTTGGAATTTCCGCTGCCTGGACCGAGCGCACTTGCCGCAACGACGATGCAGGTTGCCGAAAATATCGGCCTTCCAGGAGCGCGGGAACGCGCCGCCGCGGACGTTCAAATGGCCGCCATTCGAAGGCGCATCAAACATGTCATCTTCATCATCAAGGAGAATCGCACCTACGACCAGGTGCTGGGCGACCTCGGCATCGGCAACGGCGACCCGCATCTTGCAATCCTCGGAAGTGCATTGTCCCCCAACCACCATCGGCTGGCACGCCAGTTCGTGACGCTCGACAATTTCTACGATTCCGGCGAGCAGTCGAGCACCGGCTGGCCCTGGTCGACGGCGGCTCGAACGACCGATCTCATGGAGAAGACCGCGCCCGTCAATTATTCGGGCCGGGGCCTTGCCTACGAATCCGAGGAAGCCGACCGCTTCATCTACGAGCAGCAGACCATGGCCGAGCGCCACGCCACCAACCCCGACGTCCCTGCCGATCCCGACCTCTTGGCTGGACCTGCCCTTCTCACCGCGCCCGATCCGGACGACGATGACAAGCCCAACCAGGGTTATCTCTGGGATGCGGCGATCCGAGCGGGACTGTCCGTGCGCAATTACGGCTTTTCCGACGCGAGCAACTACGATGAAGGCGTTCCGGAGCCAGTGCCGGTCATCCGCGAGCCTTACAAAGAGCAGCGGCGGATCTACACGCCGGGCGACCGGTTGCTGGCGAGCCGAAGCGATCCCTATTTCCGCGGCTTCGACCAGAAGCTCGCCGATTATTGGCGCTTTCTCGAGTGGCAGCGCGAATATGATGAGGAGGAGACTTCCGGAACGCTTCCCGCACTCACCCTGCTGCGGCTCAGCCACGATCATTTCGGGGATTTCGACAAAGCGCTCGATGGGGTGAACACGGTCGAGACTCAAATGGCCGACAATGATTATTCGCTGGGACTTGTCGTCGAGCGGATTGCGCGCGGCAGGGCGGCGGATTCGACGCTCATTTTCGTCATCGAAGACGATTCGCAAAATGGCGCCGACCATGTCGACGCGCGGCGAAGCGTTGCACTGGTCGTTGGTCCATACGTGCGCCAGGGAGCGCTCATTTCGACACGCTACACGACCATCAACATTCTTCGGACGATCGAAGCCGTTCTCGGATTGAAACCCCTCAATTTGAACGATGCGCTGGCGATGCCGATGTCGGATCTGTTCGACCCCAATCAGTCGCAATGGAGCTATCGGGCAGAAGCTGCCGACGTTCTTCGCACGACCCAGCTCCCGATTCCAGCCGACCGCTTCGCGCCGAAAAAATCGGCCGATGCGACCTGTCCAAGGCGCAGCTCCAAATATTGGTCGACGGCGATGAAAGGCCAGGACTTCAGCAAGGAGGACCGGCTCGACACGCCGCGTTTCAACAGCGCGTTGTGGCAGGGTCTCGGCGACGGGCCCGAGCCGACCATTCGGGACGGCCGCGACCTTCATGAAGACCGCTCGAACAGGACCGCCGCTGCACCTTGCGCTACTTCAATCTGATCTCGCGCAGCCGCTCTTGAAGAAAATCGTTGGCGGTGGTCGCCGGCCATTTCGCCTGCTCGCCCGAACCCAGCGTTTGGGGAAGTGCCTCGATCAGGAAGTCCGAGCGGAAGTGCAAAAAGAACGGCATCGAATAGCGTGCGTGGCTCGCTCGGTCCGGCGCTGGATTGATCACCCGGTGCGAGGTCGAGGTCAGCACTCCGTTGGTCAGACGCTGAAGCATGTCACCGATGTTGATCACCAGCTCGCCCGGCCTTGGCGACACCGGGATCCAGCGGCCATCTTTCGTCAAAAGCTCAAGGCCGGCCTCCTCGGCCCCGAGCAACAATGTGATCGCGTTGATGTCCTCGTGCGCGCCGGCGCGGATATGCTCCCCGGTCGGCTCACCATGGGGCGGGTAGTGGAGCGCGCGCAGCACTGAATTTCCATCGCGCACGGCGTCGTCGAAATAGCCCTCGTCGATGCTTAGATAGCGGGCGATGGCCTTGAGGATCTCCAGGCCGGTGCGATCGAACGCAGCATAAAGCTCCTGGAACGTGTCCTTGAAGCTTGGCACCTCTGACGGCCAGAGGTTGTCGGGCATATGGTCACGGAAGCTGTGACCGGCCGGGAGATCCCGGCCGACATGCCAGAATTCCTTGAGATCAGGGGCCTTCGCGCCCTTGGCGGTCTCGATCCCGAACGGCGTGTAGCCGCGTGCTCCGCCGCCGCCCGGAACGAAATATTTCCGCTTCAAGTCCTCCATGAGGGCAAAGAAAGCTTTCGCCTTGTCTTCCGCGCGCTGGATCAGCTCGCCAGCGATGCCGTGGTCGGCGACGATTGCAAAGCCGTAATCCTCGAAGCTTCGGCCGAGCTTCCTTGCGAACTCGTCCGGGTTTTCCCCGGCATCCTTGAGCGAAACCGAAGCGATGGGATCGGACATGAGCGTGGCCATGGTCCTCAACTCTAGGCGGATATCATCAGCCCGGCCAAAGCCGCGCTCATCAGATTGGCAAGGCTGCCGGCGAGAAGCGCCCGAATACCGAGCCTGGCGATCACCGGCCGCTGGTTGGGAGCGAGGCCGCCGGTCACGGCCATCTGGATGGCAATCGAACTGAAGTTGGCAAAGCCGCACAGAGCAAAGGTGACGATCGCCCGGCTGTGGGCGCTGAGAGTCGCCGGGCTCATCTTCCCAAGATCGATGAAGGCGACGAACTCGTTGAGGACGAGTTTGGTGCCGAACAGGCCGCCCGCGGTCCCGGCCTCGTTCCAAGGCACTCCGATCAGATACATAACCGGCGCGAACACATAGCCGACAAGGCGCTGGAAGCTGAGGTCAGCGATATTGAACCGGTGCCCGATCGCGCCAAGCAGCCCGTTGGCGAGCGCGACGAGGGCGACGAAGGCCAAGACCATTGCTCCCACCGCCACGGCAAGCTTGACACCTGTCTGTGCCCCCTGAGCGGCGGCCATGATGATGTTTGCGGGCTTCACGCCCTCCTCGAACGTCTCGGCGACATCGAGCTTTGAATCTTCCATCCGTCCGCTGTCCGCCGGATCGTCGGGCACGATGATCTTGGCCATGAGGATCCCGCCCGGTGCGGACATGAAGGCGGCGGCGAGAAGATAAGGAAGATACTGCACTCCAAGGAGGCTCGCGTAAGCGGCGAGGATAGTTCCTGCGACACCGGCCATTCCGACGGTCATCACCGTGAACAGGCGCGATGGAGGAAGCGAGGCGAGATAGGGCCGGACGACCAGCGGCGATTCGGACTGGCCAACAAAGATGTTCGCCGCGGCCGACAGCGACTCGACGCGGCTTATCCCCGTCACCCAGCCGATCGCCCCGCCAACCCAGCGCACGATCCGCTGCATGATGCCGAGATAATAGAGGATGGCAACGAGGCTCGCGAAGAAGATGATGACCGGGAGCGCCGCGATTGCGAAGCTGTGGGCAAGCGGGTTCGTTGCGGTTGGTCCGAACAGGAACTCGGTGCCCTTTCCGGCATAGCCGAGCAGGTCCGAGACCCCGCCCGCGATGGCCTCGATGCCCGCTCGTCCCCATTCGCTATAGAGTACGAGCCATGCGACGAAGGCCTGGAGCGCGAAGGCTGCGCCGACCACCCGAAGGCGGATCGCGCGTCGGTTCGACGACAAGAGGACGGCGATGCCGAGAATGACGGCAATCCCGGCCAGCCCGAGCAGCCTGCTACTCATCAAAGCCCCTCCCCCGAGGCGCGAAACCTACCAGACCATACCCTGCGTAGCGGCTTCGGCGGCTTCGTCCAGAAGTTCGAGTGCTTGCGCCGGGCTCGTTGCAACAAGCAATTGCCGGCGGCGCTGCGCCGACATGAAGCCGCTCTTGGTCGCATGGTCGATGAATTGGATTAGGCCGTCCCAATAGCCTTCGACGTTCAACAGGCAGAACGGCTTCTTGTGGTATCCAAGAGCGTTCCAGCTCCACGCTTCGAAGAATTCGTCGAGTGTCCCGATCCCGCCCGGAAGCACGAGGAAGCCGTCCGCGAGCTCCGTCATTTTCGCCTTTCGCTCATGCATAGTCTCGACGATGTGGAGCTCGGTCACTCCGGCATGCGCAACTTCGATGTCGACCAGCGCCTGGGGGATCACTCCATAGACTTCGCCTCCGAGCTCGAGCACGCTATCGGCGATCAGGCCCATGAGGCCGAGGCGCCCGCCGCCATAAACCAGTTGCACCTTTTGCCCCACCATCGCCGCTGCAGTCGCCCGGGCCGCTTGGGCAAAGAGTGGGTCACTGCCCTGTGCCGAGCCGCAATAGACGGCGAGCTGGTCGAGGTTCTTCACAGGGCGACCAGTTGCTTGATGTCCGCTTCGGGCCTTGCGCCGAAGTGCGAGATGATCTCGGCAGCAGCGATTGTCCCGGCTTCGAGGCATTCCTTGAGCGAGCGCCCCCGGAGCCGCCCGGCAAGAAAGCCTGCCGCAAACAGGTCTCCAGCGCCAGTGGTGTCGACGATTTCGGCAACAGGAACCGCAGGTACGTCAGCGTGCTCGCCCCCGTCCAAAGCAATTGCTCCTGCTGCGCCGCGCGTGATGATCAGCGTGCCTACCTTGGGGGACAGCGCTTCGACGCATTGTTCGAGCGCGTTGCAGCCGGTGAGGCTTCTCATCTCATGCTCGTTGCCGAAGAGGATGTCGACGAACCCGTTCTCGATCATTCCGAGCACGCCGCCTCGGCGGTCGCCGATGGACAGGCTCTCGGAAAGCGTGAAGGCGACCTTCCTTCCTGCCGCCCGCGCGATGCGTGCAGCTTCGAGCATCGCAGAGCGCGGCCTATCGGGTCCCCACAAATAGCCCTCGAGGAAGGTCACTGAAGCCGACCGGATCAGCTCGGGATCGAGTGCGGCCGATGTGAGCTCGTAACTTGCGCCGGGACAGGTGCTCATCGTGCGCTGAGCATCCGGAGTGACAAGGATCAGGCACACGCCCGTTGGCGGCGGCCCCTCAATTGCGGGAGTTTCGAACCGGACTCCGAGCGAACGCATGTCGTGCGCGAAGATTGCGCCGAGCTGGTCGTTGGCAACCTGCCCGATAAAGGCAGTCCTTAGTCCAAGAGCTGCAGCGCCGGCCATGCTGTTGGCTGCCGAACCCCCGCCGATCTCGTGCGCCGTCCCGATTGCGGCATAAAGTTCGCGCGCCTCTCCATCCGACAGAAGTCGCATCGAGCCCTTCTCAAACCCGCGCGCATCCAGGAACGGATCATCGCAGGTCGCGATCACGTCGACTATCGCATCGCCAATTGCGACAATGTCGAGATCGGGCGGATTCATGGTGCGCGTGCGCTAGCCGCGGCTTCCAGGCGCGGTCAACGCAAGTTGTGCCGCCCGATCAACCGGTGGAGGCCTCCGACTTTTCAGCAGGGCTTATTTCGATCACTTCCCCGCTGCAGGGGTGAACAATAGATCCTGATAGTCCCAGCTGAAATCCGCGGCGGGCGAGACCGGCTTCATGGTCACCCGGTCTACCTTGCCGTTTTCGTCGATCGAGAAGGTTACGTAAGCCGGTTCGACCCAGTCGAGAGCCGGCTTGGTCTTGAACGTGTCGTACTGATAGTGGGTCAGTGCTCCCCCCATTCCGCTCGAATGAGGGAAATCGATCGTAAGGCCATTGGAAGACTGGCGGACCTTGATCGTCCCGTACCAGGGGTCGGTGTAATCACCGACGTAATGATCGAGGGCCAGTGACGGACCGACAGCAGCCGGTTTCGCCTCCGTCGCCTGCACTTGCTTGGCCGCGGCTGCGAGCCGATCCAGCTTGAACTTGTGAAACTTCTCCGGCCAGTGGCTGATCGGCTGACCCAGATAATGATCGAGCAGCTCGTCGCGAAGGCCAAGAATGATTTCACCATCCTCGCTGTTGGCGGCAATGAAGATGCCGACATTCTGCTCCGGAAGAAGCGCAATGGTCGCCTGAGAGCCAAGGACGGCGCCATCGTGACCAACGACCTTGGCGCCGCGATAATCCTCAATGTCCCAGCCCAAGGCGTAGAGACTGAAATTTGGCTCAGTGGCCGCAAACTCCGGCGGGAAGTGCCGGATCGGAGTGATCACCGCTCCAGTCCACATCTGCTCCGACTGTTCCTCGGAAAAAAGCCTCTTGTCACTTCCCGGGATTTTGCCGTGGTCCAGCTGAGTGAGGAGCCAGCGACTCATGTCGTTGGCGCTGATCGCAAGACCTCCGGCCGGAGCGGCATTCTGAGCGATCGTCGCATTCTCATCGAGCGGCGTTTGCGTCCCGAGCCCGTGGATCGCCCCACTGCTTCTGCTGTGAGGCCGAGCGTGGTTGGGATTGGCCTGAAATTCCAAATCCGTGTCGGTCGAATGGCTCATTCCGAGCGGCGCGAAAACATGGTCGTGGATGTATCGCTCCCACGTCTCGCCGCTAACCTCCTCGATCAGCTGACCGGCCACCATGTAGAGAATATTGTCATAGGCATAACCGCTCCGAAAACTGGTCGCAGGCTTCAAGTAGCGAATGCGACGGACCGTTTCCTTGCGCGAGAGCGTGCTGTTCGGAAGGAACAGGAGGTCGCCCTCGCCAAGGCCGAGCCCACTTCGATGGACGAGCAGATCGCGGATCGTCATCTCGCGGGTGACCCACGGATCCCACATCCGAAACTCCGGCATGTGGTCGATGACCTTGTCGTCCCAGCTGATCTTGCCGTCGTCGACCAAGGTTGCGAGCGCCGCGTTGGTGAAGGCCTTTCCGGTCGAGCCGGTAAAGAAGATCGTGTCGGCATCGACCGGCCGGTTCGTACTGATGTCGCGAACGCCCCAGCCGTGGGCGAAGGTGACCTTGCCGTTTTCGACGATGGCGATGCTGACGCCCGGCACTCCAAATTCCTGGCGGAGCTGCTCGACCCGCTGAACGAAGCCCGCCGGCGGCGCTGCATCGACATTTGCGGCCGCCATCACCAATGTCATCGCCGTGAACGCGCGAACGGTTTTCTTCAGCATGAACTTACTCCTGGACGGGAACGGCTTGTGGCTGCGCCGGTTGAGGCGGCCGCAAGTGCCGCAGCTTCCACACGCCGACGGTGACGAGCGGGAGGATGAAGGTCGCGAGCAGAATGTAGGCGAGCGCTCGATAGCCGGTCGCGATCAGCGCAACGAGCCCGAACCGGCTCGCAAGGAACATGCATGCGACGAGAACGACGGCGGCGATCGAGAGGCGCTGTTTGTGGGTCAGCTCCTTGCCCGTTCGCGTTTCCCACGCGCGATCGATCCGCTCGTTGATTGCGTGAACGGAACTCGTCCCACTCTCGAGCAGCGCCGAAAAGATCATCGCCTGGAAAAGGATGTGGAAGCCGGGCGAACCGATGCGTTGAAGAAGGAAGTCGGATGGCAGAGTCGCGCTCTGAACCTCGGGGTAGAAAGCGACCATCGGGATGAAGAAGAGGAGCGCTGGAATCATCGTCAGCGGTCCGGCAATGCTTCCGGCGAGAATCGCGTCGCGGTCGCTCGTCAGGTGACGAAGCACCGGGAGGATCACGACCGCTCCGACGATATTGTAGCCGAAGTAGGTTATCCCGGAGACTGCCCAGCCCGAGGTCTGCGGATAAGCAGCAAAACCGCCCGGTACACGCGCTCCGAACTTCCACAGCGCCAGAGCGATGAACAGGGCATAGACGCCGTAGAGAAGGTAGGAGACGTCACGAAAAAGTCGCTCCACGGCCCTGTTTCCGAAGGCGACGACGGCCGCGATCGATAAAGCGAGAAGAATCGTTCCAGCCCACAATGGCGCGGCGAACAGGGCATTGCCGATCGCTCCGGCGGCAGCTCCGTAGACGGCAAGGATGAGGACGACGAAAATGAGATAGGCGAGCTCGAAAAGGTGCCAGGCGGGTCCGAGCAACTGCTTGAAGAAGCTCTTGTAATCGTAGGTCTCAAATCGCCGAGCGGCGAGGAAAGTCAGCGAGCAGAAGATGCTGAAGAGGAGGGTCGCAAAAAGGATTGCGAAGAGCCCGCCCCAGGGTCCCCGCGAAAGAAAGAATTCGGCGAGCTCGCGGCCCGTCGCATAGCCGCCGCCGATCACCACCGCCTTGACTCCCAGTCCCGGAAGAAGCCAGCGCGCGAAGCGGCTCGGCGGCTCGTTGCTCACTTAAGGAGCCTCGAACAGATAGTAATCGTAAAGGGCGCGGCCGATGTCGGCGATGATCCGTTCGCGGTCCTCGACGGGGCTGCTGCTCTTCTTGATGAAGACGGCGACGATGAGCTTGCCTGCATTATCCGGAAGCGTGATCACACCGACATTGTTGACCGTGCCGCCGATCGTGCCCGTTTTCTCGGCGACGATCGTTCCTTGCGGCAGCCTGGCGCGGATCCGCGCCTTGCCGGTCGTATTGCGCTCCTGGATTTCACGAAGCAGTTTAGTGCTCGCGGGGCTCAGCGCCTTGCCGGTGTAGATGCGCTCGAGCAACTCGGCCATCGCAGTCGGGCTCGATGTGTCGCGTGGATCATTGTCGAACGCGGGATCGGGCTTGTCGCCTTTGTCCTCGAGGCTCGGATTGGCTTTCAGCCCGGCTTCCAAGGATGCAGGAAACGAAGGCCCCTGAGGCAGACCATAGAAGTCGCGGATCATTCCGGCGGTATCGCGGTCGACGCGCAGGCCCGTGATCCCCTGACTTCGAACCCACTGAGTGACGACTGCCGGCCCACCGACCAGCTTCTCGAGCGTGTCGGTCGCAGTGTTGTCGCTCACCGTGAGCATCAGCTCGAGCAGGTTTTCGACCGATACGCTGACGCCTGGATGGTGAAAGGTCTCCGCAAGCCCTTCGGAATCGACCATCATATTGGGATCGATTGCGACCAGCTGATCGAGGTTCAGCCGACCCTTGTCGACCTGCGAGAGAACGGTACCGGCGATCGGCACCTTGAACGTGCTTGCCATCGGATATTGCTGATCGGCATTGACCAGCACTCTTTCTCCGCGCCCGTCGAGACGCCAGGCGGCGACTCCGACTACCCCGTCGATCGACTTCGAGATATTTGCGATTTCCGACTGGACTGCAGCGGCGGGAGCGGCAGCCGAGCCAGGAGCTTCGAGCGCGAACAGGAGTGCCGCAAACAGAGCTAGGCGAGACATGAATCCACCAACCTTTCGAATTCGTCGCCGCCACGTACCGGATCGGCGACGGGCAAGCCGAGCCGCGCGCTTTCTGCAGCGATGATCTCGAGCGCCTGGTCCTCGCGAAGCGCCGAGGTGTTGAAACTCACGCCGCCAACTCGGATCGCGGGGTTCGTTCGGGAACCGAGACGGATCGTGAGCTCGATGATCTCCTCGACACTGGGCACTGCGAATGCCTCGTCCCCGAGAAGTCTCGTCCGGGTCGGCTCGTGGCAGACGACGAAGACATCGGGCTGGCTGCCGTGGAGAAGTGACAAGGTGACGCCCGCAAAGACCGGGTGCAAAAGCGAACCCTGGCCCTCGATCACGTCCCAATGATCTGGTGCGGCAGCCGGACTCAGCATCTCGGCTGCGCCTGCAGCAAAATCAGCCACGACCGCGTCCATCGGCATCCCGCCGCCGGCAATCATGATTCCCGTCTGCCCGGTGGCCCGGAAATCGAAATTTATGCTTCGTGCCTTGAAAGCGCTCGCGATGCTGAGTGCCGTGTATTTCTTTCCAAGCGCGCAATCGGTCCCGACGGTCAGTAGCCGTTTGCCGCTCCGTTTGAGGCCGGTGGCAATGGGGATGTTCGCGGGCGGAACCCGGACATCGACCAACCGCCGTCCGAGCTGTTCGGCGAGCGCCTTGAGTTTCGGTACCTCTGCAAGACGCGCGTGCATGCCGCTGACAATGTCGAGACCGGCCTCGAGAGCGTCGGCCAGCACGGGAAGCCAGGCGTCGGCGATGAACCCGCCGGAATTGGCGACGCCGATGACCAAAGCCCGAGCGCCGCGCGAATGGGCTTCGGCCGGCGTGAGCTTGGGAAGACCAGTCGAAACGGTCGCGCTCGGCAGGCTATATTCGCCGACGCATTTGTCCCGCGCCCAGTCACGTAGGCCGAACGCGGTTTTCGCATAGCCCGGTTCGGTCGTGTCGCCGAGAAACAGAAGATAGGGCTGCGGCAGCGCGAGCGACAGCCGATCCGGTTCCTCGATCTCTCGGGCGAGCACGCGCGTTCCGCTCGAACCTATGACCCGACGTTGGCGGTCAGGGTAAGCCCGATCGTTCGCGGGCGGATCACTGCCACACCGGCAGCGCCGTTCGGGAACGTCGCCCCGTCAAAGCCGAATGCATCTGTAATCCCGCCCTTGTCGAACAGGTTGCGTGCAAAGGCTTCGAGCGTAAACCGGCCCATGTTCACGCCGGCGCGAAGATCGATTTCGGTATAGCCGGGGATGCGGACCAGCGAACCGTCGGGATGCCGCTGGTTGAACTCGGCATTGCGCCTGCCGATGTAATCGAGACTCGCACCAACGAACCCGCCAAGTGCGGAGCTCATCGGGAAATCGTAATCGGCGTGGAGAGCGCCGCTCCACTTCGGCACCCATGGAAGCGGATCGCCGGCGAAGCCCCCGGTAAGGGCTGGCGTATCGTCCTTGAGCTTGGCGTCCGTGTAAGCGCCGTTGGTGGCGAGAGTTAAGCCCGGCACGGGCCGGAGAGCCCCTGAAAATTCCAGGCCGTTCACCCTGGCCTTGCCGCCATTGGCGTTGATACCGATCTGATTGACAATCTCGAACAGCTGAATGTCTTTCCAGTCGATGTGGTAGGCCGCCAGCTCGATCGACCACAGATGTGCGTCGGGCGCCTCGGCCTTGACCCCGAGTTCCCAGTTCGTCAGGCGGTCCGCTTTATAGGTCGTCGGTGTTCCAGCCGGCGCGCCGATCGGGATCACGTTGGGCCCGCCGGGACGGAAGCCCGTCGCCACGCGCGCATAGATCGAGGCGTGCTTGCTGAGCTCGTACCGCGGGGCAACAGACCAGGTGAAAACCGTTTCCGATGAGTTGTCGTTGGCTAACTGATCGCCGATGAGCGGCGAAGTCACCACCTCATTCGCGCTTTGCTTGTTGTGCGCGAGCCGCCCGCCGAGGGTCAGATCGGCCCTTGGCGTAATATGCCAGATGGCATTCGCAAAGCCCGCATATTCGTCATATGTCGAACGCAGGAAAATGAGTGCGATGGGGACGATGTCGGTCGCAACAGTGTCCGTGCCGAACTCGGTCGCCAAGAGGTTCTGGGGATCGATCGCGGACTTCTCATGCGTGTAGAACGCGCCGACCATCCACTCCAGTGTGTCGTTGTTGGGCGAGGAGAGACGGAACTCCTGCGTGAACTTGTTCGTGCTCGTCGTCTGGAAGAGCTGAAGGCCAAGCGGCCGAGTGACTGGTGCACCGGTGGTTGTGATCGCTCCCAGGTTCGCAAGATAATTGATCGTCGCCCCGAGCGCAAACGTGTCGTCCGTCTCGAGATTCTCCTTGAACGTCGAATAGCTGGTCGACGAGAAGAAGTTCGCAAAGCCGACATCCCAATCGGCGGTGCCGTAATAGACGCGATATTTGATGTGCGTCGGCTCCGGTTGGT
>DATATH010000011.1:0-6940 GCA_036268895.1 Sphingomicrobium sp. | reverse complement strand
GTTGGCGCCCGCCTCGGCGCCGGCGGTGTTGACGACCGCGCCCACGCCGGTGGTCACGCCGCAGCCGATGTAGCAGGCCTTGTCGAAGGGAGCGTCGGTGCGGATCTTCGCCACCGCGATCTCCGGCAGCACCGTATAGTTCGAGAAGGTCGAGCAGCCCATATAATGGAAGATGGTCTCGCCCTTGTAGCTGAACCGGCTGGTGCCGTCGGGCATCAATCCCTTGCCCTGCGTTGCCCGGATCGCGGTGCACAGGTTGGTCTTGCCCGACAGGCACGATTTACACTGGCGACACTCGGGCGTGTACAGCGGGATCACGTGATCGCCGGGCTTCACGCTCGTCACTCCGGGACCGATTTCGCGGACCACTCCCGCGCCCTCGTGGCCGAGGATCGAGGGGAAGATCCCTTCGCTGTCGAACCCGTCGAGGGTGTAGGCGTCGGTGTGGCAGATGCCGGTCGCCATGATCTCAATGAGAACCTCGCCCTGCCTTGGTCCGTCGAGGTCCACCTCGACGACCTCGAGCGGCTGCTTGGGTGCGAAGGCGACGGCGGCACGGGTCTTCATCTTCTTCATCTCCATTGTTCTGCCAGGCGGCGCCTATGCCTTGAGGAACCGCCTCATCCAACCGGCAACACGCCCATTGTCGTTCGGCGCATCGAGCGAGGCGATCGCAGCCTCGGGATCGGGCACCAGGTCGTAGCGTTTCTCGATCAGCGCCCTGGCGAAGGCGGGCGAGAATTCGGGATGAAACTGGAAGGAGATCGCTGGCCGGTCGGTCCAGGCGAGCGCAGCGAAAGGCGTGAAGTCCGAGGCGGCGACCACCTCGGTGCCGGGCGGCTGCGCCGTGACCTGGTCCTGGTGAGAGGCGGGGATGGCGATCGTCCCTGCCGTGTCGATCCACGGCTCTGAACGAACGATCGTGTAGCGATGGAGCCCGGCGCCCCAGCCCTTGTCGGATTTCTCGACATGCCCGCCGAGTGCCTCGGCCATGATCTGGTGGCCGAAGCAGACACCGACCATCTTGCTGCTTTTGGCCGAGCGGATGAACCATCGGAGGGGCTCGATCCAGGGGAAGGGATCGTACACCCCCGCGGGCGAACCGGTGATGAGATAGGCCTCGTGCGCGTCGGGTTGAGGCAGCTCGCACTTCTCGACATCGAACCTTTCGATCTCGAACTCGGAACCGAGGAGAGCGGCGAACATCGCCGGATAATCGCCGAACTCTTGAGCAAGGTCGCCTGGCGGCCGTCCGGTTTCGAGGATCGCGAGCTTCATCGCGCCGCCTTGCCACCACAATGGCGTTCGGCCAAGCTGGAGCGATGGGGAGAGCGCTCGACGGACGCCATGCGCTGGTCACCGGTGGAGGAACCGGCATCGGCGCCGCAGCAGCAGAGTGCCTTGGCGCCGAAGGAGCGAGGCTGTCGCTGCTCGGCCGAAGGCTCGAACCGCTACGAGCGGTTGCCGAGGGACTCGGTGGAACCGCGATCCAGTGCGACGTGACCGATGGCGCGCGCATTCAGACCGCGTTCGAAATGGCGCGAAAGGCGAATGGGCCGATCGACCTTCTCATCGTCAACGCCGGAATTGCCGAGAGCGCGCCCTTCCACAGGACAAGTCGAGAGAGCTGGGACCGGATCATCGCGACCAATCTCACCTCGGCGTTCGACTGCGCCAGGCTGGGCATCGAAGATTTATTGAAGAGTGACAATGGAAGGCTGGTCTTCATCGCCTCGGTCGCCTCTCTTCGGGGCGTCCCTTATGCGGCCCCCTACGCGGCCTCGAAACACGGCCTCCTCGGACTGATGCGAAGTCTTGCCGCCGAATATGCGAAGACCGGCCTCACCGTAAACGCAGTCTGCCCGGGCTATGTCGACACACCGATGACTGACCAATCAGTCGCGCGCGTAGCGAAGATCACCGGGCGAAGCGAAGAGGATTCGCGTTCGGCCATAACGAACATGAATGCGAGCGGCCGGCTGGTTGACCCGCAGGCGATCGGCAACGTCGTCGCCATGCTCTGCGTTCCCATCTCGCGCGACATCAACGGAGCAGCGATCACAATCGACGGAGGCACCAGCGCATGACGTTCGATCCAGCCGCATTTCAGCCGCAGCATTTCCAATGGAAGTTCGAGAAGGGTGTGGCGACGATCACGCTCAACCGGCCAGAGCGCATGAACCCGCTGACCTTCGAAAGCTATGACGAACTGCGAGCGACTTTCTACGAGCTCGACCACAATTACCGGGTGAAGGCCGTCGTACTCACCGGTGCGGGCGGCAATTTCTGTTCGGGCGGCGACGTCCACGAGATCATCGGCCCGCTCACCAGGATGACGAGCCAGGGCCTGCTCCGCTTCACTCGAATGACCGGCGACCTTGTCCGTGCGATGCGCCATTGTCCGCAGCCGATCATTGCCGCGGTGGAAGGCGTTTGCGCAGGAGCGGGCGCGATCCTCGCGATGGCGAGCGATATCCGGTTCGGCCAGCCAGGTTGCAGGACCGCCTTCCTGTTCAGCCGGGTCGGACTATCGGGAGCAGACATGGGAGCCTGCGCGATCCTGCCAAGGATCATCGGCTATGGCCGCGCCGCAGAGCTTCTGTTCACCGGCAGGGACATGACCAGCGAGGAAGGGCTGGCCTGGGGCTTCTACAACTTCGTGGTCGAGGATGTGCGGGCTCAGGCCTATGCGCTCGCCGACGAGCTCGCGCGTGGGCCGACGATCGCTCACTGCATCACCAAGCGCCAGCTCGACAGCGAGTGGAACATGACGATCAACGAGGCCTTGGAATCCGAAGCCCAGGTGCAGGCCAGGTGCATGGAGACCAAGGATTTCAAGCGCGCCTACGAAGCCTTTGCGAACAAAGAGCAGCCCGAGTTCAAGGGCGACTGATGTCCGACCGGAGCTTCCTCGCCTGGCCGTTCTTCGAGCCCAGGCACCGCGAGCTTGCCGACGGGCTGCAGCGTTGGTGCGCGGACAATTGCGCCGACCGCTACGCCGACGATCTCGACAGCGAATGCCGGATGCTCGTTCGGGAGCTCGGTGCGGCGGGCTTCTTGAAGCTCAGCGTCGCGGACGGCGACACCCGCCCCGACGTTCGAAGCCTCGCGATCGTTCGCGAGACGCTTGCCTATAATTCCGCGCTCGCGGATTTTGCCTTCGCGATGCAGGGACTGGGCTCGGGAGCGATCTCGCTGTTCGGTACGGTCGAGCAGAAGCGCGATTGGCTCCCCAGGGTCGCAGCAGGCGAAGCCATCGCGGCCTTTGCAATGACCGAGCCGGAATGCGGCTCGGACGCGGCCAACATGCAGACATCCGCGATGCGCGAGGGCGACGAATGGGTCCTCGTCGGCGAGAAGACGCTCATCTCCAACGGAGGGATTGCGGACTTCTATGTGACCTTTGCCCGAACCGGGGAGGGCGAGGGCGCGCGTGGGCTCTCGGCCTTCATCGTTCCCGCCGAGATCGATGGTCTCAGCGTCGCCGAGCGCATCGAGGTGATCGCTCCCCATCCGCTCGCACGACTTAAATATGACAATGTTCGCTTGCCCGCCGACTCGATCGTCGGCGAGGGAGGCGAGGGCTTTCGTATCGGCATGGAAACATTGAACCTGTTCCGGGTGACCGTCGGTGCGGCGGCGCTGGGCTTTGCAAGGCGCGCTCTCGACGAAGCGGTTTCCTTTGCGAAGAACCGGCGTCTCGGCAGCGGCACGCTTGCCGACAATGGAGTGACTCAGGCGAAGCTCGCCGACATGGCGCTCGCCATCGATGCCTCGGCGCTCTTGATCTACCGCGCCGCCTGGCAGCAGGACGAGGGCGGGGCCGACAACCGGCGCGCAGCGGCGATGGCCAAGCTCCACGCGACCGAAGCAGCGAGCCAGGTGATCGACGCTGCGGTGCAGATGCACGGGGGCGCGGGCGTGACCCGCGGAGTGAAGGTCGAGGAGCTCTACCGCGACATTCGCGCGCTGAGGATTTACGAAGGCGCGAGCGAGGTTCAGCGCCAGATCATCTCCCGCGATATCTTGCGCGATTCCACTTCCGGGGGAGAAACGGAATGAAGATTCTCCAGCCGCCAGGTTGGCCGCGGCCGAAGGGCTATTCCAACGGGATCAGCGCGAGCGGGCGGATGATCTTCACTGCCGGCGTCGTCGGCTGGGACGAGAAGGAGAGCTTTGCGGACTACACTCTTCACGGACAGTTCGCCCAGGCACTCATGAACACGCTCGAGATCCTGGCGCAGGACGGCGCCGGGCCGCAGCATGTCGTCAAAATGACCTGTTACGTGATCAGTCGCGATGAATATCTGCGCGAGCGCGACGAGATCGGAGCCGCGTGGCGCGAGATCATGGGCCCGAACTACCCAGCGATGGCGCTGGTCGAAGTGAAGGCCCTCATCGAAGCGGCCGCCAAGGTCGAGATAGAGACGACCGCGGTCGTTGAGGAATGAAGGTCATGGTTTGGAGACCAGGGCCGAAGAGCTTCGCGATATCCGCAATATCGGCATGACTTACGACTCCTTCGTCCGCGATCGGCTTCCGCCACCCGAGCTGCTTCCGGAGTTCCGCTTCGACTTGCCGGAGGTGCGTTATCCCGAGCAACTGAATTCTGCCGCCGAGCTATTGAAGGGCGGCGAGGCCGCTGCCCCGGCCGTCCTCAACCGTCACGGGCGCTGGACCTATGCAGAACTCGACGATTTCAGCGGACGAATAGCGCGGCTGCTGGTGGAGGAAGAGAGCCTCGTTCCCGGCAACCGAGTGCTTCTTCGCGGTCCCAACGGCTATACGATGTTTGCGGCCTGGCTCGGGGTGCTGAAAGCGGGCGGGATTGTCGTTGCGACCATGCCGCTCCTGCGTCCTGGCGAGATCGCGACGGTGATCGAACGCGCAAGGATCAGTCACTCGATCGTCGACAGCCGTTTCATCGGCGACTTCCGCCAGGCGGCCGATCAGACGCACTGTGTCAGGCACATCGTCAAATATGATGGTGACTATGGCCAGGGCGAGCTCGAGACTCGGACTGCCTTGATGGAGCCGCTTCCTCCCGCAAGGACCAGCCGAGATGAACCCTGCATCATCGCCTTTACCAGCGGAACGACCGGCGTCCCCAAGGGATGCGTTCACTTTCACCGGGACATCCTCGCTCCGTGCGACACCTTCGCGAAACATCTCGTGGGTCCTGCCCCTGGCGACATCTTCATGACCTCGGCGCCGATGGCTTTCACATTCGGTCTCGGGATCACGCCGATGTTCCCCCTCCGCTTTGGAGCTGCGAGCGCGACGATCGAGCAGGCGAGCCCGCCGACGATGCTCGAGGCGATCATCCAGTTCGGGGTCACCCATCTCGGGACCGCGCCGACCGCCTATAAGGCCCTGCTCTCGCAGAGTGGGCTCGACGAAGCGCTCAAGAGCCTGCGTTACTGCATTTCGGCCGGGGAGCATCTACCGGAGGCGGTCTGGCGCGCCTGGAGGGAACGGACCGGAATCGCGATCACCGACGGTATCGGTTCGACCGAGATGATGCATATTTTCGTTTCCGCGGCCGGTGACGAGGTCCACCCCGGAGCGACCGGCAAGGTCGTGCCAGGCTACACTGCCTGCCTGCTCGATGGCGACGGTATCCCGATGAAGGAAGGGGTTGGAAGGCTAGCGATCAAGGGGCCGACGGGGTGCCGCTATCTCGATGACCCGCGCCAGAGCGATTATGTCGTCAACGGCTGGAACGTGACCGGCGACACCTACCGAGGCGACGGCGAGGGCTATTATTGGTATCTTGCACGAAGCGACGACATGATCGTCAGCTCGGGCTACAATATCGGCGCTCCTGAAGTCGAGAATGCGCTCTTGTCGCACCCGGCGGTCGCCGAATGCGCGGTGATCGGCGCACCCTGTTCCGAGCGGGGACAAAAGGTGAAGGCGTTCGTCGTGCTCGCGCTGGACGCCGAGCCCTCTAACGAGCTGGTCGCCGAGCTCCAGGCTCACGCCAAGACGCTGATCGCCCCTTACAAATATCCGCGCGAAATCGAATTTGTGGAGGCACTCCCCAAGACCGCGACGGGCAAGCTCAGAAGAAACGAGCTCAGGGATCGCTCTCACTAGGTTTGCGCGGAGCTCGCGCTGCCATTGCGGGGGCCGCCGGATGCGACTGATCTCGCCATCCGCCACAGTTCCGCGGCGATTTTCAGAGCGAAGGCGATGACGGTGACGATGATCGCGATTCGGCATGAAAGGTCGAGCGCCGACTGGAGGCTCGCCACCTGTGACGGATCTGCGCCTTTGGAGATGACGGTGATCCAGCGACCGGCGCGGAAGACGATCAGAGCGATGATCAGCACCGCAACCGCGTTGAGAGCGCCAAGCAAGCCGCGAACGATCTTCCACCGTGGGCGAAGCCAGCGCACCAGGTTGAAGATGAGCTGGGACGTCAGGAGCGCGGCTACGGGCCAGAAGACCGTTTGCCACACGGGTGCCGCGTCAAGCCTGAAATTGCCTCCGAACTGCGGCGTCGGAAACGCCCCCAGCCACCACAAAAGGACCAATGTTCCGAAGGTGACTCCGAATATCGATTCGTAAATGCTCGGTCGGCCGTTGTTCGGCTCAGGTAGTTCCTGCGGTCTCCATCGGCGGCTCTGCTTCACCGAAGACCCACCGAAACGTTCGATCAAAGCAAAGACGATCGTCACCGACCCGATCGCAGACGCGGTTCCCCACCACAGACTTCCAAGATAGTTCGTCGCGATCTGGCCCGCGTCGGTTCCCCAAAGCATTCCCCTGACGATCGCGAGGCCCGTCGTCACCGCCAGCACAATGGTGACGATCACTTTCAGGAACTCGAGATAGAAAGGGTAGAGTTCGGGCCCCACCAGCCATTGCTGCTTGCGATAGCGGGCAGCAACGACCAGCGGATGGCCGAACTCCTGAAGAAGGGAGGCCCAGTCGA
>DATATH010000010.1:0-4673 GCA_036268895.1 Sphingomicrobium sp. | reverse complement strand
AACCATTGGCGGCGCAGCCGCGTCAGTGCTCGTGTCGCATCCGCACGATCGAGCGCAATGAAACGGCTCACCCATCGATATTCGAAATCCTGGTGGTTGAGTGCGTCGAGAATGCCTGGCCGGCTGAGCGCAGGAAAGCCGAGCAGTGTCAGCGTTCGAAGGTGAAGGTCGCCGAGCATCGGCTGAAGCCCGCCTGAAAGGTCGGTGTCGGCGATGAAGGCATCAAGGTACATCGGCGTTTGGGGCACGGCGACCTGGTGCCGCCGGGCCGAGACGCAGCTGTGCAGGAATGTCAGGGTTTCCTGGTCGTCGAGGACGCGGACCTCGGGCATCAGGCCTGAAAGAAGGTCCAGGGCCCGATCGGTTTCGGCAATGAAACGCGCGATCGCCTGGCGCCAGTCCCGTCCCTCGCCGTTCGAGCCGTCGACCAGCGCACGCTCGGCGCGCGCCTCGCTGTCTGGCGGCGGAAGCCAGACCAGCGTCAGGTGATAGCGGCTCTCGTAATGGTCCCGGCCTCCCTCGAAGCTTGCCTGGCGCTCCTTGTCGACCAGCCATGAAGCAGGGTCCGGAAAGCGGCTTTCGGGATAGCCCATGGCGAGCGCTCGCTCGGCTTCGAAAAACAGGGCCCAGCCAGAAGCGAACCGCTTCAGCATGTTGTTGACCCTTGCCGTCACGGCAAGCAGCTCGGCGTCGGTCGCACTCTCAAGATCGGGTCCGCGAAACCTGCAGGTTCGCTGGAAGCTGCCGTCCTTGTTGAGAACCACGCCCGGAGCGACGAGGGCGGCCCACGGGAGGTGATCGGCGAGCCGGTCCGCGTGGCGGCGATATTCGCGAAGGTTCAGCATTCAAGATATCCACGCTGCCTCAAATGCCGAAGCAGGACCGCCGCGAAATCCGGATCTCGTTTGGCGGCAAACACCGCGAATGAATGGCCGAGCGCCCAAAGCAATAGGCCGGCGGCCCATTGCTGGAGACCGAGCCCCAGCGCCGCCGAGACCGTTCCGTTGAGAATGGCGATTGCGCGGGGCGCCCCACCCAGGAGGATTGGCTCGACCAGGGCGCGGTGTACCGGCACCTCGAAACCTTCGGGATGCTGATAGCCGTCGCTCACGAGATCAGAGCCCCGCCGCCGAAGCTGAAAAATGAGAGGAAGAAGGAGGAGGCTGCGAACGCTATCGATAGTCCGAAGATGATCTGGATCAGCCGGCGAAACCCTCCCGCGGTCTCGCCGAAGGCGAGCGTCAGACCCGTCGTGATGATGATGATCACCGCGACGATCTTGGCGACCGGGCCCTGGACCGACTCGAGCACTTTCTCGAGGGGTTCTTCCCACGGCATGCCCGAGCCAGCGGCGTCAGCATTCGCGGCGAGGATCAACATGGAGATGAAAAGACCAGTTCGTAAAGCGACAGCGCAGCGGATCGGCGAGGGTTTGCGCATCGTCACTCTCCTTCCAGGACCAGGGTTTTTGTAGTGGCGGGGCGAAGCGCATAGTCTCCGGCACGATCGAGGCCCTCGACGTATTCGGGGCGGCCGATGCGCCGGGCGGCGCCCCGGCCTTCGATGAAGACGATCAGGTCGATCGCGTCGGCGATGAGCTGTCGCGGAACCGTGATCACCGCCTCCTGAATCAGCTGTTCGAGGCGGTAGAGCGCGGAGCGGGAACTGTTGGCGTGAACCGTCGCGATCCCGCCGGGATGGCCGGTGTTCCACGCTTTAAGCATGTCGAGCGCTTCGCCGCCGCGCACTTCGCCGACGATGATCCGGTCGGGACGCAGGCGAAGCGTCGAGCGGACGAGGTCGGCCATGCTGACGACGCCCGGTCGGGTACGAAGCGCCACGGCGTCTGAGGCTGCGCATTGGAGCTCGCGCGTGTCCTCGATCAGGATCACCCGTTCGTCGCGCGCGGCAAGCTCGGCGAGCAGGGCGTTGGCGAGCGTCGTCTTCCCCGAGCTGGTGCCGCCTGCGACGAGGATGTTGCGATGATCGACGACCGCTTGCGAGAGCATCTGCGCGACGTCGGCGGTCATGATCCCGTCGCCTTCATAGTCGGCGAGCGTGTAGATCCGGCATGCCGGCTTGCGGATCGAGAAGCAGGGTCCGGTGGCGACCGGTGGAAGTACGCCTTCGAACCGCTCACCGGCGAGCCCATCCCCGAGCGGTGGGAGTTCCGCGCTGACGATCGGCGCGTCGCCATGCACTTCGGTGCGCGCGTGGCTCGCGACGAGTCGTATGATTCGTTCAACCTCGACGGGCTTGAGCGACGCGCCGGTGGTGCAGCGCCCGGAGCCCAGACGATCGAGCCGAATTTCTCCGTCCGGATTGACCATCACCTCGAAGACTTCGCTGTCGGCGAGAGCAGCGGCGATCTGTGGTCCCATCGCCGTGCGGAGCATCGCGCGCCTGCGCTCGAGCGATTCGGCCGCGCTCATCCCTCCTCCTCCGGCAGCAGGCTGAGCCGGCCTTTTGCAAGATGTCGTCCAACGCGTTCGACGAAGGCGACGAACCGATCACGCCCGATCGCCCGCGCCGCTTCGTCATCTTCGGGAAGCGGTGCGTTGACGGTCAGCATGTAGCGGACGAACAATGCGAGGCTCTCGAGCTCGACCCGGCCGTTGCGCTCGATCCGCGCGAGCTGGTTCGACATTCTGTCGAGGCGGCGACCGAACCTCAGTTCCAGCTCGTCGGTACCCCTGCGATCGAGCCAAGCGGCAATAGCGGTCGCTACTATCGCATTCTTGTAGACACCTGGTCCCCGCGCCGCCGAGTCGAGGCGCTCGCTCAGATCGCGTGGCAGGCTGAGATAATGGCGGACAAGGTCGCGTGCCATGGTCAGGCCCTTTCAGAAGCTCGGCATCAGATCGCCACCGCGATCCGATCCCTGGTTGATGGCGTCGGCTGCGAGCGCAGGACCAAGCGTGCGCATCGGCATGAGAGGCTGCGATCCGGAAGGCCCAACATCCTCGTCCTCGCCAAGTCCGAGCGGATCGGCTGCATCCAGTTCGACCAGAAGGCGATCCTGCTCCTGGCCGCCTTCGCCGCCGAGATCTTCCTGCTCCTCATCCGTGATTATGCTTTCCGCCAGGCATCCGGACCAATCGTGAGAACGCTTCGGCGGCCGGTCGGCATAATCGCCGTCGGCAAGCATCGGCGGCGGGGAAACTCGCGCGAGAAATCGGCGATCCTCGAAGTAGCGCAGCTTGTTCGCACGGATCGGCGCCATACCGGCGAGCATCACGAGTTCGTCGCTGGGCGAAAGCTGCATGATCTCGCCCGGAGTCAGCAGCGCTCGAGCGGTCTCCTGCCGGCTGACCATCACGTGCGCGAGCCACGGGGCCAGGCGGTGTCCGGCATAGTTGCGCATCGAATGCAGCTCGGTTCCGGTACCAAGGGCATCGGAGATGCGCCGCGCGGTCCGCTCGTCGTTGGTCGCAAAAGCGATCCTCACATGACAATTGTCGAGGATCGAATTGTTCTCGCCATAGGCCCTCGCGATCTGGTTCAGCGATTGGGCGATAAGAAAGGCGCGGATTCCATATCCGGCCATGAAGGCGAGCGCAGTCTCGAAGAAATCCAGCCGGCCGAGCGCCGGGAATTCATCGAGCATCATCAAGAGACGCGGCTGACGGGCTTCGCCCGCGGACTGCAGTCGCTCCGTGAGGCGGCGGCCGATCTGATTGAGGAGGAGCCGCACCAGCGGCTTGGTGCGCGAGATGTCCGAGGGTGGGATGACGAGGTAGAGCGAAACCGGTCGGGCGCCCGTAACCAGATCGTCGATTCTCCAGTCGCAGTCGCTCGTCACTGCCGCAACCGTCGGGTCCCGGTAGAGTCCCAGGAAAGACATGGCGGTCGAGAGCACACCCGAACGCTCGTTGCCGGACTTGTTGAGGAGCTCGCGCGCGGCAGAAGCCACAACAGGATGAACGAGTGGGGCTTCCTTGGTGCCGAGGTGATTGGTGCTCATCATGACCTGGAGCGTCGCTGCGAAGCTCCGCTCTGGATCGCTCAGGAAGGTTGCGACGCGGGCAAGCGTCTTGTCCTCTTCTGCATAGAGAACGTGAAGGATCGCGCCGACCAGCAGGCCATGCGATGTCTTCTCCCAATGATTTCGCCGTTCGAGTGCGCCTTCAGGATCGACGAGGATGTCCGCGATGTTCTGAACGTCGCGTACCTCCTCGGGGCCGCGGCGGACTTCGAGAAGGGGGTTGTAGTGGGCGGATCGCGCATCCGTCGGGTTGAACAGAAGGCAGTGCGAGAAGCGCGAGCGCCAGCCGGCAGTCAGCGCCCAGTTCTCGCCTTTGATATCGTGAACTACGACCGACCTGGTCCAGCTGAGAAGCGTCGGCACGACGAGGCCGACCCCCTTGCCACTGCGGGTTGGCGCGATCGCCATGACATGCTCGGGTCCGTTGTGGCGAAGGTAAGATCCGTCGAGGGACCCTAGGAAGACTCCTGTATCCCCGAACAGACCGGCCGCTTGGACTTCGCGTTCGTTCGCCCATCGCGCCGATCCATAAGTCGTGACCGCGCCGGACTGACGCGCCCGCCACAGTGAACCAGCGATTGCGGCTGCGCAGCCAAGAAACCCGCTTGCCGAGGCGAGCGCGCCCGCCTTGTTGAATACGTCGTGCGCGTAGGCGTCATAGTGAAACCACCACGGGAAGAGCGACCAG
>DATATH010000009.1:0-9568 GCA_036268895.1 Sphingomicrobium sp. | reverse complement strand
CCTCGTCGGCCTCGTCGGTGCGAGCTCAGTCGGGGATTGGCCGGCAGCTTGGATCGCCAGTGCCGCCAGAGCGGCAAGCGCCCATTTTCATGAACACATGTCCAATCCCCAATCAGTAACGGTAGCCTAGCGACAATCCGAAGGATCGGGGCCGGATCACGGCCGCTGCAACATCGCCGTTCACGTCGCCAAAAAAGCCGAGGTTCACGATCCCTCTGGCGTCGGTGATGTTACGCGCGAAAGCGTCCACCCGGAAGCGGCCGATGTCCACGCCAGCATGAGCGTCGACTTGGCCGAATGCTTTCAGACGACGTTGCCCGTTTGCAGGATCGAAATCGGAGTAACGGACGCCGGTGTAATGCCAGCTGAGGCCCGCATGCCCGGTAAGCGTGGCACTCATCGGGTGCTCATATTCTGCGCCGATCGTGCTCTGCCATTTCGGATTGTACGGTAGCGGATCGCCTGACACGCCTCCAACCACAGCCGGCGTGTCGCTCGTCAGATAGGAATCGACGTAAGACCCGTTGGCATAGAGCGACAGGTGACGCGTCGGGTTCATACCGGCCGTCAATTCGATGCCCTTGCTGCGCGCACTTCCGCCATTCGCGTTGACGCCGAAACCCGCCACCTGCGCGAGCAGCTGGATGTTCTTCCAGTCGATGAGGAATCCGGTGACCTCGAGCGAGAGCAAATGGTCGGCAGTCTGGGTCTTGAGACCCACTTCATAGTTCGTCGCCGTATCCGGACCGAATTGGCGCGGCACATCGGACGGAGCAAGTGGCGAAACCGCGTTGGGACCACCCGGGCGATAGCCCTTCGCGATGCGAGCATAGATTCGGGTGTTCGCGTTCGGTTTGAAGGTCGGCGCGACCGAATAAGTCAAGACGCTGTCCGACGACTTGCCCGAGAAGCTGCTCACTCCTCCGACCAGAAGACCGCTGGAGTCTTGGGTGTCCGATTGCTTGTTGTGACTCCAGCGTCCGCCGGCGGTCAGATCGAATTTCGGAGCGATGTGCCACGTCGCGTTCGCGAAACCGGCATACTCCGAATATCGCGATGGCAATGCGATGATCGCCAGCCCATCAAGTGCCGAAACGCGCGCGCCCGTGATCCCGTCGACGCCGAACAAATTCTGAGTGAGCCGGTTCTTCTCGTGCGTGTAAAAACCCCCGATCGTCCACTGCAGAACATCATTGTGGTTGGATGCCAGCCGGACTTCCTGGGTGAAACGACGCTGCGTCATGCCCTGATCGAGGCCGGCGCCGAGCGGGGTTCCGAAAAATCCGGTTAGAAGCGGCCCATAAACCGAGCTCACGTCCTCGACCTGTTTCTGGTCGAGTGTGCCCAGGCTTGTCGACGATACCAGGGCGACGGGACCGAAATCGTAATCGATCGTCGTGTTGTAGAGCCGGTAATCGATGTCGTTCGGCTCGTTGACCACCCGCAAGTGCTTCAGGTTGCCATAGACTGGCTCGAATGTGATCGGATCAAGATCGACTGCATTCGTGCCGTCGCTGCGGATGTTCTCGAGTAGCACCGAGCCGCGAATTCGCAGCCTGCTCGTCGGTTTGAGCAGGGCAGAGAACCGGCCGCCGTAGGTCTTCCCGCCATTGACGTCGCGGCCCCGGTTCGGATCGTCGATATAGCCGGGATCGCGACGGTAGAAGCCGGTCAGCCGGAATGCGGCATCGTCGGACAAGGGAACGTTGGCCGCGGCGCGACCCCACCAACCCATATCGCCGTGCGCTACGTCCTCGATCCCCGCCTCGGCCGCCGCACCGAACCCGTGAGTCTCCGGGCCGACCGTCACAAATTTGACGAGGCCGCCAAGCGAATTCGCTCCGTAGAGCGTGCCTTGCGGCCCCCGCAGCACTTCCACCCGCGCCAGATCGAACGGGTCGATGTCCGGAACGAGGATCGCGCCATTCGCCAGGCCGGTTGCCGATCCGAACGGCGCCTCATCGATATAGGTGGCAACGGTCGCACCGACTCCTCCTGCGTTGATGCCGCGCAGCACGATCCGCGAATTGCCCGCCTGGCTTTCGACGACATTCGCACTGGGGATCCGCGTCAGATAATCCGACAGCCGAGTCGCATGCTGTTCATCCAGCGATTCCCCGGAAATGACCGACACCGACTGCGGAACGTCGAGCAGTCGCTCGGACCGCTTTTGCGCTGTGATGATGATCTCGTTCTGATCGCCCTGAGTTTGCACCGCCGACGGCTGCTGCCCGTTGCCACCTTGCTGTGCACGCGTCGATGCCGGACTCGTCACTTGTGAATAAGCGGGACTGGCGATGGCAATGAAACACGTGCCACCAAGAAACATCCCAATCTTGTAATGAATATTCACCCTAGCTCTCCCCGCCAGAATGGTGTCATCATTGCAATAGTGTTTCACGATTAGCAACTGGTTTCTGGTTGAGCGATGAATGGCTTGCGAACCAAGGTAAGGAGCCGCCCACTGAACGGCATTCAGGACAGCAATGCGCTGCCCGGACCGAGCCGCGCGATTCGCGATGTACGGCTGGCCCAGGGCCTAAGCCTCCGCGCCCTCTCCGCTCGCGCCGGGCTGCCCTATTCGACGCTCTCGAAACTCGAAAACGGGAAGATGACGCTCACCTATGACAAGCTCATCAAGCTTGCGCAGGCCTTGAACGTCGACATCAAGGATCTCCTGGCGAACGCCCAGGGACGCGCAGCTCCGGTTGCGGTCGGCCGCCGCAGCGTGACCCGCGCGGGGGAAGCGCTGGACGCCGATTCGGAGAAGCATGTCCACCACTATCCAGCGGCGGATTTGCTGGGAAAAATGATGATTCCGATCATCATCGATGTCCAGGCGAGGAGCGTCGACGAGCTCGGCGGACTCGTCCGCCATGGCGGCGAAGAATATCTCTATGTTCTTCGCGGCTCGATGGAGCTTCACTCCGACCTTTACGCCCCGCTTCCGCTCGGGCCCGGCGACTCGATCTACTTCGACAGCGGCATGGCCCATGGATATGTCCGAACGAGCGCAGTGCCGTGCACCGTCCTTTCCGTTTGCGCCGGGCAGGGAATCCAGCAGCTCGCCGACACGGCGAAGAAGCGGCAACACCTGTCCGAGGGCGGTGGCGGCGATTGAACGTTTCATTATTTGAAACTTTTGTTTCCATTGCTATGCTCGACGCATGGCAACGACGACCGTCTCCCGAATTCTCACGGTTGAAAAGGCAGCGATTCGATTCGCCGAGCCGTTTCGGATTGCGAATTACGTGTTCGAGGCAATGCCTTCGATCGTCGCCCGGATCGCCGAACGAGGCACGATTGGCCGGGGCGAGGCAGCGGGCGTCTATTATCTTGGGGACGACCAGCAACACATGCTCGACACGATCGAGCAGGTACGCGCGCAGGTCGAATCCGGCCTTTCGCGAAACGAGCTTCAGGATCTTCTTCCTACAGGTGGCGCACGAAACGCGCTCGATTGCGCCTTGTGGGAACTGGAGGCGCGCCTGGCCGGAGTGCCGGTCTGGCAGCTGGCCGGCGCTCCTCGGCCCAAGCCGCTCGTTACCACCTTCACCCTGGCCGCGGACGATCCGGCGGTTCTCGAAGCCAAGGTCGGAAGGCTTTCCTTCGCCAAGGCTATCAAGCTCAAGCTCGACGGTGCCGTAGACATTGACCGCGAGCGCATCGCCGTCGTTCGCCGGGCGCGACCCGACGCATGGATCGGAGTCGATGCCAACCAGGGGTTCGTTCGCGACGATCTCGATTCGTTGGCCCGCGCGGCCCAGGATTTTTCCGTGAAGCTGATCGAGCAACCGCTGAAACGGGGTGACGAAGCATCACTCGAGGGATGGGCTCCCGGAATTCCGGTTGCCGCCGACGAAAGCATTCTCGGCATTGACGAGCTTCACGAGCGAGCGCGCTATTTCGACGTGATCAACATCAAGCTCGACAAGTGCGGCGGCCTCACCGAGGCGCTACACATGGCGCGAACCGCGCGCGAGATGGGCAAGATGGTCATGGTCGGCAATATGGGCGGCTCGACGCTGGCGATGGCGCCCGGCTTCGTGCTCGCCCAGCTGTGCGACTTCGTCGACCTGGACGGGCCGTACGGCCATGCCGACGATCCGCTCGCGAAGCTGATCTATAAGGACGGAAGGATCTTCGTTCCCGAGACGATTTGGGGTTGAGGCTTGCGTCAGCTTTCCATCTGTCCGGCTTCTGGCCGCATCTTCGACGCCTTGGCGAGCCGATGTCACCGACCATTTCGCGCTTCAAGCTTGGCAAGTGCTACCGATATTGCGGCGCCATTGCTGCATTTGCTCTGACAAAGCCGCGCTGCGCGATCGCGACAGCACGCGCATTGCGGTCGAACAATATTGCGCGCGTGGACGCGGTTCCCTGATCGATGGAGAGGATTTGATCAGGCTGCATCATCGGCTCGCCGCGCCGCTGGAACCGACCCGGCGGATCGGGATCGGAGATAATCCTCCAGCCGTTCCACCGTTTCAGGCGACACCTGGAACCCAAGCTTGGTTCGGCGAAAGAGGATGTCCTCGGCGGTTCGCGCCCACTCCTCGCTGATGAGATAATCCACTTCGCGGGCGGTGAGCATTGCCCCGAATTTCTCGCCGAGGTCGGCTGCTCTTGCGGCGCCGCCCAGCAGGCGTTCGGCGCGGGTCCCATAGGTGCGTGCCAGTCGCGCCAGCTCGGGGGGCGGCAGGAACGGGTAGCGATCCCCGAGGCGCGCCGCATAGGTTTCGATCGGCTGGGCGAGGTCGCCACCCGGAAGCGCCACATCACCGGTCCAGGGATTGGACAAGGCCGGGAAGTAACGGGACAAACGATCGAGCGCGTGCTCGGCGAGGCGGCGGTAGGTCGTCAGCTTGCCGCCGAAGATGCTGAGCAAAGGCGCTTGGTCAGTATCGAGGTCGAGCACATAGTCACGAGTCACCGCGGAGGCGTTTGTGGCGCGATTGTCGTAGAGCGGCCGAATGCCCGAATAGGTCCCGCGAATGTCCCCAGTGCCCATCTTGCGGGCAAAGGTGCGATGGACGGCGTCAAGAAGATAGTTGATTTCCTCTTCGCTGATCACGGCCGCGGCCGGCGGCCCATCCCACCCCTGGTCGGTCGTTCCGACCAAGGTGAACTCGCGTTCGAACGGGATTGCGAAGATCACGCGCCGGTCGGGATTCTGGATCAGAAAGGCCTGCTCGCCGGGGAAGAGCCGCGGAAGCACGATGTGGCTGCCCTTCACCAGCCGGATGCTGCAGCGTTTCCGAGCGCCTCCAAGCCGGTCGAAGAGCGCGTCGACCCACGGACCCGCGGCATTGACCAGGACTCGGGCGCGCACCTCGCTCGAGCCGCCAGGTCCCCGCAGAGTCGCGGTCCATTGGTCCGAAGCGCGATGCGCGGCCACCAGTTCGGTTCGTGTGCGGATCTGCGCACCGCGCTCCGCCGCGTCGAGCGCATTGAGGAGAACCAGCCGACTGTCGTCGACGCGGCAGTCGGAATAGACAAACGCCTTGCCGACGGGAACTTCGAGGCCACGCCCGAAACCATGGTCCTCGAGCCGGATGATCCGCGTTCGCGGGAGGGTCTGACGGCCGCCAAGATGATCGTAGATGAAGAGCCCCAGTCGCACCATCCACGCCGGCCGGATCGACTCGGATTGCGGTATGACAAACTCCAGCGGCTGGACGATGTGCGGCGCGATGCTCAGCAGGCGTTCGCGTTCGATCAGCGACTCCCGGACCAAGCGGAAGTCGAAATGCTCGAGATACCGCAGCCCGCCGTGGATGAGCTTGGTGCTCGCGGACGAAGTATGCGCGGCAAGATCGTCCCGTTCGACCAGCAGGACCTTGAGGCCCCTTCCGGCCGCGTCGCGCGCGATTCCAGCGCCGTTGATACCGCCGCCAACAATCAGCAGATCGAAGGCACCTTCACGCGCAGAAGTCATGAATCGGAGAACAGTGAGGGGAGATAGGGCGGGTATGCGCCCGCCATCGCGAGGCGATACTCGACGATGCGTTGCTGCTCTTGCGAAAGTCGGTGGACGGACGCAACCGAAGCAAGCCTTGCGATATGATCCTTGACCCGCTGCTTCCTGGGATCGGGATCCGCCGAATCGATCCAGTAGGTCGAGCCGATCTCGGTTTGAGCGGGCGGAGCATCCGCGCCCGTCCTGAACCCGGCAGCCGCAAGGGACTCCAGACCCGACGGATCGCCTGCTTCGACCTCCAGCAGGCGCGCGACCGTCGCTTCCACCGCGGGATCCGGACCGTTCCTGGAACCCCGCTCATCGGCGATCCTGCCAAGGAACAAGGTCCGGATCATGTTCCGCGGTTCAGGCCGCTGGATCAGCCGTGAAAAGATCTCCAGCTCGGCTCGGAGCGCTTGCTCGATGGGCTTAGGCAAGCCTTGCTCGAGACAGTCGAGGATGGCCAACGGCGCCGGATAATGACCGAGCGTTTCGGCAAGAACCTCCTTCCTTGCTTGTGCCACGCGCTCGCCGATCGCCGCAGCGGCCGGCGGCTTCCAGTCGGGGCGATCCCACGCCTGTACCGCCTCATCGGCCTGGAGGATCCATTGCTCGGCCGCCGCGACCTCCTCCCCTTCCGGGACCAGCTCGTCTACCAGCCCGGAAGAGAGAGCAGCGGCGCCGCCAAGCCGCGCGCCGTTCAGCAGCACCGGCAGCGCGCTCTCGAGACCTATAAGGCGCGGGAGCCGCTGCGTCCCGCCGCTTCCAGGAAGCAATCCAACCAGGGATTCCGGCAATCCCAGCGCGGCCCTGGGATGATCGGCAAGCACGCGATGATGCGCACCGAGCGCAAGCTCGCACCCGCCGCCGAGCGCCAATCTCGATATCGCCGCGGCAACCGGCTTTCCGGCTGTCTCCAGTGCGCGGGTCGCTCGGCTGAATGGAGAGAAATGATCGAAGGCCAGGCGGGACCGCTCGGCCGGCGCGGCGGCCATGATCATGTCATAGGCCGTTCCAAGCTCGGTGAGGTCCGCGCCCACGCAGAATGCCGAGCTTTTGCCGGAGCGGACGACCACACCGCGAATGCTTGCGGTCCGGAGCCATATGGCAAAAGCGCCGAGCTCGTGGATCGCGGCATTGTTGAAGACGTTCATCGACCGGCCGGGCGAATCGAAGACCAGGTGAACGATACCCTTGGCGCGTTGCTCGACGCGAAATTCGCGCAGATTGGGGAGAATATTTGCTTCGCTCATCAGAACGCCACTTTGTCCCCGCCCTTCAACGACAGCATCTCGCGTGCCTCGTCCGGGCTTGCGATCTCCAGCCCCAGGCCTTCAATGATTTGCCGCACCTGCGTCACCTGTGCGGCATTACTCGGCGCAAGCTGGCCCCGCCCGATCCACAGACTGTCTTCGAGGCCGACGCGGACATTGCCGCCCATCGCCGCCGCCATCGCCGCGACCGGCATTTGGGCCTTGCCTGCGCCAAGGACCGACCAGCGGTAATGGTCCCCGAACAACCGGTCAGCAGTGCGCTTCATGTGCAGCACTTCGTCCGGATGTGGCCCGATCCCCCCGAGCAGGCCGAACACGGTCTGAATGAAGAGCGGAGCGTGCACGAGCCCCTCGCTCCAGAAATAATGAAGATTGTGAAGGTGGCTGGTGTCGTAGCATTCGAATTCGTAGCGCGCGCCGGTCCCATTCAGCGTATCGAGCGCATAGCGGATGTCCTTGTAGCTGTTGCGGAAGACGAGGTCGTGCGAGCCTTCGAGCATCGCCGGTTCCCAGTCGTGCTTGAACTCCTTGTATCGCTTGAGCATCGGGAACAGACCGAAGTTCATCGATCCCATGTTGAGGCTTGCGACCTCCGGCTTCCAGACCGCCGCCGGCTTCACCCGCTCCTCGACCGTCATATAAGGCGAACCGCCGGTGGTCAGGTTGACCACGACATTGGAGGATTGCTTGATGATCCTCAGAAACGGCTCGAACGCCTCCGGCGACTGATCCGGGCGCCCATCGTCGGGGTTGCGGGCGTGCAGGTGCACGATCGCCGCGCCGGCCTCCGCCGCGCCCAGGGCCGATTCCGCAATCTCGCTCGCAGTGACTGGCAAATAGGGCGACATCGAGGGCGTATGGATCGATCCCGTCACGGCGCAACTGATGATGACCTTGCTGGATGCCATCGTGGCAACTCCCAATTAAAGTTGTTCCGAAAAAGCCGACCAGGCCGATGCGAGTCCGGCGCGGTGATCGGGGGACGCAATTGCGATCAGCGCGTCGGCACGCGCCCGGTAGGTCGTGCCGCGAAGATCGGCGACGCCATGCTCGGTCACGATCAGGTCCACGTCCATGCGGCCAAGCGAGACCGGTCCGGATCCCCGTCCGGGCGCAACGATCCGGCTTATCCTGCCGCCGCCGGCGGCCGCTGGGAGCACGACGATCCGCGTCCCACCGCCGGGCCGGGCACCACGCGCGAAATCGGACGCACCGCCCGGTCCCGACATCAGGCCGCGCGGGGTGAGTTCGGCGAAAGCCTGGCCGAACAGATCGACCTCGATCGCCGAATTGATCGTCACGAGATTGGCAATCCCGGCGAGCGCCGCAGCGCCGTGCGTCACCGAAACCGGTCGAAATTGAAATGCTTGATGATTCAACTGGGCGTAGAGCTCCTGGCTTCCGATCGCCACGCCGACGAGGGCACACCTGCCCGGCGCGAGCGCTCCCGCTTTCGCGAGGGTGAGCACCCCATCGCCCATCAAGCCGGTATGGACACGCAGGCGGCGCCGGATCGCGAGCGCATGCAGGACGGCGTCCGGAATTTTGCCCAGCCCGGTCTGCAGCGTCGCGCCGTCGGCAACGAAAGGTACGACGTGCGAAGCGATTGTCTGGGCGACCGGATCACCGGGTCCGGGGTCGATCGACAGCAGGGGCTGATCGGCTTCGATGAAACCGGTCAGAGCAGCGAAGGGAATGCCAGGGTCGCCAGCTGTGGATGGCATCGACGGATTCACATGCGCGATACGAATGGGAATTTCCCGCCACAGGTCGGCAATGAACGCCACTTCGGTCCCGAAGCTGCAATTGCCGCTCGCATCGGGCGGCGCGCACATGAACAGCGCGGCGGCGGGCTTGCGACGACGCAGTTCGGCGCGGATGTCCTGATAGCATAAGGGCAGGAATTCGACCTTGTCCCCGGCTGCGCGCAGCTCCGGAGTCATGAAGAAGGTGAGCACGCTGCAGTCGGGACCGCCAAGCCATGTCCGGCGGTTGAGGCCGGGTACGAAGATGCCGCTGAACGTCATCGCCCCAAGTGCCGCGCCGGCATGTTCGACCGCATCGGCAAGGACGGCGGATTCGGCCGAGCAGGAAGAGACAAGGGTCAGTCCGCCTGGGGGAAGGACGCCTGCGAGCTCGGCCCGATCGATCCGTTGCGGCGCCATGACCCTATCCGGGCGTCACTTCACAAAATTGTGAAAATCGGGCTTGCGCTTCTCGGCGAATGCCCGGACGCCTTCTTTCGATTCCTCGGTTTCGTAGAAAAGCTTGACGGCGTTCAGCGCCATTTGGCTGATCCCGCGAATATTCTCGCTGTCGGCGTTGAACGAACGCT
>DATATH010000008.1:0-1926 GCA_036268895.1 Sphingomicrobium sp. | reverse complement strand
GATCGTCTTGCGCGATGAAGCCGAGATAGGGGAGCTTCAAAAGGGAGCCCGGCGGGACATCCATGAAATCAGCAGCGCTTGCGCTTACCGTGGCCGCGAAGATCGGGCCGTGAGCGCCCTCAGCTCCTGAGCGCACTCCATATTTGAGGATCGCTGCCTTGAGCGCCGCGGCCCGGGCACGAAGATCGGTCCCCTGACCTTGCCGGCCGCGACGCTTTTCGAGCGCTGCAAGATCGTTCATGGCCTTCCAGGCAAGGACATTGTCGTAAACCGAAAAGGGTTTTCGAACATATTCGTCCTGCGCGTCCTGGAACGTCTCATAGAGGCCGGTAGCAGGGTCCCGGAGCGCAAAGACGCGCTGTTTGATCGCCTCGACCTCGCTTCCGTAACGATCGAGCAGCCTCTCGTCCCCCGTCGCATCGATATAGGATTTGAGTGCAACGAGCGGTGCAACGAGCTCGTCCAGCTCGAGCCCGTCTTCCAGCACAACTCCGTCGATGAACCGGCTGTGGATGCCGACGTTTCGCGCCTGGATGCCGAGCGCATAGCCGAGCGCCTCGCGTGCCCTCGCAGGATCGGTATCGAGGAGAGCGGGGAAGCTCCACAGCATTGCGTCGCGGTCCCAGTAAGCGGCGGAAACGTAGTAGCGGTTGCTGCGCGAGGTCATTCCAACGAACTGCTCGGTGTCGAGCGAGCGGCCCCACGCATAATAAGTAGTGAACAGGAAGTTGCGGTTCATGATCCGGTCGAGGTCGGCTCGTCCGGTGGTTCGGGTGTGGCGCCGGGCCTCTTGGGCGGCCTGGTCGATCTCTCCGTCGAGGCCGTAGCGATCGATCCTCTTGTTAAGCACGCGCATCGCATAGGCCGCGCTATATTCCTCGAGCCCGACGCCGATCAGATAATGGACGTCAAGAGTCTCACCTGGCGCAAGCGTCGCCTCGTGCTCGGCCGTTACGCCTGGATCGCCATCTCTATCATGAAGAACTCCCTGCGAGCCGACGTAAGCAAAGCCCCAGGCGTATTGGGTGTCGTCCGTCTTGTAGTTGAAGATCTCCATGTCGCTGTCGATGGGCGTCGGCGACATCGTTCGCGAGCCCATCAAGGGCTCGGGCGAATAAGTGACCCGGTTGGTCCGCGCCCAGTTGACCTCCATTCCGGGAGCGACCCTCACTGGACCCGTACCAAGGTTCGTGACCTGGAAGCGGATGATTGCCGCCCGGCTTTCCGGCGGCGCCACGTAGGAAATCCTGGTTTGAAGGCCATCGGCTTCCATGGTTCCGGTGGGGAGCCAGTAATCGCGCATGCTCCAGCGAAGATTGGAGAGCGGCTTTCTGACCCCGCCAACATCGAGGAACGGCCTCATCAGCGGCTGGCCGGCGGCTCCTGCGAATTCGATGAGTCCGCGGTACCGCATCGAAATGATGTTGAAGTCCATGAGCGCACCGTCGCCGGCGCGGATCGAGGGGAGAGCGATCCAGTCGTTGCCCGTCGGAATGACATCGTCGGCCGAAAGATTAAGCTCTGTTCGGCGCTCCTGCGATGACCCGCTTGCAGCTGTAGCGGCCGGTCCGGCCAGCGGCAGAAACACTGCGATCAGGAGCGCCGTCCGGCCCCACACGGTATCCACCTTAGTCCCCCTCAATCATTCGTTTGGTAGCCAAGGCATTGAAAGTCCCGCTGACTAGGCTGAGCCATCAGAGTTCGCCACAGAATTTACTCGGACTGTGAACGATATGTGCTGATCGGCGGAGGCGCGTGCGAGCTCCTCATGGGCGATGTCGGCGTGGCTTTCCGGGCGACCAAGGATCTCGATATCGTCCTGATCGTGGAGGCGCTCGACCCGGCCTCCTCTTCGATTCCATCAGCTGCTCGATCCGGTCCTCCAGTCTCCAGGAGCGAGAGAATATTGATCAATCGTCGCCTGAC
>DATATH010000007.1:0-10875 GCA_036268895.1 Sphingomicrobium sp. | reverse complement strand
ATCTTGGAATGGGCAATCCCGACGGTTCTCCACCCGCCCACGTGATCGACAAGCTCGCCGAGGTCGCGAGGAAACCCCACGTCCACCGCTATTCAGCGAGCCGGGGAATCCCGGGCCTCAGGAAAGCGCAGGCGGCCTATTACAAGCGCCGCTTCGGAGTGACGCTCGACCCCGACAGGGAGGTCATCGTCACCTTGGGCTCGAAGGAGGGTCTCGCGAACCTCGCCCAAGCGATCACGGCGCCGGGCGACGTCGTCCTCGCACCCAATCCCTCCTACCCGATCCACAGCTTCGGCTTCATCATTGCCGGAGCCGCCGTACGCTCGATCCCGGCGGCGCCCGGCGAAGCCTTCTTCGAGCGTCTTGCGAACGCCATGCGCTACACTGTCCCGAGGCCCAAGGTGCTGGTCATCGGCTATCCCTCGAACCCCACCGCCTATGTCGCCGACCTTCCCTTTTACGAGCGCCTGGTCGCTTTTGCCCGAGAGCATGAGCTGATCGTTATCTCCGACCTCGCCTATGCCGAAATCTATTTCGGCGATGCAGCGACGCCCTCGATCCTCGAGGTCGAGGGAGCAAAGGATGTTGCGGTCGAGTTCACCTCGATGAGCAAGACCTATTCGATGGCCGGCTGGAGGATCGGTTTCGCGGTCGGCAATGCGCGGCTGATCGAGGCCCTGGCGCGGGTCAAATCCTATCTCGACTACGGTGCCTTCACGCCGGTTCAGGCAGCGGCCGTGGCAGCGATCAACGGGCCACAGGACATCGTCGAATTTAATAGGAACCTCTACCGCAGGCGCCGCGACGTGCTGGTCGAAACCTTCGGCCGGGCAGGCTGGGAGATCCCGCTGCCCGAAGCGAGCATGTTCGCCTGGGCCCCGATCCCCGAGCGCTTCCATAATCTGGGATCGATGGAGTTCGCGAAAAGACTTCTTTCAGAGGCGCAGGTCGCCGTCGCTCCTGGCGTCGGCTTCGGCGAGGAGGGCGAGGGTTTCGTGCGGATCGCCCTTGTCGAAAACGAGCAGCGCCTTCGCCAGGCAGCAAGGGGCGTCAGGAAGCTGCTCCACTCCTGACGAGACGGGCGCCCACCCATTTCCTAGAACCTGACGGAGACCCCGCCATAGAGCTCGACGTCTGGAGTCACCCTGTTGAGGCCGAAATTGGCGCCGGCGTCGAGCTGCACGTCGTTGGTGAGAAGGTAGGCGAGGGAGCCATCGGCGCTTGCCTGGCGCGTCGTTCCCGCGGGATCCCAATCCCATGCGCCCCAGATCTCGGCCGAGATGTTGAGCCTGTCCGTCGCTGCCCAGCCAAGGGTCGCGACCTGCTCCATCGAGAGGTGATGCCCACGACCGTCACCGTCTGCGATAAGATCGAGCTCGGGAGTGAGACCCAGGCTCAGCGGCGTTTTGGCGATCTGGTATCCGACCGGGAACAACAGCCCGCCCTCCCACTTCCCGTTGCCGAGCGAGTGGTTGGCGGTCGGCACCTTGACGAACGGCATGGCGATGATCTGGAGCGGCGCATCGGATCTGGTCAACCGCTGCTTGTAGATGACGTTGACGTCTCCGATGCCACTGGCGCTCTCGTGAACGCCTCCGGCGCTGCTCGTCGAGCGCTGCCAGGGCGTCAGGTCGATTTCGATGTCCGAGGCGTCGGTGAGGCCGAATTTGATCGCGGTTTCGCCGAGCACGAGCGCGGTGTCCCGCTCGCCGTCCCCCTTCTGCAATGTCCAGTCGGCAAGTCCGGTCTCAAGCTGCCAGCGGCCTTGAGGAACGGTGCAGGCCGATGTCGCCTTGCCCGGCCGGTCGGCACAGATCGGCGGTGGCTTGTCATCTGCAGCAGCCGGGCTCGCAAGCACGGCGCACACGGCCGAAACAAGGACGATTCCCCCCCTCATTTGAGCTTCATTGCTCTAGCGAGGCTCACCCGTCGAGTGACAAGGTCGACACGTTTCGGGGGCGACCATTATTTGCGCCGCTGCTCCAGCTCTCTCACGATGCCCGTCTTGAGCGAATTCCAGGCGACCAATTGGCGATCGGCCGCGGTTTTGAGCTGCACGAATTCCTGTTGATCCTGAACCGTCGGCGCATAGTCACCGTCATCGACCAGCGATCCTAAGGCCGCGATCATGTTGTTGAGCTGAATTGGATAATTGAGCGCGTCTTCCGATGCGTGGGCGCGCGGCTGCACCAACACTTCCTCGATCGCGGTCATCTTCGTTATGGCATCGTCTGCTTTCGCGGCGAGCGCAGGCCTTGCAGCCTTCAATGCCTCGATGCGGGTTCGTGTTGCGCGAATTTCGAGCACGGCATCGTCGATCGCGCTCAGTTCTGAATTGATCTGACGGTGAAGTTGGAATTGTGCGCGCAGCGCCTCGGGCGTTGCAGTGCTGGTCGGATCCGGCACGATTACGAGCGGCCGCGTCTCGCTCTTCCCATCGAGAGTAAGGCGCACCTGGTAATTTCCCGGAAGGGCGCGCGGTCCTTCGACGCTCCCGGCCCAGAGGGGCGAGTGCGGGATCGCAGTCGCGCTTGGATAGCGCATGTTCCAGACGAAGCTGTTGAGGCCTGCATAATGGGTGAGCTTGGGCTTGGGCGGCCCCTCGTCCTCTTCCACTTCCGCCGCGGCCTGTTCCTGCTCTCCTGGAACAGCCTTTGCCGGTGCATTCGGCCGCGACCGCGCCGGTTTTGGCTGGCCCTGCTCAGTGGGCTCCGGATCGGGGATGGTTCTGATCACTTGTCCGTCTGCATCGAGGATCTCGAGCTTGATGCGCGAAGCGAGCGGATCGGGCGCCTTGTCCTTCTTGGCCTGGTCGTCGCTCTTCTCGTCCTCCTTCTCCCGGGCCGTTCCGAACTGCGCCGAGAGCCAATAGTCGATCACCGCGCCCGACGCAGGGTTCGCACCTCCAAAAAAACGAAGGCCTCTCATGCGCGTCTCGAACACCGTGTGGTTCGCAACCTGCGGAGTAAAGAGGTACGCCTTGCTGTTCTGGACCGCCTCGGACCATTGCCGAACCGGGGCAAGGTCATCGAGCATCCAGAAGGCTCGCCCGTGCGTCGCGACCGCAAGCGAATCTCCATGAACAGCAAGATCGTGCACGGGGACAATGGGAAGGTTGAGTTGCAGCGGTTGCCACGTCGCGCCGTCGTCGAACGACACGAAGACGCCTCTTTCCGTCCCGGCGTACAGCAGTCCGGCCCGCGCGGGATCGACGCGCACGACGTGGACATAGGCGTCCTCAGGGATGCCGGCAGTGATCTGCGTCCACGTCCGTCCGTAATCCGCGGTCTTGAACGCATAGGGCCTAAAGTCGTCGAGCCGGTGCCGGTCGGCCGCGACATAGCCCGTCCCCGGCCGCGCCGGGTCGATCTCGACCATGTCGACGGTCGCCCACTCGGGCATCTGCGGCGGAGTGATGTTCTGCCAGTGAGCACCGCCGTCGCGGGTGATCTGGACGAGCCCGTCGTCGGTCCCGACCCAGATCTCGTTCGCGTCCTCTCCGTCGGCGATCGAGAAGATCGTGTCGTAAATCTCGACGCTGGTATTGTCCTTGGTCAGCGGTCCACCCGAGGAGAGTTGCTTCGACTTGTCGTTGCGAGTCAGGTCGCCCGAGATCGCCGTCCAGCTCGCCCCCTGGTCAGTCGATTTGAAAAGGACCTCGCCGCCGAAATAAAGGGCGTGGGGTGCGTGCCTCGAAACCATGATCGGGGCCGTCCATTGGAAGCGGTGTTCGAGATTGTCGGGCGCCCAGCCCATCGAATTTCTCGGCCAGGGCGTGATTTCGCGGGTCATTCCCGTTCGGTGGTCGTAGCGCGTCAGCTCCGCATCGTACCCACCGCCAAAGACGATGTTGGGATCGGTCGGATCGGGAACGATATAGCCGCTCTCGCCACCCCCGACCTCGTAATAATCCTCGATCCCGACGCCCCCGTCGCGACCCGCGCTCGCGATCGACACGCTCGAATTGTCCTGCTGGTCGCCGTAGATCCGGAACGGAAATTGGTTGTCGGTCGAGATGTGGTAGAATTGCGCGGTCGGCTGGTTCATGTCCGACGACCAGGTCTCGCCCCCGTCGACGCTGATCGCAGCGCCACCGTCATTGCTGTTGATCATCCGCTTGGGATTGGTGGGATCGATCCACAGCTCGTGGTCGTCGCCGTGCGGCGTATGCAAATTCTTGAACGTCTTGCCGGCATCGGTCGAGCGGTAGAGCGCCGTATTGAGGACATAGACCGTATCGGGGGTTTCGGGATCGGCAAAGACCGTATTGAAGTACCAGGCGCGCTGCCGGTATTCGTTCTTGTCGTTGACGAGCTTCCAGCTCTTGCCGCCATCGTCGGTTCGAAAGAGGCCGCCTTTCTTGGCCTCGATCATCGCATAGATGCGGTTC
The DNA here is from genome assembly GCA_036268895.1 of Sphingomicrobium sp. Classification (GTDB taxonomy): domain Bacteria; phylum Pseudomonadota; class Alphaproteobacteria; order Sphingomonadales; family Sphingomonadaceae; genus Sphingomicrobium. The sequence goes on along the minus strand of DATATH010000007.1, from coordinate 6,485 downwards.
GGATCGCTCGTCGGAGCGACATTGACGCGCCCGAGAATGCCGTCGGGTAGACCGTTGCCGCTGAGCCTCGTCCAGGTCGATCCGCCGTCGGTCGATTTGAAGAACCCGCTCCCGGGGCCGCCGCTCTCCATGATCCACGGCTTGCGATAGACCTGCCACATGCCGGCATACATCACCTCCGGGTTGCCGGGCTGGAAGGCAATGTCCGCGCCGCCTGTCTTGTCGTCGGCGTAAAGAACCTTGGTCCACGTCTTGCCGCCGTCAATCGAGCGGAAGATCCCGCGCTCCTGGTTCGGGCCAAAGGGATGGCCGAGCGCCGCGACGAAGAGCCGGTTCTTGTCCTTCGGATCGACGATGATCCGTCCAATCACCTGCGTGTCGCGAAGCCCCGAGAAGCTCCACGTCTTGCCGGCGTCAACGGACTTATAGAGACCGTTCCCGACGACCACGTTGCCCCGGATGTTGATCTCACCGGTTCCAACGTAGAGGACCTTGGGATCCGAAGGCGCGACAGCGACCGCTCCGACCGCCGGAGCAGCTTCAGGGAATTTGTCCCACAGCGGCTTCCAGGTCATTCCGCCGTCCGTCGTCTTCCACAGGCCGCCCGAGGCCGCTCCAAAATAAAAGGTGTCGGGATCTCCCGGAATGCCCGCGACACCCGTCGCCCGACCGCCGCGGAACGGGCCGACGAGCCTGTATTTGAGGCCCTCGAGCGGCGTCACCCGCGCCGCGGCAGGAACCGTTTTTTGCGCGGCCGATACCGGCACGGGAATGAGCGCGCTGCACGCGAGGAGCGACAGCGCGAGTCGCGAACGGGATTGCATCGATTTCAGCCCCCTTTTCCCCCCGATAAAAGTCGAGCGCGTCGCTTAACATTCGATAAGGCCGCTGAACAGCTATGAGGGTTTCGATCCAAGCCCCTCATCAACCAATCCAGAATCTTTCAATTCTGGGCGGGGCCGCACCAGCCTGGCATGAAATGCGCGTCATGTTGCCTGGCGAGGGCGACCGCCTCTTCCAGAGTCCGCCGCCAATGGTTCCCGATGTCGCGCGCCTTGAAGGATTTCCGGAAATAGTCGGCCCAGATGAACTCCATGAAGGGCGTCGTTTCCTTGGCGTAGCCGCCGGCGTTGCGAACGGCGCCGGCGAGGGATCGGAAGGGATCGTCCCTCAGCTGGCCGATCTTCTTCGGGATCGCTTCATAGGGCTGCCTCTCACCATGTTCGTCGAACGGGTGAACCAGACCCTTATTGTCGAGGAAGCGCCAGAAATGCTGCTGCGAGAGGCTCTGGAGATTTGCGACTGGCTGGATCAGCACCGTCTTCTGCCCTTCGTCGTGCAGCGCACGCGCGAGATGATGATGGTCGATGACGTAGGGCCGCCCCTTGGGACCAATCACCACCGGCATCATGTGCTGGCCAAGATACTCGCTCCTCTTCTCGCCGAGCTTGTCCCATTCCCTGCGCTTCGCCTCGACTTCGATGAGGCCGACAGTGAGCTGCGTCGGCCGTAGCGAATGGATCGGGACCGGCGAGAGAATTGGATCGCGATTCTCGGGCATGTTGCGGCCTCCCTTCAGTCCCTTTCCCGAAACTGGAAAGCACCCAGGTTCGTCGTAGCTCAAGGCCCAGTAAAGCCTGAGCAAGATGGGTTCGAAAGCGGACCCTTGCGGCCTTTGTTGCCAAGAGCTTGAGCGTTCAAGGCTTAAAGAGATGCGGTCAGTGAGCAATCCAGTCGAGGCGGCGCTTCGAAATGCGCGCCAACAGCGAAGAGAAGATCGAAAGAAAGAGGCGGAGCGCTTCTATGTCGAGACGGCCGAACTCGCTCGATCGGAAGGAGATCGGACGGCCTTAGCTCACGCTCCACGACATGTCTCCGACCTTGCTCGTGCCCGAGGTGCATCTGCGAAAGCATGGCAAAACGCGAACGAAGCCGCCGCGCTGTACCGCCAAAGCGGCGACGAGCTGGGCCTCGCAAACGCAATAAGGCTCGAGGCATTGTCGGCGAACGATCCCGAACAATCCCGAGCGTGCTGGCGAGAAGCCCGCGATCTCTACTCGCGACTGGGCGTCGTTGCCGGCGTCACCGAATGAAAGTCCCACCTCAATGGGTGAGACCGCCTGGCGTCTGCCCTAAGGTTCATCGCCCCAAGGTGAATTGCTTTCTTTATATGCCTGTTCGCTAGGCATGGTCATCAGGGTAGGGCGACTGTCATGCTCACGATTCTTCTGCTTCTCGTTTCGAACGTCTTCATGACGCTGGCCTGGTATGGCCAGCTTCGCTTCCCCAGCTGGACCATCGCTACGGCTATTCTCGTGGGCTGGGGGATCGCATTGCTCGAATATTGCTTTGCTGTTCCGGCCAATCGGATCGGCTACGCGCATGGGTTCACCGGCGGACAGCTCAAGGTCATCCAGGAGATCATAACGCTCTCGGTGTTCGCGGTGTTCGCGGCGGTCGTGCTGAAAGAGCCGCTGACCTGGCGCTATCTGGGCGCCGTGGCCTGCATCTGCGGTGCTGCCGCCTTCATGTTCGTGGGCCGTGCCTAGCCCGATCCACATCGGGTCCACGACCTCTGTCGTGCTAACGAGGCCGCATCGTCGGCCTTTCGAAAGTGGCAGCGTCGGCGGTAGTGAGACAGTTTAGTTGTGCTCGCGCGGTCACCGCATCGCTCAGATCATCGCCGAGGACCGGGCATCGGATCCAGGCCGACACCGCATAGCCAGAGCCGAACCCCCGCGCACTCAAGGTTGAGACAAACAAGAACGGCGGCACCAGCTGGTGCCGCCGCCTTGGAACCTGAACCGGGCGATTAGTTCAGATTGTTCGAAACGTTGTTGAATGTCGTACTCAGCTTGTTACCGATACCCTGCATTGCACCGATGGCAGCAACCGCGATGAGCGCGGCGATCAGACCATATTCGATGGCGGTCGCACCCTTTATGTTCTTCAGAAGCTTCAAAAACTTAATCATATCCACTCTCCTTCGACGCCGGCATGCGTTGATCACGACAGCAGCGAGGAGGCACCCTACTTATCTTTAGTTAGCCAAGAATGATGCCGGATGGTTAATGAATTCTTGACCCACGACAGACTTCCGACAGACTTCAAAGTGGATGCTGGCGGTCCTTGAGAATCCGCAGGCTAGCTGCAATTTGCTCTGTCCTTCGCGAGCAGCTGTTCGACCCGAAAGACCAGCTCATCGGGGTCGAACGGCTTCTTCATATAGTCGTCCGCGCCCTGGTTGTAGGCAAGCTCGACATCCCGCGCGCCCTGGCGGCCGGTGAGCACCAGAACCGGCGTATCGTAAAGTGCCGATGACGTGCGCATTTCACGAAGCACGATCAAGCCGCTCAGCTCCGGCATCATACAATCGAGGATGACGAGATCGGGGTTCTTGAGCTGAATCGCACGAAGAGCGTCAGCTCCGTTGTCCACCACTCCCACGACGTGTCCTGACTTGGTGAGCGCCTCGCGGACGATGTCGCTGACGAGATCGTCATCTTCGGCGACGATGATCCTTGCCATGTCCTCTTCCGTTCAGGCCGCTTTTTTGACCGCTGCGGCGCAGGCCCGGATCTTTGCGTCTCGTTCGCCATCCGCCCAGTCGCCAATTCCAACTTCGAGCGCGCGCGCGCGCCGGCCAAGCTCGGCTTCTCCGAACATCGCCGCCGTGCCGGCGAGCTTGTGGAGAAGGTCTGCAACCGATGTGAGCTCGCCGTTCATGAAAACGCCGCGTCTGATCATCTCGTCGACAGCTTCGAGCGCCTCGGACTTTCCCCGATTGTAACGCTCGCGAAGCTCGGGGCTGAACTCCAGCCGCGGCTTTGCGCGCGGTGACTCGTCGGCCCATTTGCGCAGCGCTCGATCAAGTTCATTCATCTGAATTGGCTTGGCAAGATGCGCCTGGCCTCCGGCCTCGAAGCAGGCTGCGACATCCTCCTCGTAAACATTGGCCGTGAGCGCAAGAATTGGAAGCTGTTCTGCGCTGATGCCGCTGGCCCGAATTCGGCGCGTCGCCTCGATGCCGTCGAGGACCGGCATCTGCATGTCCATCAAGACGAGGCGGTAGGGATCGCCCTGTCGCTTCGCTTCCTCGATCATGCTGATCGCCTCCGCGCCGTTCTCGGCGAGTTCAGCCCGCCAGCCGAGCTGAGCGAGCATGCTCATGAAAAGCTCCTGGTTCACGTCGTGGTCTTCGGCAAGGAGAATGCGGCGAACCTTGGAGACGCTCTCATCCGCCAAGGCAGGGGGGTCCTGGGCTTCTGCAGCGCTCGCCACTGCGGCTTCGATGGGGAGGATCACGCGAAAGATCGAGCCTTCGCCTGGACTGCTCTCGAGCTCGAGCTCGCCTCGCATCAGTTTGACCAATTGTGTCGTGATCGTGAGGCCCAGCCCGGTTCCGCCGAAACGCGCCGTGATCGAATTGTCGGCCTGGGCGAACTCCTCGAAGATCGCTGACCGGCGATCGGTCTCGATGCCAATGCCGGTATCCGCTACCTCGATGACCAGCCTTTGCGCTCCGCTCGCGGAAGATAGATAAGCGCGAAGCGCAATTGATCCGTTTTCGGTGAATTTGACGGCATTCCCAAGCAGATTGAGTGCGATCTGCCGCATCCGCAGGCTGTCGCCGAGCACCATCTTTGGAATATCCGCCGAAATGTCGGTGTGAAGTGCCAGCGACTTTCGCGTCGCCGTTGGGGAGACGAGCTTTACGCAGGAGTTGAGGGTTTCCCTGAGATCGAAGGTCTCGTGAGCGACATGCATCAGCCCGGCTTCGAGCTTCGAAAAATCGAGGATGTCGTTCAACAGCCTCATCATTGTCCGTCCGGACATGTCGATCATTTCGGCGCGTTTGCGCTGCTCCGGTGAAAGATCTCCGGCGAGCATCAGCTCGATGAAACCGAGCACGCCGTTCATCGGCGTTCGAATCTCGTGACTCATGTTCGCGACGAATGAGCGTTTCGTCTGGAGTGCGGACTCAAGCGCCTGCTTGGTCGTCCACAGCGCCCGGATGCGTTCGCGCCGCTCGGGAAAGACGAAGGCGGTGAACATGAAAGTGAGGAACATGCTGGCCGCGAGCGCCCATGACGCGAATTGCTGGATGTGTTCAGCGCGGCGAGCACGCTCGTTGAGCAGCATGACCTCAGTAGCCCTGATCTCGTCCACGTCGCGCTTCGCCCGCGACAGCACGGAATCCATCCGCGGCGCGGTGATCAGCTCTGCAGCTTCTCTAAAATGGCCCGCCCGTTTCTCGGCAAGAGCTTTTTCGAGAACGGCAAAGCGCCGGTTGCTCACGAGTTCGAGCTCGGAAATTCTTGCCCGCTGGAAGGGATTGTCGTCGGTAAGGTCGCGAAGCGCCTCCATGTGGGAAATGAAGCGGCTACTGACCGATTTGATATCGATGTCGGCGCCCGAACGGCCGGCAAGCACGCTGGTGCGGACGTCGACTGCCGCTTTCAGTCCTTCGATCTGGACGTCCGACAGCTGGTTCTCGACCGTCAGCGTGTGACGCACCCAAGCGTCTGCATCGAGCTGCAGCTGGTACAGCCAGACGGCCGAAGCGGCGCAGCAGACGAGCAGGAGGAAGCCGAACGCGAGCGGCAGATCCGACAGGAAAGTCGGCGGACCTGCACGGCCTGAAGTCGACGGGCTCATGCGGGCACGAATGACAAGATATGGTTACCATGAGGTTAGGAAGAAAAATCGACTTATCGGCAAAGCCGCGCGATAAAAAAATGCGGCGGCATCGAGAGGATGCCGCCGCACTTGCTGCAGCTCGATGTGGGAAGTCGAGAGCCGCTGTTTAGTTCAGGTGGTTCGACACGTTGTTGAACGTCGTGTTCAACTTGTTGCCGATGCCCTGCATAGCGCCAATCGCCGCAACGGCGATGAGAGCGGCGATGAGGCCATATTCAATGGCGGTCGCGCCCTTGTTGTTCTTAATGAGCTTCAGAAACTTGCTCATGGTCTTCGCTCCTTGGTTCCAAGTGCAGTGGGGTTGAGCCCCAGCCTGCGAGGTCCAATTCGCAGGATGCCTGCAACCTAGTGGTCGACCCTTGAGAAATTCTTACCTGTGAAGGTTTCTGAATGGTTAAGGCTGATCAGCCAAGTGTCTGAACTCAGACAATTTTCTGACCCGTTGCCTCCCAATCCTTCAGGAAGCTCGCGATTCCGGCGTCGGTCAGCGGGTGCTTGAAGAGCTGCCAGATGATCTTCGGCGGCGCGGTCATCACGTCGGCTCCGATCTTGGCTGCGTCGACCACATGCATCGGGCTGCGGACGCTGGCGACCAGGATCTGCGTCGGAAAATCGTAATTATCGTAGATGAGGCGGATGTCGGCAATCAGCCCCATTCCGTCGAAGCCGACATCGTCCAGCCTCCCGACGAAGGGAGAAATGAAGGTCGCACCCGCCTTGGCAGCGAGCAGTGCCTGGGCCGGTGAGAAGCACAGGGTGACATTGACCATCGCGCCCTCGCCGCT
>DATATH010000006.1:0-38143 GCA_036268895.1 Sphingomicrobium sp. | reverse complement strand
GATCGAGCAGCACTGCCACCAGTCCGCGCCGGATTCGGCCACTCCCAGGAAGGCCATCATCCCCGGCACCTTCTCGAGCACGTAGGAGAAATCCTCGGCGCCCATGATCGGCGCCGGCATGTTCATATATTCGCCGTGCGCAAGCGACTTCGCGACCACTTCGGCGAGCGCGACCGCGCGTCCGTCGTTGACGGTCGGCGGAAACCCTTGAGTGATCGTCACGTCGGCATCGCACTCGTGCGCCTGAGCAATGTTTTCCGCGAGGCCGCGGATCGCGTTCCAGACGTCCTTGCGCCGCTCCGGGGTCAGCGTCCGGATCGTCCCCTTGAGGACCGCACGATCGGGAATGACGTTGTGCGCGCTCGCGGCTTCCAGCTGGGTCACTGTGACGACCATCGCTTCGTGCGCGCTGAAACGGCGAGTGACCATCGTCTGGAGTGCCATCACGATCTCGCACGCGACGGGCACCGGATCGCGCGTGTCGTGCGGCATCGAGGCATGGCCGCCCCGCCCCTCGACGGCGATCTCGAGCATGTCCGCCGAGGCGAGCAACGTGCCCGTCCTGCTCCCGATCGTTCCGTGCGGTGCGTTGGGCATGATGTGAAGGGCAAAGGCGGCCTCCGGAAGCGGATCGAGAAGCCCTTCGTCGATCATGAAGCGAGCGCCGTGGTAGCCCTCCTCTCCCGGCTGGAACATGAATCGGACCTCCCCGGCGAGGGTGTCGGCACGGGCGGCGAGCAGACGAGCCGCGCCAGCGAGCATGGCCGTGTGCGTATCGTGCCCGCAGGCATGCATCCGGCCGGAAACGGTCGACGCGAAGGGGAGTCCGGTCTCCTCGTTCATCGGCAGCGCGTCCATGTCGCCGCGAAGCAGCACGCTGCGGCCGGCCTTGCCCGCATTGAGCACCGCGACGGCGCCCGTGCACGACGAGCCTTCGCGCCATTCGAGCGGAAGGTCGGCGAGTTCGGCACGGACCTTAGCGAGAGTCTTCGGAGTCTCGAGCCCAAGCTCCGGTTCGGCATGGATGGCGCGCCTCAAGGCGGTGATCCGGTCGGCGATGCCGCGCGCGTCCTGGAGAAGATCTTCGGTCAGCATGAAGTGATCATAGACGGCTGTCCGGCAGCTATCCAGCGCTCCTGATGCTCGTCAGCCAATCAATCGAGTTCGACCTGCGTGATCCTCGGCACGCCCCAGATCCACCAGAGCGCACCTGCTGCAGCGACGACTGCGGTGACGACGAAGGCCGTGTTGTAGCCGGCGTCCTCGACGATGAACCCGGTGAGGATCGGGCCGAATATTCCCGACAGATTGCCGATGGCATTTTGCACTCCGACCCACGTCCCTGCAGCGCGCGGACCGGCGAACATCTGCGCGATAGCGTAGGTGTTGAGTGACAGCGCTCCTGTGGCGATGCCGGCGAGGCAAAGCAGGAGCGCAATCACTGCCGGCTCGTGAGCGTAGGCGATCCCGAGGACCGAGACCGCGGCGAGCAGCTGGCCGGCAAACATCATCCACCGCCTGATGGCGGCCTCGGCGTGGCCCGCCCTCGTCCACCGGTCCGACACAAACCCGAACGTCAGTGCTGCGACCGCCTGCGCGGCGTAGCCGAGCGTTGCGATGACGGTCATCTCGCGGATCGTCAGCCCTCGCGACCTGGTGAGGAACAAAGGGAGCCAGCTCAAAAGGAAATAAAAGACGTAATTGCTTGCGGCATGGGCAATCGACATTGCCCAGAGAGGCCATTTGCCGATGAGCGTCCGGAAAGGAACCCGGCGCTCATTTGGAGCGCTGACCTCCTCCCTTCCTCGAACCGCGAAATACCAGGGCGCCAGCCAGAGCAATGTCACGATCCCGAATGCAAAGAAGATCGCTCGCCAGCCGAAGGAGGCGAGGATCAGTCCGCCCGCCAGTGTGCCGGCGGCGGGACCAAGCGCGATCCCGAGCGCAAGCACGGCGTTTGCCAATCCGCGGCGCTCGTCGGGCACATGCCGGGTGATGATCTTCGATCCGCCGGGAAAGGCGATCGTTTCACCAACGCCAAGCAGGATCCGGAGCAGCAGGAGCGAAGCAAAGCCTGCCGCGAAGCCGGTCAGAAGTGTTCCCGCCGCCCACAGAAGAACCCCGGCCGCCATCAGCCGGTAGACGTTGAACCGGTCGACGAGCCAGCCGACGAACAGCTGCACTGGGGCATAGACCCAGAAGAAGGCAGAAACGATGAGACCGAACGCCTCTGGCCTGAGCTTCAGCTCGGCCGTCATGAGGGGCGCGGCAATGCCGATCGCGCCCCGGTCGACATAGTTGAAGAAGACGGCAATGCCGAGAAGGACGATGAGCGCCAATGCCGTACGACCAGTTCGCAGAGGCCCAGCAGCGACCATCCCCATTCCCCCCGATGACCAGCGCTTAATAGCCGCCCTTCATCGCCGCTATAAAGCGGCCGACCACACTTTTTGGCGGGCGAGCCCGCGCAATCGGACCGATGTCGCGTATGTCTCCGCGTCCCTTGGCCGCGAGCAGCGCAAGGCCAACAAGCGTCGAGAATGCCGGACCGCTGTGAGCGTCGGGGAGCCCGGTGATCTGCCTTGGTCGGCCGACGCGGACCGCGCGGCCCAGGACACCCTGCATATAGTCAGCGACGTTCTTGAGTTCGGCGCCGCCGCCGGTCAGCACGACCTGGCGGCCGACCGGTCCGGTGAACCCCAGCCCTTTGAGCGCGGCCTCCACTTCGTTGGTCATCTCCTCGATCCGCTGGCGAATGACCATCATCAGCTGCGCACGGGTGATCTTCATCGGCTCCGCACCGGCTTCGGCACCGATCTGCGTCGCCTCGATCATCTCGTGGTTGTCGCGCGGGCTCGTCATCGCCGAGCCGTAGAAGCATTTGAGCCGCTCGGCGTCGCGGCGCTGGACCGCAAAGGCGCAAGCGATGTCGTTGGTGATGTCCTTGGCGCCAAGCTGGATCGAGCGAAGGCCGACCAGCATTCCGCCAAAATGAACGGAGACATTGGTGACTTCGGCGCCCATCTCGACCAACGCCACTCCGAGCTCGCGCTCCTCGTCGTTGAGGCAGGCGAGCGCAGCTGCGATCGGCGAAGCGACGATCGCCTTCACTCCGAGGTGAGCCCGGCGGATCACGGTGTCGATGTTGCGCAGTGGCGACGGGTCGGCGGCGATCACGTGGATGTCGACTCCGAGCCGGCTGGCGTGAAGCCCGATGGGCTGCTGGACGCCCTGTGCGCGATCGATCGTGTAGAGCGCCGGGTGAGCGTGGAGCACGACCTGTCCATTGCGGTCGATAGCCCGCTTGCCGGCATCGAGGAGCTCGTCGACATCGGCCTGCTCGACCGCATGTCCGCCGAGCTCGACCTCGACATTGGCGATATCGCTGACGAGCCCGGGCGCACCGTAGCTCGCCCACACGTCTTCGACCGTGACCAAGGACATGCGTTCGGCAAGCTCGACGGCTTCGCGTACCGCGAACTCGCTTGCGCCCATATCGGTGATGTAGCCGCGCTTGACGCCCCGGCTCTCCCGCTGGCCGGTGCCGAGCACCGTCGGTCTGCCTTCCCCGTCGATACGAGCGATCATCGCGCTGACTTTGGACGAACCGATGTCGAGCACCGCGATGAGATCCTGTAGCGCCGGCTGGGCCATGTTTTTCCGATCCCTAGCCCTGCTGCGGCGGAGCCGGCTTGGCCGGCTCGAGAGCATGCGGCAGGCGGACGATCATCTGGCCTGGCACGCGAAGGTCGAAACGAACGAGACCTCGGCCAAGAAGCCCGCTCTGCTTGTCGGCCTTCGCGAACTTGTCGAGCGCGGCCCTTGCGGAGTCATATCCTTCGGGGAGCGCGACCGTTTCGCCCGACTGGAAATTGAGGTCCCAGCGGCGGCCGCTGACCCAGGTCGCCGAGGCGAGCTGGGGCTTTAGCGTCGGAACCTCGGCCATCAGTTCGGCAAGCCCCTGTTCCTGCATATTGGCGCCCGGGCCAATCAGCAGAGGAAGGTCGGGCATCTTGTCGACGGGTACCCGGTCAAGGACAACGCCCTCGGCATCGATCAGCGCAAGCTGTCCCTGGCTCTGCCACAAGGCGGCCGGCTTTCGCTCGACGATGTCGATGACGAGCGTGTCGGGCAGCCGGCGAAGGACGCGCGCGTCCTTGACCCAACCGAACTGCAGAAGGCGCCGGCGAATCGCACCGGCATCGACCAGCGCCTGCGGCGCCTTGTCGGACCCGGATTCGGCTGCAGCGCGGCGAAGCTCGTCGGTGACGACGTCGTCGACCGCCGCTCGATTCATGTGGGTGAGGCCAACGATTTGGTAGCCGCTGACGGTGAAGCCGGCGTGTCCAACGGCGGCGGCCGCGGCCCGCTCCGCCTTCGCCGGTATATCGAGGGCAAGCAGCACGACCACACCAATAGCGAGCATGAAGGCGGCAAAGACCAGCGCGGCGACCTTGTTCGCTCGCGCCTGGTTGACCGGCAGCCGCTTGGTGAACTTTTTCGGAACCCCGACCTTGGCGCTCTTGCGCGTCTTCGTCCGCGCCGAAGCGCCGCGGCGGACATGTGCTGCGCTCACCGGATCGCCTCCTCGATCAGCCGTTCGACGAGCTCGCCATAGCTGATGCCGGTGAGCTTCGCCTGCTCCGGAACGAGGCTTAGCGGGGTCATTCCCGGCTGTGTGTTCACCTCGAGGAGATAGATTCCCGCCTCGCCCTGCTCGTCGTCCCAGCGAAAGTCCGAGCGCGACGCGCCCTTGCAGCCGAGCAGGCGGTGCGCCTTGGCGGCCATGTCCATCATCGAGCGAGCGATATACTCGGGAAGGTTCGCGGGACATTCGTGAACCGTCAGGCCATCGGTGTATTTGGCGGCATAATCATAGAAACCGGCCTTCGGCTTCAGCTCGGTCACTGCAAGCGGCTCGTCATTGAGGACAGCGACGGTCAGCTCGCGTCCCTTGATGAACGGCTCGGCAAGAAGTTCATCGAACTCGTGCCACGGTCCCGGGACGTCGCGGCCGATCGGATTGCCGTAATTGCCGTCGGCAGTCACGATCGCGACACCGACGGACGAACCTTCGTTGACCGGCTTCAGCACGTAGGGCCGTGCCATCGGGTCGTGGCTGTAAATGGTTTCGCTCTCGATGATCCGGCCGCCCGGCATTCTTATGCCGTGCGGAACGAGAACCATCTTCGTCAGCTCCTTGTCGATGGCGATGACCGAGGTCTCGAGGCCGCTGTGCGTATATTTGAGTCCCATCAGGTCCATCATGCCCTGGACCGTGCCGTCCTCGCCCGGGGTGCCGTGAAGCGCGTTGAACACGACATCCGGTTTGAGCTCGGCGAGGCGCAAGGCGACATCATGGTCCATGTCGAGCTCGGTCACATGCGACCAGCCGCGCTCGCGCAGCGCGGCGGCGATTCCGGCGCCGCTCGTCAGCGACACATCGCGCTCTTTCGACCAGCCGCCCATGAGCACTATGATTTTGAGATCCCTGTTCATTGCCTGCCGACTCGCTGGATTTCCCATTCCAGTCTGATGTGGGTTTTCGCCTCGACCCGGCGGCGGACTTCCTCGCCCAGCGCCTCGATCTCCGCGCTTGTCGCGCTACCGAGATTGAGCAGGAAATTGCAATGCTTTTCAGATACTTGCGCCTCACCAATCGTGAGGCCGCGGCACCCAGCCGCATCGATCAGCGCCCACGCCTTGTGTCCGGCCGGATTCTTGAAGGTCGAGCCGCCGGTCCGACTGCGCAGGGGCTGCGATTCTTCGCGCGCGCGAGCGATGGCGTCCATCTCCGCGCCGATCGCGTCGGGATCGCCGGGCGTTCCTTGAAACACCGCTTCGATGACAATAGCGCCGTCGGGCAGGTCGCTGTGGCGGTAGGTATAGCCGAGCTTTTCGAGCGGCCATTCGACGATTTCGCCCGAGCGCAAAAAGACCCGTGCAGCGACGAGGATGTCCCTGACCTCTCGGCCGTAGGCGCCGCCGTTCATGCGGACGAAGCCGCCGACCGTTCCCGGGATCCCGCGAAGGAATTCGAGCCCGGAGATCCCGTGATCGCGAGCCGTCGAGGAGACGAGGATTCCGCTTGCTCCGCCGCCACACTTAAGACTCGTCTCGTCGATCTGGTCGATTTTTGAAAAAGCCTTGCCGAGCCGAACCACGACACCTTGAATCCCTGAATCGCGAACGATGAGGTTGGAGCCGAGTCCAAGCGCCATCACCGGAATGTCCTCGTCGAGCTCGCGAAGGAACTGGACGAGGTCCTCCTCGTCTTTGGGCTCGAACAGCCACTCGGCATTGCCGCCGCTCTTGAACCAGACGAGCGGCGCCAGCGGCGCATCCGCCGTCAGCTTTCCATGCACCTTCGGCATGGCGACAACGGCGCTCATTTCTTGGCTCTCGCTTCGTCTATCCCCTGGGGTAAAGCGGCGGCCCATTTGGTGATGTCGCCCGCGCCCATGCAGATGATCATATCGCCTTCGGCCGCGAGGTCGCGAAGCGCATTCGACAGATCGCCAAGGTCGCTGACCGAGCGAACCATGCGATGGCCATGGGCGCGCAGGCCCTCGGCGAGCGCATTCGCATCGACGCCCTCGATCGGTTCCTCACCGGCGGGGTAAACCGGAGCCACGAACACGACGTCGGCATCGTTGAATGCGCTCTGGAACTCATCCATCAGCGACTGCAACCGGGTGTAGCGGTGCGGCTGGACGACCGCGATCACCCGCCCTTCGGCGCCCTCGCGAGCAGCAGCGAGAACGGCCCTTATTTCCGTCGGGTGATGAGCATAATCATCGATGACGATCGCTCCGTCCGTCATGCCCACGCGTGTGAAACGGCGCTTGACGCCGTCGAACCGTTCAAAGGCTCCCAGGATGTCCTGGTCCGAGATCCCAAGCTCGACAGCGACGGCGATCGCGGCCAGCGCATTCTGGATATTGTGACGCCCCGGGATCGGAACATGGACGCTTTCGATCGTGCGCCGCTCGCCCTCGCGCCCGAGGATGACCGCGTCGAAACGGCTTCCGCCGGCGACCGGGGCGATATTGTCGGCGCGGACATCCGCGAGTGCTGAAAAGCCATAAGTGACGATCCGGCGGTCGCGGATCCTGCCGATGATGTTCTGGACCTCGGGATGGTCGACGCACAGGACGGCCAGTCCATAGAAGGGCACGTTCTCGACGAATTCGACGAAGGCGTCCTTCACCGCCTCAAAGCTTCCATAATATTCGAGATGCTCGGGATCGATGTTCGTGACGACCGCGATCGTCCCGTCGAGTCGAAGGAAGCTGCCGTCGCTCTCGTCGGCCTCGATCACCCACCAGTCGCTCTTGCCGAGACGGGCGTTCGAACCGTAGCGATTGATAATTCCGCCGTTGATGACGGTCGGATCGAGCCCTCCGCTGTCAAGCAACGCGGCGATCATCGACGTCGTCGTCGTCTTGCCATGGGTCCCGGCGACGGCGACCGTCTTTTGCATACGCATCAGCTCGGCGAGCATCTCGGCCCGGCGAACGCGCGGAAGGCGCCGCTCGGCCGCCGCCTGGATCTCGGGGTTGTTCTCCTTGATCGCTGTCGAGCAGACGACGACGGCAGCGTCGCCGAGATTGTCAGCCGAATGTCCGATGCTGACCGGGATGCCTTCCTTGCGAAGCTTTTCGACGACGTAGGAATCGGACAGATCGGAGCCCTGCACCCGGTAGCCGAGCTGGTGCATTACCTCGGCGATACCCGACATCCCGATCCCGCCGATGCCGACGAAGTGGATGGTGCCGATGTCGGTCCCCAACGCCTTCATCACGCGGGCACACCCCCGGTGGGAGCGACCGCTCGACGGCGCGGACTGAGCGAGGGCCCGACAGCGAGCGGCGAGAGCCTGTTGGCGATCCGCTCAACAAGGTCGGCAAGGTCGCGCGCGGCGTGCGGATGGCCAACAGAAAGTGCGCGCGCGGCAGCATTCGAAAGGGCTACCGGGTCCATCGCCAGCGCCTCGATCTGGCGCGCCAGGACCTCGGGCGTGAAGCCCGCTTCCTGGATCGCCCGAGCGCCGCCAGCTTTTACCATCTCGCGGGCATTTGCGGTCTGGTGATCGTCGGTAGCGGCGGCAAAGGGGACGAGGATTGCCGGCCGCCCTGCCGCCGTCAGCTCGGCGATCGTCGATGCCCCGGCACGGCCGATCACGAGATGGGCGTCGGCGAGCTTCTCGGGCATGTCCTCGATGTAGGTCATGAGCTCGGCGGGAATCTGGAGCTCGGCATATTGGTTTCGAACGCGCTCGATATCCTCCGGCCGGCATTGCTGGACCACCTGGAGACGGCGCCGGAGTGACGGGTCGAGCAACCCCAATCCTCTGGGAACGACGTCGCTGAGTATGCTCGCTCCCTGGCTTCCGCCGGTCACGAGAATCTTCAAGGGCGCGACTTCGTCGAAGGGCGGAAAAGGCAGCTCGCCAAGTCGAGCGATCTCGGCCCGAACCGGGTTTCCGATGAGCACGGCCTTGTCGGCATATTTGGCCCTCAGGCGATCGACCTCGTTGTAAGCGGTGCCGATCGCCTCCGCTTCGCCTGCGAGGAGCCGGTTCACCCGACCGAGCACCGCATTCTGCTCGTGGAGCACGGTCGGGATTTTCAGCGGGCTCGCGGCGAGGAGCGAGGGGAAAGCGGGATAGCCGCCAAAACCGACGACCGCGTCCGGTCCGTGCTCGCGATAGAGGCGCTTGGCCTGGCCGCGGCCCTTCACCACCGCGCCCATCGCCTTTAGCCATCCGACCGGTCCGCCGCCGAGGCGCCCTGCTGGAAGGATATGCACGGGAACGTTCTCGAACAGGCCGGGAAAGCGCGATCCGCGCTCATCGGTGATCAAAAGCACACCGTGGCCGCGGCCCTTCAGCTCGGCGGCCAGCGCGTGCGCCGGGATCATGTGGCCGCCGGTTCCTCCAGCCGCCAAGACGAAGTTCATGCCGGTAGCGACTCCCCGCTCCACTTCACGACATAGGGTGAACGCGTGAGATAGGGGTTCCGGCGCGTGAAGGCGAGCAGCAAGCCCATGCCGATCGAGAGCGCCAGAATCGAGCTTCCGCCATAGCTGATGAACGGCAATGTCATGCCCTTGGACGGGGCGAGCTGGACGTTGACCATCATGTTGATGAGTGCCTGGAGCCCGAACTCGATGACCAGTCCCGCGGCGGCGAGAATCGCGAACGGCGATTCCTCGTCGAGCAGCTTGATCAGAACGCGCGCGACGATCCCGAGGTAGAGGAGCGCGATCGCAAGGCAGGCGATGAGGCCGAACTCCTCGCCGACGACCGAGAAGATGTAATCGGTGTGAGGCTCGGGGAGTCCGAACTTGCGAGTGCCGCCGCCCGGACCCATTCCGAACAGGCCGCCGGCGGTCAGAGTCCGCATCGCATTCTCGACCTGGAAATTGTCGCCGGTCTTGAACAGGAACTCGTCGATGCGCTGGGTCGCGACGTCGTAGAAGAAATAGGCGACGACGAGGCCGACAATGCCGGCAACAGCAATGATCGCAAGCATCCGCAGCGACACTCCGGCAAGCGCGAGCATCGCGATCCAGACGGCGCAGAAAATGATCGTGCTGCCAAAGTCTGGCTGTTTCATCAGGAGATAGGCGATGCTGCAGACGACAAGGAACGAGATCGGATAGACGGGAAGCGATCTGTCAGCCTCCCTGAGGCTGAGGAGCCAGGCCATCGATACGACGAAGAAGGGCTTGAGGAATTCGGAAGGCTGGACCTGGCCCAAGCCGAAATTGATCCAGCGCTTGGCGCCGTTCACTTCGGGCCCGAGGAGGGGCACGAAGATGAGGAGCACGAAGAAGAAGGCCGCGCCGAACAGGCACAGGCGCCGGGCCCGCTCCTTCGGCATCATCGAGACGCCGATCATCACCGGGATTCCGAGGCCGATCCAGGCGAGCTGGCGCCAGAAATAATAGAGTTCCGAGAAACGGACATTGCCGCCCGAGTAGCGGTCCGCGGCCGCGGGCGAAGCTGCGGCAACGGCGATCAGGCCGATCGCGACCAGCACCGTGATGAGGAGCAGGAGGACCTTGTCGATCTCCCAGAACCAGCGGCCGGTCGCGCTCGTGTCGGAACGGCCGTAATGGTTGGGATCGATCCACGCCGCTTTCTCTTTGATCCTTTCCGGAATGCTCCCGATCATAGTCCCTCCACCAGCTCACGGAACTGGTCCCCCCGGTCTTCGAAATCGCGGAACTGGTCGAAGCTCGCGCAGGCCGGCGAGAGGAGCACCGTGTCTCCGCTCACCGCCTCGGCCGCTGCCTCCCCAACCGCTCTTTCGAGCGTTTCGCACTGTGCCACGTCCATGTGCGGCGACAAGAGGCTAGCGAACAATTCGCCCGCTTCGCCAATGGTATAGGCTTTGCGCACATGATCGAAGTAAGGCTCGCATTCGTCGAGATTGTCGGTCTTGGCGAGACCTCCACAGATCCAGCGGAGCTTCTCGAAAGCGGCAAGGGCCGGAGCTGTCGCGGTCGGATTGGTCGCCTTGCTGTCATTGATAAACAAGATGCCGTCCTTTTCCCGAACGCGTTCCATTCGGTGGGGCAGGCCCGGATAGGAGGTGAGGCCCAGTGCGATCTCGCCTTCGCCAACTCCAAGGCTCTTGCAGACAGCGATCGCGGCGGCCGCATTTTGTAAATTGTGTGGTCCCTGGAGCGCTGGCCAGTTCGACTGGTCCAATCCGCTTCCATCGATGAAGTGGATGAGTGGTTCGGCTGCATTGTCGAGCACGCCTTCGTCCGCATCGGCGACAGAATCGACAATCGCCACGCGTTGCCGTGACTGCATCTCGAAGAGACGCGCCTTTGACGCTGCGTAAGCCTCGAAGCTCTCGTAGCGGTCGAGATGGTCGGGCGTGATATTGAGAAGCACCACGATATCGCAGTCGAGGCTCTTGGTGAGGTCGATCTGGTAGCTCGAGAGCTCGAGCACATAGACGCCCCCTTCGCCCAGCGGGTCCTGGGCGAGGATCGGAAGCCCGATATTGCCGCCCATCTCCGTCGGGACACCGGCAGTCCTGAGGATGTGGTGCACGAGCGCGGTCGTCGTCGACTTGCCGTTGGTCCCGGTGATCCCGACGACCTTGTGGCGCGGAAGCTCGCTTCGGGCACGAGCGAACAGCTCGATGTCGCCGATGATCTCGACGCCGGCCTCGCGAGCCCGCTTGGCGATCGGGTGGCGATTGAGCGCAAGTCCCGGCGTTACGACCAGACTGTCGAACATCGAGAGGTCGGCTTCGTCGAGATCGGCAATCTCGGCGCCGGCGGGAGCCTTTGCCCTCGCCTCCTCCTTCGCGTCCCATGCGCTGACCCGGGCCCCGCTCGACAATAGCGCCTCGGCCGTCGCGAGGCCCGACCTTGCAAGACCGTAGAGCGCATATTGCTTGCCCGCGAAGGCTTTGGCCGTGATCACCTCAGTTTCAACGTCGCGAGGCCCGCAAGCGCGAGCACGAAGCTGATGATCCAGAAGCGGATTACGACGGTCGGCTCGGACCAGCCGAGATGCTCGAAATGGTGATGGATTGGAGCCATCAGGAAGACGCGTTTGCCGGTGCGCTTGTAGACAGCGACCTGGATGATCACCGAAAGGGCCTCGACGACGAAGACGCCTCCGACGATCGCAAGAACGAACTCGTGATGCGTCGCGACCGAGATCGCGCCCAGCGCTCCGCCAAGCGCGAGGCTGCCCGTATCGCCCATGAAGACGGCGGCAGGCGGAGCGTTGAACCACAAGAAGGCAAGCCCCGCGCCGATGATCGCCATCAGCAACACGGTGAGATCGCCGGCACCCGGCACGTGCGGGATACCGAGATAATTGGCGAATTTCGCGTTGCCGACGAGATAGGCAATCAAGAGGAAGGCGAGACTTGCGATGATCACCGGCATCGTCGCGAGACCATCGAGACCGTCGGTGAGGTTCACCGCATTGCCGAAGGCGACGATCACGAAGGCGCCGAAGACGATGTAGAACCAGCCGAGGTTGGCCACCGTCTCCTTCACGAAGGGCAAATGAAGCTCGGTCCCCCCGGTCCGGACAATCAGCCAGGTGGCAACGCCGGCAATGAGAAATTCGAGCGTGAGGCGCATCTTTCCCGAAAGCCCCGCATGATGCGCCTTCTTGACCTTGTCATAGTCGTCGAGCCAGCCGATCAGCCCGAAGCCTGCGGTCACGAGGAGGCACGCCCAGACGTAAGGGTTGGCGAGGTCCATCCACAGAAGGACCGAAATCGAGACCGAGATCAGGATGAGGAGCCCTCCCATGGTGGGAGTCCCGCGCTTGGCGAGATGGCTCTGCGGACCGTCCGAGCGGATCGGCTGCCCCTTCCCCTGCGTAGCTCTTAGCCAGCCGATGAACTTGGGTCCGAGGAGCAGTCCAATGAGAAGCGCGGTCGCGCTCGCCGCTCCGGCTCTGAAGCTGATGTAGCGGATGAGGTTGAGGACGCCCGGAAAGCCGAGGTGGTCGGCGATCACGTAGAGCATGGCATCCCCCTGACCATCCGCTCGACGAGCTTCGCGAGCCCGACCGAGTTGGACGCCTTGACGAGGACGACGTCGCCGGGACGAACCATCTGCATCAGGGACTCGGTCGCTTCCTCGACGTTTCTGACAAGGTCGAACGAGATGGTCCCGACGACCTTCTCGGCGAGCGGCCGCATCTCGTCGCCGATCAGGATCAACCGGTCGACCTCGGCGTCGCGAACGGCCGATGCAAGGCCTGCGTGCAGTTCGACGCTATGCTCGCCAAGCTCGCGCATCGGGCCGAGTACGGCAATTCGCCGCTTTGCTTCCCGTTCTTCACCGAGGCTCTTCAAGGTCGCGACCATCGATGCCGGATTGGCGTTGTAGCTTTCGTCGATCAACAGCAGTTCGCGGCCGTCGATCTCGAGCCTGTGGCGTTCGCCGCGGCCCTTGAGGCCGCCGAGGTCAGCAAGGGCCAGCGCAGCAACGGCGACATCTTCGCCGACCGCTTCGACCGCTGCGAGGACCGCAAGGGCATTCGCCACCCAATGCTCGCCGCGCTGCGAGATGGTGAAGGTCAACTCGCGCTCGAGCAGCGCAGCACTGATCAGGCTTCCGCCGGTCTCCGCGCTGACCGCATGGATGGCATGGACGTCGGCATCGCCGGTGCCAAAGGTAATGATCCGGTCGGCGCGACGCCTGGCAGCCTTCACCAGCCGGTCCCTGTGCGGCGTGTCATTGGGAAGGATTGCGACGCCGTCTGGCTCCAGGCCCTCGAGAATCTCGCCCTTGGCGTCCGCGATTGCCTCTTCCGAGCCGAGATTCTCGATATGCGCCGGGGCGATCGCCGTGATGATCGCGACATGGGGCCGCACCTGCTTTGTCAGCGCGCGGATCTCGCCTGAATGGTTCATTCCCATCTCAAAAACCGCGAATTCCGCATCGCGCGGCATGCGCGCAAGGCTCAGCGGAACGCCGGTATGATTGTTGTGGCTCTTCACGGAACGATGGACCCTGCCCGGCCGGTTGCGGTCGAGCGCGGCGTAAAGTGCTTCCTTCGTGCTGGTCTTACCGACCGAACCGGTGACTCCGATGATGGTCGCTCGGCTGCGCTCGCGCGATGCACGACCCAGCGCCTCGAGAGCCGCGGACACATCATCGACCAGAACGTGCGGGCCGCTCACCGGCCGCGACACGATCGCGCCTGCAGCGCCGGCAGCGAAGGCGGCATCGACAAACTCGTGGCCGTCCCGGACGCTTCCGGGCATTGCGACGAAGAGGTCGCCTTCGCCGACTTCGCGGCTGTCGAACGTCACGCCCTTCACTTCGAAGCGAGCGCTCGCACTGCCGCCCGTCGCAGCAACGATTTCCTCGGAGGTCCAAAGCGCGCTCAAGCGGCACACTCCCGAGCAACCAGCGCGTCATCGAACGGAAGAACGCGCTTGCCGATGATCTGGCCGGTTTCGTGCCCTTTGCCGGCAACGAGGACGATGTCGCCCTCCCGAGCAATCCTGATCGCCTCGGCGATCGCCTCGCGGCGCCCGGGCACCTCGGTTGCACCTTGTGCTCCGGCCATGATCGCCGAGCGGATGAGAGCCGGATCCTCGGTGCGCGGATTGTCGTCGGTGACGATCACGACCTCGGACAGGCGAATGGCGACAGCCCCCATCTCGGGCCGCTTGCCCTGGTCGCGGTCACCGCCGGCCCCGAAGACAATGATCAACCGGCCTTCGACGTGCGGGCGGAGCGCCGCGATCGCCGCCTCGAGCGCGTCGGGCGTATGGGCATAATCGATGTAGACCGGCACTCCCGAGCGGCTGATGACCGCTCGCTCGAGCCGCCCGCGGACGGGCGCGACGCGCTGCATCGCCGAGAATGTCGCATCCCAGGTCCGACCGGTCGCGAAGACGAGCCCCGCGGCGGTGAGAACGTTCGAGGCTTGATAGGCGCCGATCAGCGGCAGAGCGAGCCGGTACGCCTTGCCGCAATGTTCGAGCGCGAGGCTCTGGCCAAGAGCGCTCGGCGCCTGCTCGACGAGCCGGATCGTCTCGCCCTTCCTTCCGACCGTCAAAATCTCGTGGCCGCGGCTTTTGCATCGGTCGATCACGTCGTCGGATTTGGGATCGTCGGTCCAGATCACTGCAGGACGGCTGGGCGCCAGCAGCTCTTCGAACAGCCGCATCTTGGCCTCGAAATAGGCGTCCATCGTCTCGTGATAGTCGAGATGGTCGCGGCTGAAGTTGGTGAATGCCGCAGCGGCGAGCGGAACACCTTCGCAGCGGTGCTGGTCGAGCCCGTGGCTCGACGCCTCGTAGGCGACATGGGTCACGCCCATGCGCTCGAGGCCGGCGACATTGTGCAGGAAGGTGACGATGTCGGGCGTCGTAAGACCGGTCTTCACCTGGTCATCGGACGTGGTGACCCCGAGCGTTCCGATCGAAGCCGAGCGATGCCCAGACATGCGCCAGATCTGGCGGGTCATCTCGACCGTCGAGGTCTTGCCGTTCGTGCCCGTTACCGCAACGACGGTCTCGGGATAGGGCGCGTAATATTTGGCTGCGAGCTCGGCGAACAACCGCCGCGGCTCCGGATCGGCGAGATGCGGCACGCGTTCGACGGTCGCTTCGGGCCTTGCGACAACCGCGACCGCGCCGCGCTCGACGGCCTTCCCGATGAAGTCCTCGCCGTTGAACACAGCGCCCCTGAAGGCACCGAACACGCTTCCGCGCTCCACCTTCCGGTGATCGATCGCAAATCCGGTCACCGTGGAATCGGAATCGACCTCGGCGATGTCCCGCAGTCTCACTCCGCTCAGTCCTTGCTCGAATCTTGCTTCTTGGCGTCCTGAATGAACGGCATCACCTCGGCCATGTTCGGTTCGCGGCTCATGTCCGGGGCAACTCCGAGCATCGGCGCGATCCGGCTCACGGTGCGACCGACGACCGGGGCCACGTTCCAGCCTGCGGTCGTGAAGCCGTAGGTCTCGGGAGTCGCCTTGGGTTCATCGAGCATCACGACGATCACATAGCGCGGGTCATCCATCGGGAACACACCGGCGAAGCTCGTCATGTTGATGGTCTTGCTGTAATGGCCGTCGATGAGCTTCTGGGCAGTACCGGTCTTGCCGCCGATGCGGTAACCCGGAGCGTCCGCCTTTCTGCCGGTACCCCTCATGACGACGAGCCTAAGGAGCGAGCGCATCCGGTAACTCGTATCGGCGCTGAACACGCGCCGTCCCGGCGAGAGCGGGTGATCCGCTCCAACCTTCAAAACAGTCGGTCGATGATAGATGCCGCCATCGAAAAGGGTCGCATAGCCCATGGCCAACTGGAGGGGCGCAACCGCGATACCCTGGCCAAAGCCGATGGTCATGGTTTCAAAGGGGCCCCAGCGCGAACCGGGAGTGAGCGGATGGCCACGCTCTTTTATCTCGGTCTCGACCGTATCGAGAAAGCCCATCTTCTTGAGCCACGCCTTCTGCCTCTTTGTTCCGAGCTGGTCGGCGATCTGGGCCATTCCGATGTTCGAGCTTTCCATCATGATCTCGGCGACGGAGCACTGGCGAGCGAACGGGTGGGTATCGTGGATGAGATGGCCGTAAGCAGGAAGCACCTCCGGGCAATTGTACATCTGGCCCGGCCCGGAAACGACACCCGAATCCATCGCCATCGCGAGGGTGAAGGGCTTGAAGGTCGAGCCGAGTTCGAACACGCCGAGCGTCGCCCTGTTGAACATCTGGTCGGGCGTCCCCTGCCCGGGCGCGTTCGGGTTGAAGGCGGGAAGCGAGGTCATCGCCAGGATCTCGCCGGTGTGGACGTCCATGACGATGCCCGCCGCTCCGATCGCCGAGAAATGGTCCTTGGCAGCTCCGAGCTCGGCTTCGAGCGCCTGCTGCACCTTGCTCGAGATGGAAAGAACGAGCGGATTCCCGCGCGTCGTCGGGTCACGCAGATAGGAGTCGAACGCGCGCTCGACGCCCGCTCCGCCGTGGCCGTCGATGCCGGTGAAACCAAGGACATGGGCAGCAAGGGTCGTCTGCGGGTAGAGCCGGTCCGGCTCGCGCTCGATCGCAAGTCCGGGCTCGCCGATCGCGTTCACCGCCTCGACGAGGTCCGGCGGCGCCCGGCGGCGGAGATAGAAGAAGCTCTTGGATGAGCGCAGAAGGGCGAAATATTGCTCGGCCGTATGTTCGGGCATCAGCTGCGCGAGCTTCTGGGCGAGCGCCAGCTTGTCGCCGATGACCTTGCCTGGATGGATGGCGATCGACCAGGCGTCGATCGTCAGGGCGAGCGGCTGGCCGTCCCGGTCGAGGATGTCGCCGCGCTCCGGAACGAAAGCGGTCGGCTCCTCCTTGGCGCCGGCGTGGTCACCGAAGGCGGAGAGATAGAGGATTCGAAGCGCGATGAGCGCGATCAGCCCGGCATAGACGAGCATTCCGAACATCAGGCGCTGGTGCATGACGGCAAGCGTCTGCCGCCTTTGACCGACGAGTCGGAGCCGCTCGGGCCGGGGCGCGACGAGAGCGGGCGTCGGAGCGTTCATCGGCCGGTAGGTGAATCCTTGGTCTTGCCTGAATGCTTGACCGGGAGCGGAGCAAGCGGGTCGATCTTCGCAATCTCGACCCGCTTTGTCATCGCCTTGGCGGCGCCAAGTGTCGGCTTATCCACGGATTTCTTTTGCTTCGCTGTGGATGAATCGGCGACGCGAAGGGGAGCCTCCTTCGTGGTTTGCAATCTTGCCAACGTCGACTTTGCCGACTTCGGCTGGGCGGCCGCGAGGCCCGGCTTATCCGCGGACTTGGATTGAGCCGGCTTCGCCGCCGTAACCGGCTTGTCTGCAGACTTCATCGCGGCCTGCTGCGGCACAGCAACGACCGGTCTTGCCGGGACCTCGCGCGTCTCGGTCTTGAGGCTGGCCTCGTGGAGCAGCGCGTTCGACGGCGCCGCTGCCGGGGCTGCTGAATCGTCCGTCTCCGCCTGCTCAAGCGGCTTTTGGGGTAGCGGAGCCGGAGCGGAGGCGAGCACCACGGGCGCCTGGAAATCGACCTGCCTTTCGGGCTGGACGAGTTTGGCGAGTTCAAAGCTTCCCCCGACGAACTGGTTCGCCGCGGGCGCCGAAAGCGCGAAGGCGCCCGCATTCCACCTTTCGAGCTGCGACAACCGGCCGCGGGTCCCGATCTCGGTCTGGATCATTCGAAGCTCGCCCTGGGTCGAAACGATCTTCGTTTCGACATTCTCGAGCGCCGCGCGCTCGGAGGCTACGCGAAGCGAGACGAGATAGCAGCCGAGCGCCGCTCCGGCGCAGCTGGCGACCATGAACAGCGAGCCGAAGCTTCGAGCGCTCATTGCAATCTTCCCTTCCGGGCTGGAGCCGAGGTGCGGACCGCGCTCCGCAGGCGCGCCGAGCGGGCGCGAGGATTCGCCGCCAGCTCGCGCTCCGTCGGGGAAACCGGCTTGGCGACCCTTTCGAACGTCGGTTCGATGGGGTTTCCGAGCGAAGGACGGTGGCGCGAACCGGCCGGCGAGCTTCCGCTGCGCTCGCGGAAAAAGCGCTTCACAATCCGATCCTCGAGACTGTGAAACGTGACCACGGCCAAGCGTCCGCCGGGGCGAAGGGAACGCTCGGCCGCGGCCAACCCCTGTTCGAGCTCGTCGAGCTCCGAGTTCAGATGGATTCGAACGGCCTGGAAAGTCCGGGTTGCCGGATCGGCCTTCTGCCCTTTGCGGAATCCGGCGGCGCGCCGGACGATCGCGGCGAGCTCTGAGGTCCGCTCGACCGGGCGTGCGGCAACAATAGCGCGGGCGATCGCCCGGGCGCGCGGCTCCTCCCCATAGTCGCGCAATACCCGGGCGATCTCGGCCTCGTCGGCCGTATTCAGGAACTCGGCGGCGGTGAGGCCCGACCTGCTCATGCGCATGTCGAGCGGACCATCGGCCTGGAACGAGAAGCCGCGCTCGGCGCGGTCGAGCTGCATCGAGGAAACTCCGATGTCGAGAGCGATCGCGTCAACCGGGCCGATGCCGCGCTCGGCGAGCACTCGGTCCATCTGGCTGAAGCGCTCCTCGATGAGCGTGAGGGCGGGGTTGGGGACGAGCGACCGTCCGGCTTCGATCGCCTCGGGGTCGCGATCAAAACCAATCACTCGCCCCGCCCCCGCCGCGAGCATGGCGCGTGTGTACCCGCCCGCTCCAAAAGTGCCGTCGACCGCCATGTCGCCGTCATGGATTGCAAGTGCTCCGATCACTTCGTTGACCAGCACCGGCACATGTGGGGCCGTGTTCGTGCCGGTGCTGGTCATGACGCCCTCCGCTCATCGAGACGGAAGCGGGCGATGTCTTTCAAATCCTCGGGGATGCGGGCGTCCTTGAGCAGTAGCTCTGGGTTCCAGACCTGGAACGTCTCGCCGGTGCCGAGAAACAGGGCGAGATCGCCGATCTCGCCCTTCCGCCGCATCATCGGGGGCATGAGTATGCGGCCGGAACTGTCGTAGGGAACTTCCTCGGTGGCCGCGAAGGCCATGAGGTTGCGCTGCTGATATTCGAGCTGAGCGTCCGGGCTGGTCTCTTCCTTCTCGAGCAGCCGCTCGAGCTTGGCATGCTTCAGCGCCGCGTAGCCGGGGTCGTAGGCGCTGAGGCAGGCGAAGGCTTCGTGCTTGGCGAGCACGATGGTGCGGGCGTCGCCGCGGCGCTCAATGACGGAGCGCAGGAATGCGGGAATGGAAACGCGGCCCTTCCCATCGACCGCGTTCAGTGCGCTGCCCTGAAACAGATGCTCTAGCGCCACGCCCAAACACTCCCCGTTCGCAGCGCGAGCGGTCGCGTTCACGGCGGCAGCGTCGTCACGCGCGCCGTGTCGGCCTCGAATCGACGGGTTAGCCCCCCGCGCTACAGCTCTGTAGGTAACTCAAGGCCGGGCGGGATACAATGGGTTTTCGTGGGTATTGACGGGAATTCATGGGCAAAGGCGGATTTCCGCGGCTTTTTGATGGGTCCGAGACGCCGATGTTCGCGCCTTGTTCCTCCTCGCCCAAACTGTGGATAAGTCTGTTGCTTACCGAATCACTCAAGGTTCGAGCTCGGCCAGCTCTTCAAGAACTCCATCGAGATTGTGCGAGGCTCCTGGTCCCAGCCGATCGGCGTCGAGCAGGTCGGCGTCGGCGACCACCGTCGCTCGTCCCTTGCCGATCCGGCATTTGGCGACCAGCCGGTCCGGAGCAATCCAGCAGCTGCCGAAAAGCTCGCCTGGCGAGACGGTGGTCACGTCATAGCGGCCGAGCTTCCTTGTGCGTGGACCCCGCTCCCCGGGCGCATCGAGCCGCAAGCCCCAGTGCGCGAGGAGGCCAGTGTCCGTGAACATCGGCGGCGGTCGCAAGGGATCGCCGAGCGCTCGCTCGCTCGGCCATTCGAGCATTGGATCCGCAAGAACAAAGACCCGGCCCCCGCCCCGCACCCATTTGTCGAGCGCGACCAGGTCCTCGGCAGGCTGGGCAAGCGGATGCGCCATCAGCAGCAGACCGCCCTTCGCAAGCTCGCCAGGATCGGTGACGCTGATCGGCTCGACGCGGTAGCGTCTCTCGAGCGCGCTCAGCGCCGGCGAGCCATTCTGCCGAAGCGAGAAATCCTCACCGAACACCAACGGAAGGCTGGTAAGGAGGAGGAGCGCCGGCCGCTGGTTTTGAGGCCGAGACGGCATCGGCCTGGTCTCGTCGCGGCGGGCGACAACGACGATTGCAAGCGCAGCAAACATCGCGGCAATGGCGGCGAGGAGCACGCGCCCGCGTGCGTTGCTCATTTGCTCTTGGCTGAGCTGTTGTTTGTGCTGGAATCAGAGGCGCCGGGCGCGACGCCGAGCTCCGCCAACGGCTCGGAGGGCTCGTTGGCGGCGGCCTGCTGGGCCGCGTTGCTCGCCCCGTCGTGGCTCGAACGGCTGATGATCATGCCAAGCATCACGATCAGGAACGCGAAGGCGAGTCCTGTCAATCCGATACGAATCCGCTGAGCGCTGCTGCCGGCCTGATGCGCCATTGAGCGACGAAGCGTATGTCTCACTTCGACAATATGCAAGCACATGCCCTTGACGGTTGCCCCCAGGGTTGTGAAGGGGCCGATTATGACTCGCACGCCACTCATCATGATGCTTGCTGCGACCGCCGCGCTAGCCGGCTGCAACAAGGAAAGCCACACCATCGTCTCCGGTTCGCCGGACTCGGGCGAGAGCAACAGCGCAAAGAATGCGACTGTCCAGCTTCCCCCGTCGATCGTCGCAACCAAGCTCTACCGCTGCGCCGACAACAGCGTCGTCACGGTCGACTATCTGTCCGACAACAAGTCGGCCAACGTCCACGTCGGCCAAGGCGCGGCGACGCAGGTCACCGCGGCCGAGCCAGGAAAGCCGATGTCGGCCGCCGGCGGATACTCCGTCGAAGGCGGGCCGACATCCTCGTCGGCCAAAATCGCAGTGCCCGGGCACCCGGCCCAGAGCTGCGACACCTGACGCAATCTTGACTCTCCCTCCGCGCCCCTGAACAGCTGGCCGCGGAGGGTTTTTCATGGATATCAGCAGGCGCGCATTCGCCGGCGGAGCTTTGACTCTCGCGCTCTCGAGCCAGCTCGTCGCCCCGGCCTTCGCCCAGGATCCAAAGCAGGCCGCCGCGCTTGGCGCGATCCGCGCCTACGGCGAAGCGCATCTGCAGCATTTCCGGCTTCCCGGAATGACCCTCGGGGTAACCAGCCCCGATGGGTTCAGCACGGTCATGAACTTCGGCTACTCTAACGCCGACGCTCGAACGCCGATCACTCCCGACACGCTCTTCCAGGTCGGATCGATCAGCAAGCTGATGAATGCGGCCGTCCTTTACCAGTTCGTCCAGGAAGGCCGGCTGCACCTCACCGACCGGATCAGCGACCTTCTTCCGACAATCCCGCTCCCGCCGGGAAATATGATCGAGATCCAGCACCTGCTCGACCATGTCGCCGGCCTTCCCGCCGACGCTCCGGCCTTTCCCGAAGGCGGCCTCTGGACCGCCTACGCGCCGGGGGCCCACTGGCATTATTCGAACACCGGCTACGAGATTCTCGGCAAGCTCAATGAACATCTCGGAGGAAAGCCGCTCTCGCGGATTTTGGAAGATCGCCTCTTCCTGCCGCTCGGAATGAGCCGGTCGAGGGGGGCGATCACCGGCGCGGATCGAACGCTCTATGCCCAAGGGTATGAAGCGGCGGACGAGGAGCCGTTCGCGCTCGGGATCCCACTCGCGCCCACGGCCTGGGTCGACGTTACCTTCGGCGCAGGCGACGTCGCCTCGACCGCCGACGACATGATGCATCTGCTGCGCTCGATCGCCAACGCAGCCCAGGGCCGCGGAGGCCTCGGCCTCTCGGCAGAGCTCGGCCGCGCTCTGACGACGCACTCGGTTCAAAGCGATAGCCGCGACATGGCCTATGGCAACGGCTTCATGCACGTCGCAGCACACGGCCGTTCCTATCTCCATCACACCGGCGGAATGGTCAGCTTCTCCTCCTCCTTCCACGTCGACGTCGCGAGCGGTGCCGGTGCATTCGCGAGCTCGAACATCAGCGCCTTTGCCGAATACCGGCCGCGACTTCTGACGCGCTTCGCGGTCGATGCACTGACGGACGCGGCCGCGGGACGGACGCTTCCAAGCCCGCCACCTCTCGACGCTCCGCTCGCGGATGCAGGCCTCTACATCGGAACCTACGAGGGACCCTCGGGCTCGTTCGAAGTCCGCCCCGGAAATCCGCTGACCATCGTTTCAGGGGGACTCTTAGCCCCGCTCCTGCAGTGGGACGGGGAGCTGTTCCGGACCACGCATCCGCGTTTTCGCGCTTTCAGCCTTCTCTTCGAGCGCAAGGCCAATTCCGTGAGCGCGGTGAGCTGGGGTCCGGACACCTATCTTCGCTCCGGATCGAGAGCGCGATTGCCAGCGTCGGACCCGCAGCTCGCAAAGCTTGCCGGCCGCTATGTAAACGACAGCCCCTGGAACGGACTTGCGCCGATCGTGGAACGCGGCGGCAAATTGTGGGCTGGCACCGAGACACCGATGACGCGGATTGCCGAGAATCTGTGGCGCATCGGCGATGAAAGCTGGTCGCCCGAGCGAGGCTCGTTCACAAATTTCATCGACGGCCGCCCCCAGACCTTCATTCTTTCAGGCGTCAAATATGAGCGACATGACGTCTGAACCGACCCGAACCACCTTGGTGCAATAAGGATCAGACGGTCTCTGTCTGACGCTGCTGCGAGGCGGCCATTCGCTCGGCATACTCTTCGTGAGGCACGTCCTCGACGTGGGTCGCGATGCTCCACTTGTGGCCGAAGGGATCGGTGAGGGTGCCCATTCGGTCGCCCCAGAATTGGTCGCTGACCGGCATTGTCTCAGTCGCGCCGGCCTCGAGCGCTGTCTTGAACGCCGAATCGACGTCGTCGGTGTAGATGACGAGGCCGACCGTGGTGCCGCCGCGCGAGTTCGGGCCAAGATTGCCGTGCTCGGGGAATTCGTCGTTGAGCATGATTCTCGTGTCGCCGATCTGAAGCTCGGCGTGGCCGACCTTGTCGCCCATCGGCAGCCGCGAAATCTCCTTCGCTGCAAATGCCTGCTTGTAGAAATCGATCGCTCGCGTCCCGTCATCGACGGTCAGGATGAGATTGACGCTTCGGTACCCGTCCGGAATTGGCTTGGTCATCGCTCTGCTCCCTAGAATTGGCCCCTGTCCGGCGAAGGTCCCAATACTGCTCTTGCCGGAGTCGCTCCAAACCCGGCCGCCTTGCGCTGGCGGCGCTTCGCCGACAACGCTAAGGGCCGCCCATGGAAGTCCTCGACGCTCCCCGCATTACCGCCGAAATGATCGCCGAGCACGGCCTTAGCGACGCGGACTATCAAACGATCCTCGAGGCGCTCTCGCGCGAACCGAACCTCGTCGAGCTCGGGATCTTCTCGGTCATGTGGTCAGAGCATTGCAGCTACAAGAGCTCCCGAGTCCATTTGAAGAAGCTGCCAACGTCCGCGGCCTGGGTCATCCAGGGACCGGGCGAAAATGCCGGCGTCATCGACATCGGTGACGGCGATGCGGCCATCTTCAAGATGGAGAGCCACAACCATCCCTCCTACATCGAGCCCTACCAGGGGGCGGCAACGGGCGTCGGCGGGATTCTTCGCGACGTTTTCACCATGGGTGCCCGGCCGGTCGCGAACATGAATGCGCTTCGGTTCGGCTCCCCCAAACATCCCAAAACCCGCCACCTCGTTGCAGGCGTGGTCGCCGGGATCGGCGGTTACGGCAATTGCGTCGGGGTCCCGACCGTGGGCGGAGAGGTCAATTTCGACGCGGCCTATGACGGGAACATCCTCGTCAACGCAATGACCGTCGGCGTCGCGAGAACCGACCGGATCTTCTATTCGGCGGCTGCAGGCATCGGAAACCCAGTTGTCTATGTCGGCTCGAAGACCGGGCGCGACGGAATCCACGGGGCGACCATGGCGAGCGCCGATTTCTCGGAGGACAGTGAAGAGAAACGCCCGACAGTCCAGGTCGGCGATCCGTTCACCGAAAAGCTGCTTATCGAGGCCTGTCTCGAGCTCATGGCGTCAGATTCGATCGTTGCGATCCAGGACATGGGAGCGGCAGGCCTCACCTCCTCGAGCGTAGAAATGGCGAGCAAGGGCGGCGTCGGAATTCTTCTCGACATGAACAAGGTGCCGTGCCGCGAAACCGGAATGACGCCTTATGAAATGATGCTTTCCGAGAGCCAGGAGCGAATGCTCATGGTCCTGAAGCCCGGGCGCGAAGCCGAGGCCGAGGCGATATTCAAGAAATGGGAACTGGATTTCGCGGTCATCGGCGAAGTGACCGACACCGGTCGGATGGAGCTCATCTGGAATGGCGAGAGTGTCGCCGATATCCCGCTCGGACCGCTGGCGGACGAGGCGCCCTGCTACGAGCGGCCCTACGTCATTCCAAGCGCGCCCGAGCCGCTGACGGAGATTCCAGAACAGCCCGATATTGCTGCAGACCTCTTGAAGCTGATGGCCTCGCCCAACCTCTCGAGCCGCCGCTGGATCTGGGAGCAGTACGACCAGTCGGTCGGCGCCGACACGGTGCAGCGGCCGGGCGGCGATTCAGCGGTCGTTCGGGTGCACGGCTCGAAGAAGGCGCTGGCGATCACCACCGACGTCACCCCGCGCTATTGCTATGCCGACCCCGTCGAGGGCGGGAAGCAGGCTGTCGCTGAAGCTTACCGCAACCTCTCGTCTGTCGGAGCCAAGCCGCTCGCGATCACCGACTGCCTCAATTTTGGCAACCCCCAGCGGCCCGAGATCATGGGCCAGTTGGTTGGTTGCATCGAGGGAATGGCCGAAGCCTGCCGGGCGCTCGACTTCCCGGTCGTCAGCGGCAACGTCTCGCTCTACAACGAGACCAGGAACGAGGACGGCTCGAGCCTGGCGATCCTTCCGACACCGGCAATCGGCGGTGTCGGGCTTCTCGAGGATTGGGAGAAGTCGGCAACGATTGCCTTCAAATCAGGAGGCGAGAGCCTCATTTTGCTCGGCCATTCGACCGGTCACGTCGGCCAGTCTCTCTGGCTCGACGTCTGCCATGGACGCCGCGAGGGACGGCCGCCTCCGGTCGACCTCGCAGTCGAGCGGCGCGTCGGCGAGCTTGTCCGCCAGCTCATCGCCGCAGGGCTCGTATCCGCGGTCCACGACATCGCCGACGGCGGCGCACTCGTCGCGATTGCCGAAATGGCGCTTGGCGGCGGCATCGGGGCGAGCGTCAGCCTCCCGACCGCCGCCAATCCGGCAGCGATCATGTTCGGCGAGGACCAGGGGCGCATCCTCGTGACGACGAGCGATCCCGACGGGGTCATAGCCCGCGCGGGCGCATCGAACATCTTTGCCGCCCGGATCGGCGAGACCGGTGGCAGCGCCGTCGAGGGGCCTGGCTTCTCGGCGAGCCTCTTTGATCTCAAGGCCGCGCACGAGGGCTTCTTTTCGAAGCTGATGGAAAGCGAACTGACACCGGAATTCTAGATCCGCGAGCTCGCTCTTCCAATCGGCCTCGTCGACGTGAAGGTCTGCTCAGTCGACAACATCTGGTCGGGGCCTGAAGCTCGCGATCCGAAAAGGATCTCCGCTCTGGGCGGGGATAGTGTTCAGTTCGCTGACCTGCGCCAGGGCGAACGTTAGATTCGGCCGAAGCTCTGGTTGTTCGCCTTCCGCCCGAAGGCGCGCGACCCGCCGCTTCGGCTGACCAGCGGGTTGGTGGCCTTGTCGAACAGCTCGATGGTTCGATCAAACAGGCGCCTCAGCTCGACGACCTCGGGAACGAGCTCGTCCGGGAACCGGTGGGTCTCGACGCAGAAACGCGCGGTCGTCTCGATCAGCTCGGCTATCTCGGCCAGCGGCTCGGCTCCGAGCTGGCGCGATTCGCCCTTCAGAGTGTGCGCCGGGATGATGAGCGCGGGCGTGTTCTGCTCGTGCATCGCCTGCTCGATCTGCGAGATCGATTTGACGCCGTCCTCCTTGAAATAGCTGAGGATGCGGATGAAGCCTGGGCCGAGCTCGGCACGGCTCCTCTCGAAATGTCCCCAGTCAACGACCCGAGCCTCGTCGGTCACATCCTGCTCCTCAAGCGCCGGCTGGCGCCGGCAATCGTCCCACAACTACCGAAAATAGGAGTGAAAGGGTAAAATTTGCCTTATCGCCGGCTCCTGTCGAACGGGTTCGAGCGACCGCGAAAGTCTAGCCGAAGGGGTACTGGTCCGAGACCAAGGTCGCGGCGCATCGCATTCAGCAAGTATCGCCGGTAGCTCTCCGGAAGCTCCTCGAGACGGTTGCCGAATACGACGAACGAGGGTGGCCGGCTCTTCACCTGGGTGATGTAGCGAAGCTTGATCCTCTTTCCCCTGGGCGCGGGCGGCGGATTGGCCTCGACGGCCTCCTCGAACCAGCGGTTGAGTTCACCCGTCGGAACGCGCCTGTTCCAGGCGTCCCTCAGCTCGAACGCGACCTTGAGGATCGTCTCGATGCCCTTGCCCGTCCTTGCCGACACGGTGAGCAAGGGGACGTCGCGAAGCTGTGCCAGCCCCTCGCCAAGCGCGCCCTTGATCCCGTTGAACAAGGCTGAAGCGTTTTCGGCAATATCCCACTTGTTCACCGCGATGATCAGCGCCCTGCCCTCCTCGATCACCTGGTTGGCGATTTTAAGATCCTGCGATTCAAGGCCGCGCGTCGCATCGAGCAGAAGCACGACGACCTCGGCAAAGTCGATCGCGCGCTTGGCGTCGGCAGCCGAAAGCCGCTCGAGCTTGTCGTCGACCTTCGCGCGCTTCCTGAGGCCCGCAGTGTCGACCAGCCGCACCGGCCGGCCGTCCCACTCCCAGTCGATACTGATCGAATCGCGGGTAATCCCGGCCTCGGGCCCGGTGATCATCCGCTCCTCCCCGACCATCTTGTTGACGAGCGTCGACTTGCCCGCGTTCGGCCGTCCAACGATTGCGAGCTTCAGCGCCTCGCGGCGCCTGGCATCCACCTCCTCGGCCTTGAAACGCTCATGTTCGACGTGCGGGCGAATGGCGTCGAACAGGTCGGCGATCCCTTCACCATGCTCGGCACTGATCGCGACCGGTTCGCCAAGTCCCAGCCGGAACGCCTCGAGAAGCCTGGACTGGCTCGCGCTTCCTTCCGCCTTGTTGGCGACGAGGATGACCGGCGTGGCTTCCGCCCGAAGCCAGCGGCCGATCTCTTCGTCGAGCGGGGTCACGCCCTCCCGGGCGTCGACCAGGAACAGTGCCGCGTCGGAATCACGAACCGCGGCCTTGGTCTGCCTTCGCATCCGTCCCGGCAGCGTCTGATCGTCCTCGTCCTCGAACCCCGCCGTGTCGATCACCCGGAAGTCAAGGCCGAGGAGCTTCGCCTCGCCTTCGCGGCGATCGCGGGTCACGCCGGGCAGGTCGTCGACCAGCGCGAGGCGCTTGCCGACCAGGCGGTTGAACAGAGTGGACTTGCCGACATTGGGCCGGCCGACGATCGCGACGGTCGGAAGTGGCATGAGCGTGCGCCTAAACGAAGACTTGCCTCATTGCGAGGAGCTAAAACGGCTCCTAGCGATAGGCGTGTAGCTTAGCCTGGTCGTCGTAGATGTAGAGGGTCGATCCGGCGACCACCGGCGGGAGGCTGACCCGCGTGCCGATGGTGAACTTCGACTGGTAATTGCCGGTGTCGGGATCGAGCTGGATGACCTCTCCGTTCGAGGCGGTGATGATCAGCCGGTTGCCTGCAAGAACCGGCCCGGAATAATCGATGTCGCCCTTCTTCGACTTGGGCTTGAGGAACTGCGGCAGCTGGTTGATCCAGCGAATGTGCCCGTTCTGGCGATAGATGCACAGGAGCTTGTCTTCGCTGGTCACGACGAACACCCAGTCGCCCGCGACCCAGGGCGTGGAAATTCCCGAGACGTTGAGCTCCCACATGCGCTGGCCGGAGAGGATGTCGAGCGCCACCATTCGGCCGCCCGCACCGATCGCGAACACCTGGCCGTTGTCGATCACCGGGTCGGCGTCGATGTCCGTCAGCGACGAAACGCTGGTCGAGATGCTCGTCCTCTGGAGCTGGTCTCCCCACACCTGGCGCCCGTTTTCGTAGCGATAGGCATTGAGCTCGCCGGATGAGAATCCGGCGACCACCGTGCCCTGGCCAACGGCGGGCGACGCGGCGCCGAATATCCCGGCGATTTCGAGCGATGCGGCCTGCGACCAGTTGGTCGAGCCGTCATCCTCCTTGAGCGCGTAGATCTGATTGTCCTGGCTGATGAAGTAGAGGGCGCCATTGGCGACCGTCGGTGCGCCGCGAAGCGGTCCCCCTGGTCGCACCTTCCAGAGAATTCCGCCGGTCTGTTCGCTCAGCGCCGAGACGTAGCCAAGGCCATTGGTCGCGAAAATGCGGCCGTTGTCATAGGCTATTCCGCCTCCGTAGAGCGCCTCTTCTTTCCCTTTGATGTCGGGAGTCCGGCTTGCCCAGATCTGGGCGCCGGTCCGGGCATCGAACGCGCGCACGGCGCCCAGCGTGTCCATCGCATAGACCCTGCCGTTGGCGACGATCGGTGGCGCGGCGAGCCGCGCCGTCAGGCTACTTCCGCGGCCCGCCTGCACCGTGAACGCCGGCTGGAGCGCCCTTCCGAGCGCGAGATGGCCCATCGAATTGGTCGGACTGCCTCCCGATTCCGTCCAGCTCGCATTCTCGACCGGCGCGGGAAGACTGAACGGCAGCGCCTGCGTTGCCGGATCGACCTCGATCGCGTTCTCGTTGGTGAGGACCGGAATGCGCTCGCCAAGGACCGGGGTCATCGGCTTGTGCCCCTTCTTGAAAATGCCGCAGCCGTTCGCGGCAAGGGCCACGGCAACGAGCAATGCGATCCGGAAATTCTTGGATTTGATCATTGTTGTCCTACTGGGCCTGCGGTCCGAGCGCGGCGCTGGCATCGACCCCGAGGCTTCCCGAGATCTGGATCGAGCGCTCGCGGATCGATTGTGGCACGTCCTTGTCCTTGGCGATCGAAGCGAACAGCTGGCCCGCCTCTCCGCTCTTGCCCTGCTTGATGAGTGCAAGCGCGGTCATCTCGCCGGCCGATCCGAACCAGGGATTACCAGGCTTGGTAAGCGGCTGCAGGCGGGCAATGACCTGCTGCGGCCCAAGCTGGTCGAATTCGAGCGCGGTCTGGCGGATGAGAGCCGCGTTGCGATAGGCATCGGGAAGCGAGCTGTCGTCGGCGATCTTCTGGTAGGTCGCGACTGCCAGTTTCTGGTCATTCTGCTCGACGGCGAATGCCGCGCGCGTGAAAAGGGCAGTCGCACGAACGGCCTTGCTCTGGCTCTTCGACAGATCGTCGAGCTGCGGCGCGACCTTCGAGGTGTTGCCGACCCCGATGTCCTTGTAGATCTGAGCGAGCTGCTCGACATGCTGCTCGGCGACCTGCTCGCGGTGCTGCTGATACCAGATGATCCCGCCGCTTGCGGCAAGGAACAGCACCACTCCACCGATCAGCCAGCCGGTGTTGTGCTTGAAGAAGTCGCGAAAGCGGTCCCGCCGGAGGTTCTCGTCAACCTCGCGAACGAATGTGTCCGTTATATCTGGGGGTTGCGCCAAAGACGTTCCTTCAGTCCGTTCGCTCGGGAATCCTCTTGCCGACCGCTCCACTTCCCCACCCGAGATGAATGGAAGCTGGCGGCGGATCGTCTAGCGGCTGTCGCGGGAAAGGCAAAGCAGTTAAGTCTTCGCCCGGTAGGTCTGGTCCGCCGTCGGGAAGCTTCGCGAGCGCACCTCGTCGGCATAGGTGCGCGCCGCTTCGCCGATCCGGGCTGCGAGATCGTCGTAGCGCTTCACGAACCTTGGAGTGCGCTCGAACATTCCGAGCATGTCATCGATCACCAGAACCTGACCGTCACAGTCGGCCGAAGCCCCGATCCCGATCACCGGCGGAGCAACGCTCCTTGCGACCTCGGTCGCAATCGGCTCCATCACCCCCTCGACGACGATCGAGAACGCGCCTGCGTCGGCAACCGCCTTCGCATCGGCAATGATCCTTTCCGCCTCGCGCTCCTCCCGGCCCCGGGCGCCATAGCCCCCGAGCACGTTTACCGCCTGGGGGGTAAGCCCGACATGGCCGATTACCGGGATTCCGCGGTGGGTCAGGAGATCGATTGTCGGGGCCATCGCCTCGCCGCCCTCGAGCTTTACCGCTGCGCAGCCGGTTTCCTTCAGTATCCGCGCCGCGGACTCGAACCCCTGCGCGGGCGAGGCTTCATAGCTTCCAAAGGGCATGTCGACGGCGACCAGCGCATGCCAGCTTCCGCGGACCACTGCGGCGCCATGGGCGCACATCATCTCCATCGTGACCGGTATCGTCGAAGGAAGGCCGTAGATCACCTGGCCAAGGCTGTCGCCGACAAGCAGCATGTCGCAATGCGGATCGAGCAATTGCGCCATGCGCATCGTGTAAGCGGTCAGCATCACGATCGGCTGCTCGGTTCTGTAGTAATTGCCGTTGGGCGCCTTTCGCGCGCGGATCGAGGGCGCAGTCATCCGCTTGCCGGGAACGGGCGAAGGTGTCGCCCGGCTCGTGCTCGTGTCGATGGTGAAAGTCGACATGGGGGGCTTCTAGCCGCTTGAGTGCGGTGCAGCAAAGCCCGGCGCAAGCACGAGCCGCCGACAATCCCATGATTAACGGGAACCGAAAGGCGCGGCGCGGTTCGGGTCTTCGCCGCCAGGCAGATCAAAGAAATCAGGCGGATCAGAAAACAGCGACGAGGAAAGGACGAAGGATGAACACGATCATGCTTCTTGGAGCCGCGACTATGCTCATCGGTGGGGCTGCGGCGGCCCAGTCGACACAACCGCCAGGAGCAAGCCAGGGCCAGACCGGAGCCGCTCCTGCAGCGACCACCACCGCTGCTCCTTCAAACGGGACCGACCAGACGATGACAGCGGATCCAAACGCCTCCAAGGATGCCATGGCCGCCGACGCAAAGAAGGCGAAAAAGGACCAGAAGGCGAAAAAGGAAAAGACCGAACCCAAGACCAGCGACACCAGTCCGCAATAGATATCCAGCCGCGCGCTTTTAGCTGCGGCCTATTTCTCGACGCCGAGGCGCTCCTCCCATTGCGCTCCTTCGGCGAGCGAAATCGAATCCAGAACCTGCGTGCTCTGGTCGCGAAGGATGGCGAACGCGCGGCGGATCGCGCAGTTCGCTTCATCGTGGCAGTCGCCGCATGGAGCGTAGAAATTGACGCTCGCGCAGGAAACGAGGCCAATCGGACCTTCCATCGTCCGGACGATCTCTCCGAACGAGATCTGCTCGGCAGGGCGGGTGAGCCTGTAGCCGCCCTTTGGTCCCCGAGCGCTTTTCACGAGCCCGGCCTTCTTGAGGTCGAGCATGATGAGCTCGAGATATTTGGGGGGAACGCGCTGTGTCTCGGCGATCCGCGCCAGCTGCACGGGCGCACCGCCCTGCTCCTCGGCGAGGAAGAGGAGTGAGCGAAGGGCGTAGCGGGTCTTTTGAGCAATCATGTTTGGCAAACCCTAGCGGGGCGCTCCTTTTCAGGCAAAAGCGCATTGAAAAGAGTGCCGATGAACAAGCTTTAATGGCCGTGAAACGGCGGTGAGACCTGCCCATAAATATCTGGCAGATCGCCGGCGCATCTAATGCCGGGAACAAGGAGGAATGCATGAAAAAACTGATCAGTTCGGTTGCGGTTCTGGCAATCCTTGCAACCCCGTCCCTTGCTGCCGGCAAGGCGGCCCCGGCGTCGACCAAGACGGTCACGACCAAGTCGGGCACGACCAAGGCGACGACGACCGTCTCGACCAAGGGCAACACGACGACCTCCAAGACGACCATGCACAAGGCCAAGAAGGCCAAGAAGGCCAAAAAGGGCAAGAAGGCCTCAAAGCACGCGATGGCGAAGAAGGCTCCGGCCAAGGCGTCGGACGCGGACAGCAACTCGACTCAGCAGTAACATCGAGCTGGATTTTCGCACGGCGCTGCGGTGAGACTCCCTCCCGGCGCCGTGCGGAACCATATAAGACACCGAAAAGAGCTAGGGAGCTGAAGCGCGAATGGGCCGCAAGATCCTTCTGGTTGAGGACGATCGCGAGACCGCGTCATATCTCGCCAAGGGGCTCACGCAGGAGGGCCACAGCGTCGAACAGGCGACGAACGGCCAGGACGGCCTGTTCAGGGCCACCGACGGAAGCTTCGACCTCATCATTCTCGACCGGATGCTGCCCGTCCTTGACGGACTGTCGGTTCTTCGGGCGCTGAGAGCTGCGCATATCGAGACGCCTGTCCTCATCCTTTCCGCACTCGCCTCGGTCGGTGACCGGATCGAAGGCCTCGAATGCGGCTCCGACGATTATCTCGTGAAGCCATTCTCGTTCGCCGAACTGCTGGCCAGGGTGAACGCTCTCCTGCGCCGGCGAGAGTCTCGCGTCGATCCGGCCGACCACCGATTGACGGTGGGCGATCTCGAGATCGATCCGCTTTCGAGGTCGGTCAAACGGGCCGGCAAGAAACTGGATCTGAAGCCGCGCGAATATCTCCTGCTCGAATATTTCGCCCGCAACGAAGGTCGCGTCGTCACTCGGACGATGCTTCTCGAGCAGGTCTGGGACTATCACTTCGATCCCGGTACGAACGTCATCGACGTCCACGTGAGCCGGCTGAGGAGGAAGCTCGACGAAGGCTTCGAGAAGCCGCTCCTTCATACCGTGAGGGGCGCGGGCTACATGCTCGCCGCCTAAGGCGGTAAGAGCCTCCTTCCATGCCGACCACTCTTCGAATCGCGCTTCTCGCAGGGCTTCTCGCGCTCCTCTCGAACCTTGCCGTCATCGGCTTCATCTACGAGCGCACGCACGACGAGGCAGTCGCGAGCCTTCACCGGCAGGTCGCCGAGCAATCGAAGGTCCTGACGGACGTCTACCGCACCGGCGGAAAGACTGCGCTCAACGAGGCGATCGACGACACGCTCGCCTATGCCGATCCCCAAACCGCGGTCGCGCTCATTTCCAGGGGCGGCGGCGAGCTCAAGGGCAATGTCGCAACCGGTCCTGCGGTCCAGTCGATGCAGGAGGGATATCATAGTGCGGTCATCCGGCTTCGCGGCCAGCCGAGCCCGCACGTCGCGGAAATCGTGATCAGCCGCCTCGCCGGCGGGGAATGGCTCGTCAGCGGCCGTCTTGTTGGCGAGGGGCTCGCATTCCGCGCAACGCTCGAGCGCTCGTTGATCCTGGCGCTCGCCGTCGCCGGGCTCCTGGGCCTTTTGTGCGGAATGATCCTTGCCCATTACGTCTCGCGCCGGATCGGCCAGATCGCGGCGGTCGCGAACCGGATCAGCGCCCGCGACCTTTCTCAGCGTGTTCCACTCTCGGGTGCGGGAGATTCTTTCGACCGGCTGGGACTCCAGATCAACGCCATGCTCGACCGGATCAGCACGCTGATGGAGGAACTGAGGCTGCTCACCGATTCGCTCGCTCACGATTTGAGATCGCCCGTCAGCCGGCTTCGCTCGGCCGCCCATGCCGCAGCACAGACCAGCGATCCAAATGAGCAGGAGGAACTCCTTGGGAGCGTCGTTCGAAACGCCGATGCCCTGATCCGGATTCTCACCACGGTGCTCGAGATCAGCCGCTCGGAAGCGCTCACTGGCCGCAACCAGTTCGCCTGGTTCGATGTCCGCGAGCTCGCAGCCGAGCTTGCGGAAATGTACGACCCGCTCGCCGACGAG
This sequence comes from Sphingomicrobium sp., assembly GCA_036268895.1. Taxonomy (GTDB): domain Bacteria; phylum Pseudomonadota; class Alphaproteobacteria; order Sphingomonadales; family Sphingomonadaceae; genus Sphingomicrobium. Next base: position 4,347 of record DATATH010000006.1, on the reverse strand, counting down.
CGCGGCGCAGCGCTGAGGTTCGATCGTCCCGATCGGGCGGTTCCCCTGTTCGGTCATCGGCAGCTGCTCGCCCAGGCCCTCAGCAACCTGCTTGAAAATGCGATCCGCTACGGGTCGAAGGGGGGCGAGATCGACGTCCGGGTCCAGCCCGGAGAGAAGCGCATCCGGATCGAGGTAGCGGACCGGGGCCCGGGAATCCCTCTCAACCGGCGCGAGGAAGCCATGAAGCGGTTCGGGCGCCTCGATTCGAGCCGCTCGGATGAGGGTGCCGGCCTTGGCCTCGCGCTCGCCCAGTCGATTGCCCACCTCCACGACGGGGAGCTACACCTCCAAGACAATCGGCCGGGCTTGCTCACCTCACTCGAGATCCCCGTGCACCGCCAGCAGGCTGCGCGCTGAACGCACCTGCTGCTGCGCTGAAGCACCTTTCGCAGGCGAGGCTCGGGCGCATCCCAATCGCAGAGCCATTCGTTTAGCCGCCAAGTCCCCAAGGGGCCTTAAACATCTCGAGCAAAGGAGGAATTGGACATGGCGCACAGCTATCTCGGCGACGGCAATCGGGTTCACGGGGAATTCGACCCGGACCGGGGCGACGAGCGGGGCCGCAACCGGCGCGAGCCCGATTGGCGCGCCCGCGACGAAGGCTGGCGCGGCACCGATCGCGACAGAGGTAGGATGTTCGGCGGCTGGGACCGAGCTTCGAATGAGGGCCGCTCGAGCGATCGCAGCTGGCAGGGCGAATATGACGAGGGCCGGCGCAATTTCAGCACGAACCCCGACGATCATTATCGCAGCTGGCGCGACCGGCACATGAGCGAGCTCGACCGCGATTATGAGGATTTTTGCCGCGAGCGAGAGCGCCAGTTCCACAGCGATTTCAACGCGTGGAGGCGCGAGCGCCATAGCAGCGTTCAACCGCTCCGGACGGGAATGACCCAGAGCGGCCTCTCGGCCGATCCCACAGGGCTCGCCCAGGCCGAGGCCGAAACCTCGCCCGCTTCACCCGATGTCGAAGATCCCATGGCGAGCGCAACGCAAGGAACGACGCCGCGCGGGCGTGGCCGCAGCTAGGCAGCTGAGCCTCGCGCTATCGCCGGACGGGTCCTGGGCCAGTCAGCCCTCGATGATGACCTTGGTTCCGACTTTGGTGAGGCCATAGACCTTTTCAGCGAACTTTACGGGCATCCGGATGCAGCCGTGGCTCGCAGGATAGCCCGGGTTCGCGCCGCCGTGGAACGCCGTTCCATATTCGTCGAACCGCTCCATCCAGGGCATCGGCGCATTGTCGTATTTCTTCGAGCGGTAGAATGGGCGTTTTTCGAGGATCGTCCATTCGCCGAGCGGAGTGATATGCCCCTGCCTCGCGGTGGAGATGCTCGCCGCGCCGACGAGCTTGTCGGCCCGGTAGACGTAAGCCATCTGAGTTAGGCGGTCGATCACGATCCGAGTCTCGCCGTCACCAGGAACCGAGCTCGCCCAGACATATTGACCTGGAGTCAGACCCACCTTGCCGAACTCGGCTACCATGTCCTTGTGAGCCTGGGGAGCATTACCGAGGGTCCATTGATAGGGGACCGCATTATTGACCACGGGCGCCGGCGGCGCCTCGGCGATCCTTGGTCGTTGGGGAGCCGTCGAGCAGGCGGCGAGAAGTGCGGAAGCAAACGCCGCAATCGTCCAAATCTTCATCGAAGCCCCACAACGCTTAAGGGTCAAAATTGCCGTTTCAATTGAACAGCGCAACGCGAGGGCATCGTCAATCCCTTGGTAAACAGGAGGTTAGCGGTTAACCGCTAAACGGTCACGCTCGAAAGGCTTGCTCCCGCTGGACCATTTTCACGTGCCGGTCATTGTCGAGGCAATGAATCCATCGGCGACATTCCGCTCGCTCCGAGTGTTCAATTATAGGGTCTGGGCGGCGGGCTCTCTTGTTTCGAACGTCGGCACCTGGATGCAGCGCACGGCCCAGGACTGGCTCGTCCTCACCCAGCTGACGCACAACAGCGCATCGGCCGTTGGTATTGTCATGGCGCTGCAATTCGGGCCGCAGCTTCTCCTCCTTCCCTGGACCGGCTTTGCAGCCGACCATTACAACCAGCGCAAGCTCCTGATGGCGACGCAGGCGGCGATGGGAGCGCTCGCGCTCGTTCTCGGGCTCCTTACCGTGATCGGCGTCGTTCGGCTCTGGCAGGTCTACCTCTTCGCTTTCCTTTTCGGCTGCGCCTCCGCGTTCGATGCACCCGCCCGCCAGACATTCGTTGGCGAGCTCGTCGGCGATGCCGACCTTCCGAACGCGGTCGCCCTCAATTCGACTTCGTTCAACGGCGGCCGAATGGTGGGACCCGCCGTTGCCGGCCTCGTCATCGCGTCGGTCGGTACCGGCTGGGCTTTCCTCATCAACGGCATTTCGTTCGCTGCAGTTTTGATCTCGCTGCGCTTTCTTCACGTTTCCGAGCTGCATTCCAAGGCACGTGCACAGCGAACCCGAAGCAGCCTCACCGAAGGCTTCCATTACGTCTGGAATCGCACCGATCTTCGGACCACGCTCATCATGCTGTTCCTGATCGGCACTTTCGGATTCAACTTTCCGATCTTCGTCTCGACGATGGCGGTGCGCGTCTTCCATTCGGGCGCGCGGGGCTATGGGGTTCTTTCATCGATCATGGCGATCGGCACCATGTCGGGCGCCCTCTTCGGCGCCGGGCGCGACAAGCCGAGGTTTCTCTACCTGCTCTATGGCTCGGCGGTGTTCGGCGTCGGCTTCGTCTTTGCCGCGATTGCCCCCAATTACTGGCTGTTCGGCGCTTCGCTGGTGGTGATCGGCGCCGCGGCCCTCACGTTCACCAACACGAGCAACACCCTGATGCAACTTTCGACCGAGCCGGCGATGCGCGGCAGAGTAATGGCGCTAAGGCTGGCCGTGGTCCTTGGCGGCACGCCCGTCGGAGCGCCGATCGTCGGCTGGGTCGCCGATGCCGCCAGTCCGCGCTGGGCTCTCGCCGTCGGAGCTGCGGCCGGCCTCAGCGCCGCGGCCATCGGATTCTATGCGCGCGAGAGGCTTTCGGTCCGAACCACTGACCGCTCGGAATCCAGCGGCGAATTTCGCGAACCCAGGGAAGAATCGACAACACTCGAGCTTTAGCGGAGCTCAAGAGCGCTTGCGGGCTTCCATGCCGGCGCATTCGGCCGCAGCTGGTCGAGGTTGATGTCGGGCACGCAAGTAGGCGGGCGACCCGGTATCGCGCCCCTCCATCCGGTCATTCGAAAGTTCGGCGGTCAATCCCCACCAGGCCGCCGTGTCCGGATTGAGCCTTGGCGCTGGAGCGGCGCCGAGAAGGGCGACTGCAATTGCAGCGATAGGCAATTTCACCTTTGGCTATTCCCAGCTATTTGCGGTTTTCTCAAAGCCGTCGCGCTGGACTCGGACGATGCAGAAGCGCTGGCCGCTCGGAGCGCGCATCACCACCCACCTCTCCATCTCCTTGTCGATGGTTGCGCCGAGTTTTTCGAGCCGAGCGACCTCGGCCGGAATGTCGTCACTCTCGATGTCGATGTGCACCCGGCTTTCGTGTTCGACGCGCTGGATCTGGACACTGATCTCGTTTTCCGGAGTTTCCAGCATCACGTAATCGCCGCGGGTCCCCTGATGATCCGGATCGATCGGCCGCCCGAGCGCTTCGGCCCAGAAGTGCGCCGCCGCGCCGATGTCCTCGACGTTGCAGTCGATGAGGATGCCGTTGATGCGCGAGCGGTGCATCCCTTTTAGTTCCTTTGGGCGGCGCGTGCTGGATTCGTCGTGCGCTCTGGTTTGCGATCCGTGCAGAACTGCTCGCAGATCGCATGGCCGATGTAACCTGCGGCAGTCGCGAAGGCGAGGCCGGCCTGATCGGGCCTGCCGGTCTCGGGCTTGACCCCTTCGGTGATGATTCCGCCGTCCCAGACACTTTCGGTGAGGATCTTGAGCGACCTTGCCCGGCCCGCCTTCAGGCGGAGATGGTCGGCAACCGACCAGGAGGTCGTAAATGGCAGGCGATAGGTGCCCGGTAGCCCCCATGGCTTGTCGAAATAGGAAAAGGGATAGTTTTTCGAGTGCAGCCAGTCGTAGGTCCGAACGAACAAGTGATCGTCTTGCGCGATGAAGCCGAGATAGGGGAGCTTCAAAAGGGAGCCCGGCGGGACATCCATGAAATCAGCAGCGCTTGCGCTTAACGTGGCCGCGAAGATCGGGCCGTGAGCGCCCGCAGCTCCTGAGCGCACTCCATATTTGAGGATCGCTGCCTTGAGCGCCGCGGCCCGGGCACGAAGATCGGTCCCCTGACCTTGCCGGCCGCGACGCTTTTCGAGCGC
>DATATH010000005.1:0-5490 GCA_036268895.1 Sphingomicrobium sp. | reverse complement strand
CGAGCGCGACGAGCACTTCAGCATGATCAGCATCCGCGAAGCGGTATCTTCGACGGAGTAGCTCCTCGGCGGCTGTCGCAACTTCCGTGTGGGACGACAGGAGACCAACGCCGCGCCTCGACAGGTCGATCAGGGCTTTCTCCTGGCCTTGGGATGCGTCCGCGTTCAACCGTTGCTCCTTACCTGCCACCGACGGGCGCAAGATAAGAGGATCAGCACTGAAGGTCACTGTCCCGTTTCGGGGCGCGCGCCCTCGAGACGGTTCCGCGCCTTCAATGCGCTCGTTAGCGCCCATTACATGCTGACATTCGACAGCATCACCAAGTGGGGGAGGCGGGCGTCGGACATCGGGGCAACGCCGCCTGTCTCTCCCACGCGCGACCTGATGCTCGAAGCGGTTATTGCGCACGAGCAGGTCGATCTCCTTTTCCAGCCGATTATCGATGCGAACACCGGGCTGATCGCCGGAGCCGAAGCCCTGGTCCGTTGCGCCGCCGCACGCGATGCGGAGAGTCTCTTCTCGAGGGCAAGTTCGGCCGCTCTGGGCGAACGGCTGTCCCGCCTGGTGCAGCGAAAGGCGCTAAGCTGCGCGGCGGTTTGGGAAGGCCCTCTTAGAAACGTTCGGATATCTATCAACCTCCTCCCGGAAGACATTAGCCGAGCGGGCTACGAGCGCTGGCTCCTGGACGAGATTGATATCCTGGGGATCGATCCTTCGCGAATCACGCTCGAGATTACCGAAAGCGCGCTTCTCTCCGACCATGTGAGCGTTGCGGCACGTCTCGCGACGCTGCGCGAGGCGGGCCTCAGAATTGCGGTCGATGACTTCGGGACGGGATACGCCAGTCTCGCCTATCTGACGACGCTGCCGCTCGATATGCTGAAGATCGACCGCGGTCTTGTGACCGAGATCGTCCGGCGCGAACCGGACCGGATCGTCGTCAAGGCGCTCATCAACCTTGCCCGAGAGCTCGGTCTCCAGGTCGTCGCGGAGGGCGTGGAAAGCGCCGAGCAGCTGGCGCTTTTGAAGGACTGGGGCTGCGGCCTTTACCAGGGCTTTTGGAGCTCGCCGCCGCTGACGCACCAGGAGCTCACCGGCTTTGCCTCTGCAGCTTAGCTATAGCTAGGCAGCGGCCAGCTCTTTCTTCTCGCCTGCCGCAGCAACACGGGAAAGTCCGCGCGAGAGCTGCAATGCACCGTTCAGTCGCGCATCAGGCGTTGGCCAGTTCCTCGCGACGGCCATCTTGCTATCGGGCCTCAGCTTCGCCGAACCTTTCAGCCGCTCGATGTAGCCGAGCAGCCCCGAAAGATCCGGAAATCCGCCGCCGGCAAAGGTCACGACGGCCCCCTTCGGGCCAATGTCGAGCTTGGCTATCATCGCCTCGCGGCAGTTGAGCTTCACCTCGACGATCTTCATGAGATTGGCCGTTTCTTCAGGAAGCCCGCCGAATCGGTCGATCAGCTCGGCCGCGAACGCATCGATCGCCCGGCGATCCTCGAGCTCGCCGAGGCGTCGATAGAGTCCCATCCTGAGGTCGAGATCCGGGACATAATGCTCCGGAATCATGATTGGCGCATCGACGCTGATCTGCGGCGTGAATTCCTCCTTCGTCGGCACGCCGCCGGCTTTTAGCTCCAGGATCGCGTCCTCGAGCATCGACTGGTAGAGCTCGAACCCGACCTCCTTGATGTGACCCGACTGCTCGTCGCCCAGAAGGTTTCCGGCGCCGCGGATATCGAGATCGTGACTGGCGAGCTGGAAACCGGCTCCGAGACTGTCGAGCTCGGTCAGCACCCGGAGGCGCTTCTGCGCGGCATCCGTGATCGAGCGGCTGGCAGGCATGGTGAGATAAGCATAAGCGCGCGCTTTCGACCGCCCGACGCGGCCGCGCAGCTGGTAGAGCTGGGCAAGACCGAAGCGGTCGGAACGATAAACGACCAGCGTATTGGCGCTCGGGATGTCAAGGCCGCTCTCGACGATCGTGGTCGAGAGGAGGAGGTCGTATTTGCGGTCGTAGAAAGCGCTCATGCGCTCCTCGACCTGGCCGGCGCTCATCTGCCCGTGAGCGGTGATCGACTTCACCTCGGGCACCTGCGTTCGGAGCCATTCCTCGATATCCGGCAAGTCAGCAATGCGCGGCACAACGAAAAAGCTCTGGCCGCCGCGGAAATGCTCTCGAAGCAGGGCTTCGCGCAGAACGACGCCGTCGAACGGCGTCACATAGGTGCGCACTGCGAGACGGTCGACCGGCGGGGTCTGGATCACCGAAAGCTCGCGTAGGCCGCTCATTGCCATCTGCAGCGTGCGCGGGATTGGAGTGGCGGTCAGCGTCAGCACATGGACGTCGTTCTTCAACGCCTTGAGGCGCTCCTTGTGGGTGACTCCGAAATGCTGCTCCTCGTCCACAATTACGAGCTCCAATCGCTTGAAATTTATCGATTTTGCGAGGAGGGCGTGAGTGCCGATCACGATATCGAGAGTACCATTGGCGATCCCCTCTCTGGTCCGTTTGGCCTCCGCCGCGGGTACGAGGCGCGACAAGCGGCCGATGTTGATCGGGAAACCCTGAAATCGCTCAACGAAGTTCGCGTAATGCTGACGGGCGAGCAAGGTTGTCGGGCAAATGAGTGCCACCTGCTTTCCTGACATCGCCATCACGAAGGCGGCGCGCAGCGCGATCTCGGTCTTGCCGAAGCCGACGTCGCCGCAGACCAGCCGGTCCATCGGCTTGCCGGCCTCGAGATCGCCGAGCACATCGTCAATTGCGCGGTCCTGGTCATCGGTCTCCTCGTAAGGGAAGCGGTTGACAAATTCCGGGTAGCTCGCGTCGGGCTCTGCAATCACTCCAGGCCGAGTGGCGCGCATCGCAGCGGTCTTGATGAGCTCTCCGGCAATCTCGCGGATCCGCTCCTTCATCCGCGCCTTGCGCCGCTGCCATGCCTCGCCGCCGAGGCTGTCGAGCGTCACACCCTCGCTCTCGCTGCCGTAGCGGCTGAGTAATTCGATATTTTCGACCGGTACGTAGAGCTTGTCGCCGCGGGCATATTCGAGCGCGACGCAGTCGTGCGGCACCTTGCTGACGGGAATTTGCGTCAGCCCTTCGTAGCGGCCTATTCCGTGATCGGCGTGGACCACGAGGTCACCGGGCGAGAGGGTCGCAAGCTCCTCGAGGAATGCGGCTGCAGCTTTCTTTTTCCGCCGTCTTACAAGCCGGTCTCCGAGCATGTCCTGCTCGGTGAGCACCGCAACATCGGGCGTCGTGAATCCGTGGTCCAGCGGAAGGACGAGGAGCGTGGGCTGAATCTTCGAGCCGAGCGCCTCCTGCCAGCTGTCGGCGAGATTGTGCGTTCTAAGTCCATGCTCCTCGAGGAGGCCGCCGAGGCGCTCGCGTGAGCCCCTGGTGTAACTTGCGAGCACGACCTTGTGGGCGCCCCTTCGAAGCTCGCCGACGTGGTTTGCGACAGCTTCGTACACATTGGCCTGCCGAGCGCGCTCGGGCGCAAAGTCCCGGGCGGGTTCTACTCCGAAATCGATGACCCGGTCGGATTCGGGCTCGTGAAAAGGCGACGCGAGATGGATCGGCCGCTCGGCTTCTACCCCTTCCCATTCCTTCTTCGAGAGATAGAGAGCGTGCGGTTCGAGCGGACGATAGCTGCCGGGTTCGCCCTCCATCGCGCGAACACGATTTCGATAATAATCATCGATCGCTTCGCGGCGTCCTCCAACCGCCTGGTCGGCCGCCGCGTCGCGGACGACGAGATCATCAGGACCGAGATGGTCGAAGAGGTTTGCAAGGCGCTCTTCGAGCAAGGGCAGCCAATGCTCCATGCCGGACATGCGCCGCCCGCTCGACAAGGCCTGGTAGAGCGGATCCTGAGTCGCGGTCGCGCCGAACTTTTCGCGATACCCCGAGCGGAACCGCTTGATCGTCTCGGCGTCGAGCAACGCCTCGGACGCGGGCATGAGGGTGAAGTTTGAAGCCCGGTCGGTCGACCGCTGGTCCGTCGGATCGAAACGGCGAAGGCTGTCGATCTCGTCACCGAAGAAATCGAGGCGAAGAGCCATCTCCTCGCCCGCCGGGAAGAGGTCGATCAATGAGCCGCGAACCGCATATTCGCCATGCTCGGCGACCGTATCCACGCGCTGGTAACCAAGCGCGTTGAGCTGCTCGACCAGGACTTCACGCTCGATCCGCTCGCTCTCGGCGATTCGGCGACCGAGCTGGCGGATTCGAAAAGGCGTCAGAAGGCGCTGAGTCGCAGCGCTCGCGGTGGCTACGAGGAGCTGCGGACTGTCGCGCTTGGTCTGCAACGCACCGAGCGTGGCAAGCCGCTCGGCCATGACCCGCAGTGCCGGGGAGGCACGGTCGTAAGGAAGGCAGTCCCAGCCGGGAAGAGTGAGTACCTGGACTTCCGGGGCGAACAGCGGGACCATGTCGGCGAGCGCGCGCATTCCTGTCTCGTCGGCGACGATCACGACGGCGCGGCCGCCAGCGCTCTTCGCGTGGGCGGCGCGCGCGATGTCGGCAGCAAGCCATGGGAGAAAGCCGGTCGGCACTCCCGCAAGGGTCAGCGGATCCTCGGCGCGGAAGAGCCGCAGTAGCGGCTCGGTCATCGGGCAACCCGGATATAGTCGAGCTTCTTCAGCGCCTCGATCATCGGGCCCGAGAAGCGGTTCGGCGGTTCGGCGGTTCCATGCGCCCAGGCCATGATGTCGACGTCCTGGCTATCGAGCATCGCTTCGAACAGCGCGCGCTCATCGGCGCTCCAGCAGTCATGATGTGCATCGAAAAAGCCACCAATCAGCATATCGGCTTCCTTGGTGCCGCGATGATGCGCGCGCCAGGCGAGGCGCTTCAGTTCCGGGTCGGAAGGCATGTTGGGCATGTAGGTTCGCATCGGGTTCATGTCACCCCGCCGAGCGATTCCATCCATTGGCTGGAATGACGGCCGCCGTTGTGGCTAGACATCGCAATGCGGCCCGAAATCCTCAATCCGCTGTTTACCGAGCTAGGCGCGCTCAAGGGCGTGGGTCCGCAGGTCGCGAGGCTTCTCAAGAGGCTTCAAGTCGCGAGGATCGTTGATCTGCTTTATCATCTGCCGACCGGATCGATCGAGCGCATCAAGGCCCCGGCCGCGAATGCGTCGCTCCTTGGCCGCAACGTCATTCTCGAGCTGATCCCGTTCGACAGCCGCGAGAGCCGATCCGGCCGCGGGCCGACGAGGATCTATGCGTGTGATGGCGACGGCAAGGCGATCAGCCTCGTCTATTTCAATAATCCCGGCTGGGCCAAGCGCACTCTGCCCAGAGGCGAAAAGCGGATAGTCTCGGGCAAGCTCGAACAATATGGCGACGAGTGGCAGATCATCCATCCGGAAGTCAGCGAGCCTGGCAAAGGGCCTGCGCCCGCCGTCCGAGAGCCGGTCTACCCGCTTACCGAAGGCCTCACCAACCGGCGCCTCGGCGAGCTGGTGCGCGAGGCGCTGGAG
>DATATH010000004.1:0-39358 GCA_036268895.1 Sphingomicrobium sp. | reverse complement strand
GCCGTCACTTCGCCTGCCGGCCGGCCGATCCAGACGACCAAGGACCTGCCCGGCTTTTGGGCCGGCAGCTGGCGGGATGTCCTCAAGGACATGCGCGGGCGGTACCCCAAGCACTTGTGGCCGGACGATCCCGCGTCCGCGCTACCGACGCTGAGGACGAAGCGCTCCTCCTAGCGTCGGCGGCGCCTTCAGGTACGTACGTGTCCCCTGGCAGCAGCGATCATCGGCGCCTTCTAACTTGATTTGGAAGACACTCTTTGCCACGTCGCTCGCATGACGATCGCCCGCATCCTCGAGCAGGAACGCAAGACAACCCAGTCCGGAAGAGCCAATTCCGGCAAGTGGATCCTTGAGTTCGAGCGGCAGCAGGCGCTTCGCCCCGATCCCCTCACCGGCTGGAACGGGTCTGGCGACACCAATACACAGGTGCGGATCCCGTTCGCATCGAAGGAAGCTGCGATTGCTTACTGCAACAGGCATAAGCTCGACTATCATCTCCTTCCCGCGCCGCCCGTGCGGCTCAAGATCCAGGCATACGCCGACAATTTCCGCTAGGGATCGTGTATCGCCCGAAGGGAGCCGATCCCTTGAGTTCGAGTCCCAAGGGGAAGCGCTGATCACCTTTTCTGGAGCGCTTGCGGCAACGAAGGTGTATCACCACATCAATACGCATGTTCTCGCGGCGACATTGGCGGCGCTTCATCGACCATCCGTTCGTCGAATGGGCGCTCTTCGGGCTCGGCGTCATCCTTCTCCTGATCTCGCCGCTGCTTGGAGCGATCCCGGGTCCGGGCGGAATAGTCGTTGCCGGCATAGGCCTGGCACTGGTGCTGAAGACCAGCATGTGGGCCAAGCGGCGGTATGTGCGGTTCAAGCGCTGGCAGCCCAAGGCCGGACACTGGGCGGACCTCGCCCTTGGGCGTCGCAGCGCGCGGCGTCGCCAGGGTCTCCGCAAGGCCGCTCGAGGCGGCGCGGACAATTGACTTGGCGGCTTCACTCAACTATCGGCGCGCACGACAGCGGCTGCCTCACGGGCGGCCCTTTTTCTTTGAATTTAGAGGCATGAGCGATGAAGCGCACCTTCCAGCCGAGCAATCTCGTCCGCAAGCGGCGTCACGGGTTCCGTGCGCGCATGGCGACCGTCGGCGGCCGCAAGGTGCTGAACTCCCGGCGCGCGCGCGGCCGCAAGAAGCTCAGCGCCTAGCCACGATCAAGAAGCGCGCTGACTTCCTTGCCGCGAATGGCGGCCTGCGCGCCACCACGCCCGGCTTCGTCCTGCTCGTTTTGGACCGCAAGGACCAGGATCCGCGGATGCGGGTCGGTTTCACAGTCACCAAGAAGATTGGTGGCGCGGTCGTTCGCAATCGGATGAAGCGCCGCTTTCGCGCCCTCGCTCGCGAGATCCTGTCCACCAACGGCCTTCCGGGAGCCGATCATGTGATGATCGGCCGAGCAAAGGGTGTTGAGCGTGACTTCGGGGTGCTCCGAAGCGAGCTTGCGACAGCACTCGACAGGCTGCGCCCGAAGTGATCGCGAGATTGATGATCCTGATCGCGAGAGCCTGGCAGAAGGGCCCGTCTCAGATCCTGCCGCCGAGCTGCCGCTATCAGCCGAGCTGCTCGGCCTATGCGATTACCGCCATCGATCGCTATGGAGCGGCTCGCGGAGGCTGGATGGCGCTCAAGCGTGTCTGCCGCTGCCACCCCTGGGGCGGCCAGGGATACGATCCGGTACCCGAGAGGACCAACCGTTGAACGATACGAAGAATCTGATCCTCGCAGTGGTATTGAGCGTGCTCGTGCTCGTCGGATGGACGTTTGTCGCGAACCGTTATTTTCCGACCTCCAACCCGCCGAGCAGCAAGATCGCGGCGGGCAAGCAGCAGCCCGTAGAGCAGCCGCAATCGCAGCCGAGCGCGCCCTCGACACAAAAGGCGCTCAAATCGGTTTCGGCCGCTCTTGCCTCAAGTCCGCGGGTGGCCATCAGGACGCCCTCGCTCAGCGGCTCGATCAACCTCAAGGGTGCGCAGATCGACGATCTTCTGCTCCTCAAGCAGAGGCAGACGATCGCTCCTAATTCACCGCCGATACGCCTGCTTTCGCCCTTGGGCGCGCCCGGTGCCTATATTGCCGAGTTCGGCTGGACTGCGCAGGGCGCCGAGGTCCCGACGCTCGACACGATTTGGACGGCAGACGCGCGACAATTGTCGCCGGGACACCCGGTGACACTTGCCACGCAAATGCCCGACGGCACGCGCTACCAGCTGAAGATCTCGGTCGATGACGGATATTTGTTCACCGTCCAGCAGAGCGTTCTCAATTTGTCGGGCAAGCCCATCACTGTGCGGCCGGTCGGCCTGGTCAGCCGGGCGACGCAGTCCGCCGACCGATCGATCTGGACCAACCATGTGGGTCCGATCGGAGTTTTCGACGGCAAGGCCAATTACAGCATCAATTGGAAGGATCTCGACGAGGGCAAGAGCGAGGTCTTCAACAGCACCGTCGGCTGGCTCGGCTTTACCGACAAATATTGGCTGACCGCCCTTGCGCCCTCGGGCATGGTCACGGCTGAATTCAACCATAGCCCGAGCGGGGCCTATCAGGCCGATTATTCGCTGTCTCCTTCAACTCTCGCCGCCGGGCAGACGCTGACGACCAGTACGCGCCTGTTCGCCGGCGTGAAGGAGAAACCCCTTCTCAACCGCTACGAGCAGGAGGGCATCCCCCAGTTCAGCTATGCGATCGACTGGGGCTGGTTCCACTGGTTCATGATCCCGATCTTCGACCTGCTGCTGTTCCTGTTCCATGCTTTCGGCAATTTCGGTCTGGCGATCATCGGACTGACGTTCGTTGTCCGCGCCATCATGTTCCCGGTTGCCCAAAAGCAGTTCCAGTCGATGGCTGCTATGCGCAAGCTGCAACCCAAGATGAAGTCGATCCAGGAGCGCTTCAAGGACGACAAGCAGCGTCAGCAGCAGGAGATTTTGAAGCTCTACCAGGAGGAAAAAGTGAACCCCGCCGCCGGGTGCCTCCCGATCCTCCTCCAGATCCCGGTCTTCTATGCGCTCTACAAGGTGCTTTTGGTCAGCGTCGAAATGCGACACCAGCCCTTCATTTTGTGGATCAAGGACCTCTCCGCCCCCGATCCGCTCACTCCGATCAATCTTTTCGGGCTGCTTCACTTCGCGCCGCCGACGATCCTTGCGATCGGCATCCTTCCGATCCTCGTCGGGCTGACGCAGTTCCTGTCGATGAAGCTCAACCCGCAGGCAATGGACCCTGCGCAGCAGCAGATCTTCGCGATCATGCCATGGATGATGATCTTCATCTTTGCGCCGTTCGCGGCCGGGCTGCAGCTCTACTGGATCACCAACAACCTGCTGACGATCGCGCAGCAATATTGGCTCTATCGCAAGTTCGGCCTGCACCTTAGCGACACGCATCCGGTGCATACATGACGACCCACGCGGGCCCGGAACTGATGGAGCGGGCGAGGAAGCTCTTCTGCGGCCCGGTCGAGTTCCTGAAGTCCGCGCCGGACCTCAAGTTCCTGCCCGATCCGAATGTGCCCGAGATCGCGTTCGCTGGCCGCTCCAACGTCGGCAAGAGCGCGCTCCTCAATGCGCTGACGAACCGGAAGGGGCTGGCCAGAACCTCGAACACGCCTGGCCGAACGCAGGAGCTGAACATCTTCGATGTCGGCCTGCCCGTGCAGCTGAGGCTCGTCGACATGCCCGGCTACGGCTTTGCCGAAGCGCCCAGGGATCTCGTCAAGCGCTGGCGGGCGCTGGTGAGCGACTATCTTCGCGGCCGGGCCGTGCTGAAACGCGCCCTGATTCTCGTCGACTCGCGTCATGGCCTCAAGGAGGTCGACCGCGACATGATGCGCATGCTCGACGACGCCGCGGTCAGCTATCATCTGGTCCTCACCAAGGGCGACAAGGTGAAGCCAAGCGCGCTTGGCGCGCTATACGAAGCGACGATGATCGAGGCAGCCAAACACCCCGCCGCTCATCCTTCCATCTTCACGACCTCGAGCGAAATCGGTAGCGGGATCGCCGAGTTACGGACCTCTATCTTCGAAACTGTCGGGTCCTAGGGAGAAGGGCTTGCTCAAGCTGATCATCGGCAATCGCGCTTATTCGAGCTGGTCCATGCGCGGATGGCTCGCCTGCAAGCAGTCGGGCGAGGAATTCGAGGAATATGTCGTGCCGCTGTTCGACGCGGAGTGGGAGGAGCGCCGGCACGGTGACGAATTCGCCCCTTCGCTCGGCAAGGTCCCGATCCTGTGGGATGGCGACATCGTCGTCTGGGACAGCATGGCAATCATCGAGTTCCTCGCGGACCGCTATGGAACCGCGCTCTACTGGCCGGAGGATGAAGGCGCCCGGGCAGTGGCCCGCTCGATGACCGCGGAGATGCACTCGGGATTCGCGAATTTGAGACGCGAGTTGCCGATGAACGTCCGTAAAAGCTTCTCTCCAAAGAAGCTGAGCGAGCCGGTGAAGGAGGAGATCGACCGGATCCTCCAGCTGTGGGCGCAAGTCCGGGCACGCTACGGCGGAACCGGCGAATTCCTGTTCGGCGACTGGTGCGCGGCGGACATGATGTATGCCCCGATCGTCACGCGCTTCATCACCTATGGCGTCAAGGTGCCGAACTTTGCCGGCGTATACATGAAGGCGGTCCTGTCCCATCCGCACGTCGCTGAATGGATCGACAAGGCCCAGGATGAGCCCTGGGTGATCGAACAATATGAAGCCGCCTAGGCGGGTTGCTCCGAATCTCGATAGGGCGTTCCGTCCTTGTGGACGTAGCGCCCGTCCTTGGTGAACATCATGTCGATGTCGGAATAGCCGCCCCCGGTATTCGTCCCTCCGCCGACGACGATGAACACGCAGTCCGTCGCGCTCTCATTGATGAGATGATGGCCGTTCGTGCTGCCCTTTGGCCACGCGGCGCAGTCGCCGGCGCTGAGCAACGTGCGCCCCTCGTCCTCCACCAATGTGGCCTCGCCCTCCAGCATCACCAAAAACTCGTCCTCGCCGTCGTGCCAGTGCCGCTGCGAGGACCAGGCCCCCGGCTTGAGAGTGACATGGCTGACGGCGAAGTCGGTCATTCCCGAGGCTGGCGCCAGTCGCCGGTACCAGCGACCCTGGACGTTCCTGTCGAAGGGCGAGGGATAGCCGGTGCGGTTGGTGTGCTGGACGGTCTTGAGGTCGATTTTGGGCATGGCGCTGCTTTAGCGGCCCAGTCTTCCTCTTAGAAGTTCCCCTTCACCGACAGGGTGAAGAGCGGTCCAACGAGCTCGTTATGATGCTCAAAGAAGGCGACCGGCGTTCGATCGCGGTAACCCTGCCAGACGGTTCTGTATTCGAGGTGACGGCCGTTGAAGACATTGTCGACCCTGAACCTGACGGTCATTCCATGCACGTTCTTGTCCTCGACGTAGAAGCCGGCGATCCACGGGATGTCGAGCGTCTGGTCGATCTCGGTGAGATAGTAATTGCTGATGTAATGCTGGTACTGGACGTAGGCGCTCCAGGCGAGCTGGGTGTGGGGAATGTCATGGCGTACCTGCAGGCTGCCCCAGCGATCCTCGATGCCGCTGATCGGTCGCAATCTTAGCGTCAGCGGATCACGAACCGAGGTCCATTCACCCGCGAAGGTCGCATCCAGCTTGGCACCGGTCCAGCCGATCGAATCCAGGAGCAGAGTGCTGGTACTGACGAAACCAAGCCGATCGGCCCTCGGAAGATTGCCGACCCCCTGCTCATTGTCGTCGATCGGAATGAAATCGACGATGTCGGAAACCCGATAATAATGAAGCGTCAGGTCGGTCTTGCCCCAGCGGCCGAGATCGTGCGCGAAATCCGTCTCGAACTCCCAGCTTTGCGGAGGCACGAGCTGGGGATTTCCGGCATTCTCGCGACCCGAACTCAGCTGCGGTTGTGCGAGGAAATCAGAAAAGCTGATCTGCCCGACGCGCCTGCGCAGCTTCAGGCTGATGTCCCACGTCTTGTCGGGATGCCAGCCAAGGACGATGCTGCCCTTCGGCCGGAAGAACTTGCGCGCCGGCTCCTCGTCCGTGGTCCGGTCGAGGTTCGAGATTTCCGCGCCGGCTGCCACCTGCAGGTCAAGCTTCGATGACAGGGGCCGGGTAAAGGTCGTCAGCGCTTCGTAGCGATGCTCGACGACTTTACCGCTCCCTTCGGGAAACGGCACTTCGACGAAGGTCCCATCGCCTTCGAGCTCGAACAGCTTCCCTCTCTGGTCGAGCGAGTTGTCGGCCCGTTCGAGCGAAACCTGCCAGTCGCTGCGCCCGGTTCGCCAGCCATACTCGGCTCTGGTGACCGTCTCGGCTGAATGCGTGTCGCGGCTGAAACGCGTGCCCACGCTATTGGCCCCGGTCGTGAGAAAATTGAGGATATCGGTCGTGACGAGCGGCTGGTGCTCCCAGTGGCTGACGACAATCAGCTTCAGGCGTCCTGGACCCAATGCGAATGCATAGTCGCCGTTGACGTCGCCCATATAGCCGGCGAGCTTCGCGACGTCGGTCCGGCTGCGCTGCTCCCCCTCCGCCTCGATTCGAGTGTCGCGAAGATGGACCGGGTTCCAATAGGGCGTGTAGCCGAGCGTTAAATTGCCGACCGATGAGCCAGGTCCGTTTATACCGAACTTGGCCTGCATGTTCGCTTCCTCATATTCGGAATGGAAGACCTCGTTTCGCGTTTCCGTGAGAATATGGTTGCCGTCGTAGATCCAGATCGGACCGCCGATGCCTCCGCGACCGTAGCCGTTCTTCACCGAGAGCGTGTAATCGAGCGGGCCCGCCTTGCCGGAAAAGCTCAACGACCCTCCGAAGAGCTCCGGTTTGGTGAAGTTGGTTCGAGCGTTTGCGTCATATTCGAACTGGCCTGACGCTTTCCTGGTGGCTTTGAGGATCACATTGGCAACCTGGCCGGACAGCCCCGCAATACCGAGGCTGGCGGCAGCGACGATCTCGATCCGCTCGACGCTCGAGGCCGGGGTTCGCTGGAGCTGGTCGACCGCACCGCCTGACTTGTTTGCAATGCGCTGTCCGTTGATGAGCACATTCTCGGAGGCCTGGCCGAGACCGCGATTGCTCGTGTCGACGGTCTGGATGGTGAACCCCGGCACCTGGTTCAGCATGTCGTACGCCGTCTTCGGAGCGAAGCGCGCGAAATCGGCGGGCGTGTAGACGCGCTTGTCCGACGCCACCTGCTGGGCTCGGGGCGCAGCGGAATCGCCTGGTGATCCCGCCTCTTGGGCCAATGCCGGAACCGACATGGTCAATGCTGCTCCGGCAAGCAGCCAGCAAGGTCGAAGCACGAGCATCAATCAGTTCCCTCTTATTCGCGCACGGGCTCGTGCTACATTTGTAGCGTGCTACATTTGTAGCACCGACGCAAGCTCGCTTGCGATGAACCGGCCGATGAGCGCGGCCAACTGTACTGTATAGATAATACACTATCGGGGGGTGAGGCCTTCCGGCGCGCTTGCCAGCCGACGATTGATCGCTACGGCTTGCTCATGGCCGACCCCATCGACCCGATCGCTCTCGCCCAGGACCTGATCCGCTGCGACAGCATCACGCCGGCTCGAGGCGAAGTCTTCGACGTCCTCGAAGCGGCGCTGAAACCCCTTGGGTTCAAGATCCACCGCTGGGTGATGGGAGAGCCCCCCGACGGGCCGACCGAAAATATGGTCGCCATTCGCGGAGACGGCACGCCGCACTTTGGCTTTGCGGGCCATCTCGACGTTGTGCCCGCGGGCGAGGACTGGCCGAGCGACCCGTTCGGCGCCGAGATCCGGGACGGCATGCTCATCGGCCGAGGCGCGAACGACATGAAGAGCGCAATCGCGGCTTATGTCGCCGCCATCGCGCGGCTGGCCGACTGCGCCGGAACGCTTTCGCTCCTCATAACCGGCGATGAGGAAGGCTATTCGACCTACGGGACTCCAAGGATCATCGACTGGCTCAACGAGCATGAGATCCGGCCCGACATGATCCTGATCGGCGAGCCGACCTCGGTCGATTGCCTCGGCGACACGGTAAAGATCGGGCGCCGCGGATCGGTCAACATGTGGATCGAAGCGCCGGGCGTGCAAGGCCATGTCGCCTATCCCGAGCGGGGCAAGAACCCTGTTCCGCCGCTTGCCCGTGCGATCGCCGCTCTCGGCTCGATCCACCTCGACGGCGGCACGGAACAGTTTCCGCCCTCGAACCTCGAGTTCACGTCGATTTCTACCCCGACCAATGCAAGCAATGTGATCCCCGGCTCGGCAACCGCTCAGCTCAATATCCGGTTCAACAATCTCCAGCGCGGAGCCGACCTCGTGAGGCTGGTCGAGGAAATTACGGAGAAGGAAGCGCCGGGCGCAACGGTGAGGGCCCGAATTTCAGGCGAGGCGTTCCTCACTCCGCCAGGGCAGCTCTACGACGTCATCGTCCAGGCGATCGAAGAAGAGACCGGCCGCACACCCGAGCTGTCGACCAGCGGCGGAACGTCCGACGGACGCTTCCTCATAAAGCTTTGCCCCGTGGTCGATTTCGGTTTGCCCAACGCAACCATGCACAAGGTCGGAGAATGCGCGGCGCTTGAGGATATCCGGGGGCTTTCGCGCATTTACGAGCGGATCGTTCGAAAAGTCCTCAGCTAGGCGACCGATTTGTCCGCGTCGCGGCTGCTTGCCGTCCAGGCCAGGAAATCCTTCTCGAACATGGCGGGCGCGAAGATGAAGCCCTGCACGGTATCGCAGCCCATTGCGCGAAGGATATCTGCCTGTGCGACGGTCTCGACGGCTTCGGCGATCACTTCGCAGCCGACGCCCTTGATGAGCTGAATCACCGCCTGGACGATCACTCGCGCCTTCTCGTTGGTGTCGATGTCGGCGATCAGCGACGGATCGAGCTTGACCCGGTCGAGCGGCATCGAGCGAAGTCGCGCGAGATTCGAATAGCCGGTCCCGAAATCATCGATCGCGATTCGCGCTCCCTCGTCTCTAAGTGCAGCGATCTCCTCGAGCACCGTCGAGCTCACCTCCATCGCAGCGCTCTCGGTGAACTCGAGCTCGACCATCGCGAGCGGGACTTCGGCGTCGGCCAGGGCCTGGCGAAGTTTCAGGAAGAATTCCGACCGCTCGACCTGGCGAGGACTGACGTTGAACGAGATCCGGCCCGAGAAGCCGTTTGGGTTCCAGCTGGCGAGCGATGCAATGACCTCCGCAATCACCCATTCGCCAATGTCGGCGATGATCCCGGTGCGCTCCGCCACCGGAATGAAGGTCGCCGGAAGGCGCAATCCGTCGCGGGGATGGTTCCAGCGAAGAAGCGCCTCGGCGCCGCACAGTTCGCCGGTGACGAGGCTCATCTGCGGCTGGAAGGCGAGAACGAACTCGTCGCGCTGGAGCGCCTCGGTCAGCGCTTTCTCCGTGTCGATCCGCTCCTGGTGCTCCGCAGCGAGGCGATCATTGAACAGGCAGTACTGGCCGCCGCCGAGCGATTTTGCACGATACATCGCAATATCGGCAGCGCGCATCAGCAATTCGACGCTCGTTCCGTGCTCGGGCGAAAGCGCGATTCCGACCGACGCGCCGATGTCGACGCTGTGGGCGGAAAGTTCGAAGGTTTCCGAGATCGAAAGGACGATTCGCCTGGCGATCCGCTCGATCTCTTCGATGGATTCGAGCTGAGGAAAGAAGATCGTGAATTCATCGCCGGCAAGGCGAGCAAGAAGAGGCCGCGCTCGGGCGCTTCCGGTGAATTCGGCGTTGACGACCACTCGCAGCCGGTTCGCGACCATGATCAAAAGCTGGTCGCCGCGAGCATGCCCGAGACTGTCGTTGACCACCTTGAAGCGGTCGAGATCGACGAACAGCATCGCGGACTTCGTGTCCTTCGTCGCTTCGCTCAGGAGCTTGTCGGCTTCGGAACGGAAGTGCAGCCGATTGGGAAGCGAAGTAACGGGATCGTACATTCCGAGCGCATGCGCGTTCTCGATCGAAGCTCTGACTTCGGCAAAAAGCGTGTCGACGGCCGTGGCGAGCTTGGGCAACGTCCTGCGAAGGGATTCAGGAGCAGGCGACATGAGATCGCCGTCCTCGACCGCGAGCAGCCGCTCGCCAAGAGCAGCAAGAGCGCGTGCACTCTCGCTGTTGGGCCGTTCCGAGGCGATATAACTGATCAAGAGGCAGAAGGCGCCGGCTACCAGCGCCGCCAGGATCTTCTCGTTCAAGGCGGTCAGGTAGAGGAACGCGCCTAGCGAGAAGAGGAAGGAGGCCAAGCCAGCAGCACACGAGAGGATCGCGTTGCTTATCTTCTGGGCCGTTCCTGCTTTCATCTGACCGGGCGCCTCGCGCGACGGGCAAGCCCGCCTACGTACCCCGCGCTACGCGAGGAGGGTTAAAAAAATGTCAGCGGCGGCGGCCCTTGCGTCGAAGCACGATATAGAGGGAGCCGCCGCCGCCATGCCGGCGGTGAGCTTCGCGTACTGCGGCAATGTCGCTGGCATGCCGCGATACCCTGAGCCAGTCATGGATTGCGGCCCGGATGGCGCCGCGCCGGACCGGCTGATCGCCCGGGCGCCGGTGCCCAGTGATCAGCAGCAGCAGGCGATCGCCGCTCGAGATTGCCCGGTCCAGCGCTCCATCGATTGCCCGCCAGGCACCATCGAGGCTCATTCCATGAAGGTCGACAATGCGATCCGGCTGGATCGCTCCATCGCGCAGGCGCCGATCCCAGTTGCCGTCGAGCGTCGTTCCCGGCACAGGGCGCTCGTGGCGCATCGGAGCGCTCTTAGCGGGATGGACCCGGGCGGCCTTCGAGATGACCGAGGCTTCGGCTCCTGCCCCTATCGCATTGCGGCCGATTTCGTTGCGTGAGAGAGGGCGGATAGTCGATGTAACCCGCGCCCACAGCGCGGCTTCTTCAGGGCTGAGCGATCGCACGCGCTGCGACGCCTTTGGGCAGCAACAGATAGGCGACGCCGTTCGCCGACATGCCGCCCGCGATCTGGGTTGCGTCGGATCCCGAACCCCAGAAGGTATCGAACCGGTTGGGCCCCTTTATGGCTCCGCCGGTGTCCTGCGCGATCCACAGGCCATAGGCCTCGGGCCGGTCCACCGCGAGATAGATCGGCGCCCCCAGCGGAACGAACTTCGGATCGGCAGCGACAGTGCCGCGCGCAGTCAGCGGCACGTTGAGCGCGCCTACAGGCCCTGGTCCATTCAGCAGCTTGAAGAAGATGTATGAGGCGTTCTCCATCATCAGCTCCCGCCCCTGATCGGGATTGGCGCGGATCCAGTCCTTGATCGCCTGCATGCTGGCTCCACCGGGCGGCAATACGCCGCGGTCGCGGAGCAGCTTGCCGATCGCCGTATATGGGAGGCCATTCTGGTCGGCATAGCCGATCCGCTCGCTCGAACCGTCAGGGAAGGTCAGTCGCCCCGAGCCCTGGATCTCGAGGAAGAAGAGATCGATCGGATCTGCGGCCCAGGCGATCTCCAGCCCTTTGTTCGCAAGAACTCCATTTTCGATGTCGGCTCGACTGTAATAAGGCGCACATGCGCCCGTCGCATCGACCCTCCCCCGGCCTGTCGTTCCGTCCGGCCGGGCGCAGCGGACGAGATCCGGGGGCACCATGTAGATTGGAGCGTAGCCGGGCTGAGCCACGCGCGAGGCCTGGATCTCCGGTTCGTAATAGCCGGTTGCGAACGCCTTGCCGGTGCCGATCCGAACCCAGTCGAACCTGTCCCTGAAGAACCCCGCCGCCTGGTCGGGCGCAAGAGTTCCGGCTTCGGAGCAGAGCGGCGCCCAGTCCTGCGCCTGCGCAAGACCGGACTGGTCCTGGCGGCGGATGAGCACGGGACAAGACGTCTCGAACGCCGCCAGCGCCCGCTGCGCCCATTGGTCATAGATCGTCGCGGCAGGCGGAACGAGCGCGACCCCCGCCTCGAGCGCATTGGCGGGCGGCGGCGGGACCACGGGCACAGGGGTTGGCGCGGGTGCCGGAACCGGCGCGGGCGTAATTGTCGGCGGCGGTGTCGGGCGAACGGCGCACGCTCCAAGGAGCAGCGCAGAAGCAAGAGCAACCGCGCCCTGAGCGAAGCTCACGCTTCCTCGTCGGTCTCGATCAGAAGCCAGTTTGGGTCGCGCGATGCGAGATCGCGGCGGAAAGTCCAAAGATCCCGGGTCTGAACCGCGTCACTCAGGGAACCGGCGACTACCTGTCCTTCGGCATTTCGGGTGACCGCCGCAATATCGGCTTCGAACCGGACGGTGATGACCGCGACCGAGCGCTCCATCGCCGCCTCGGAAATGACCGCCTGCTCGATCGTCACGAGACGGTTATCGAGCGTGAAGCCGTCCTTCTTGCGCTGTTCGATCGCCGATGCGAACGTGTCGCGGACATGCGCATCGATGTGGGATTTCACAGCGTCGATGTCGCCCTTCCAGAACGCCTCGAGGATCAGCTGGTAGGCGGCCTTGGCTCCGTCGAGGAAGTGGGCGACGTCGAAGCTCGGATCCGCAGCAAGGATTGCCCGAACACCTGGACCTGCAAGCGGCACATAGGCGAGATCCGCGGCATTGTCGGCGCTGGGCGGTGTGGCCGGCGGCTGTGCGACAGGGGGGTGAACTCTGGCGTCCTGATCGGCCGGTTTCAGGATCGGCTGCTGCTCATGACCAGTCCGCTCACCGAGCACGCTGTAGAGGCGCAGTCCGATGAACAGGGCAACCAGCGCAAGGATGACAATGACAGTCAATTAGAGAATCCCATTTGTCCTGGCCTCCAACATAGTGCGCGCCGCGTAAATATTCCAACACCGGCAAACGCACGAGGGCGGCATTGCGCCCCATAAACGCGGCTGCTAGGCGCATCCCCCTAAAGCGCCGCTCCCAAGTGGCGGCTCCCGACACCTAAGTAACAGCTTGCAAGGACAGCATTAATGGCGGACCAGCAACCGGCCTCGAGTGGGAACGGCTCGGGCGAAAACAGCGGCGAACCGCAGGTTTCGATCCTTGCTCAATATATCAAGGACCTGTCGGTCGAAAATCCAAGCGCTCCGCAGGTCTTCTCGTGGCAGGTTCAGCCGACCCTCGACGTCCAGTTCAACATCGCCGTCAATCCAGCCGGCGATAATGTGCATGAAGTTATCCTGAAGATCGAAATTTCCGCCCGTTCAGAGAACGGTCCGCACTTCATGGTGGATCTGAGCTACGCTGGCCTGTTCGGGCTTCGCAACCTGCCCGACGAGGCGCTTCAGCCGTTCATCCTCATCGAGGCGCCAAGGCTGCTCTTCCCATTCGCTCGGCAGATCATTGCGGAAGCGATCTCGAACACCGGCTTCCCGCCGCTCCTCCTCGACCCCATCGACTTCACCTCAGCCTATATGGCCCAGCTCCAGGCGCAGCAGGGCGACGGTTCCCAGGGTGAAACCGAGTCGGCTGGTGGATCCGGCGAGGAAGGTCCGGCCCAATCCTGACCGGCTACGGGTTCGCCGGGACAGGCACATGAATCTTACCCGAGCGCTGGGATCGGTCGGCGGACTAACGCTTGCCAGCCGTGTGCTTGGACTGGCTCGTGACATGCTGTTCGCCGAATATGTCGGCGCCAATTTCGCCTCCGACGCATTCACGATCGCCTGGCGAATGCCGAACATGTTCCGGGCGCTTTTCGCCGAGGGCGCCTTCTCGGCGGCATTCATTCCGATGTTCAACCGGAAGGTCGCCGACAAGGATGGGCCGGGGCTGCCCGCCGGCGTGGCCTTCGCGCAGGACGCGCTCTCGGTCCTTCTTCCGGCGCTCATTGTAATGACAGTGCTTCTCGAACTGTTCGCGTGGCCGGCGACGTTCGTCATCTCCGGCGGCGGCTTCAATGGCGTCAGCGCGGACAAATTCGCGTTCGCGGTGATGCTCTCGAGGATTACCTTCCCCTATCTGATGCTGATCTCGCTGGCCTCGCTGGCGGGCGGCATTCTCAACTCATTGCACAAATTCTGGGTCGCAGCGGCAGCGCCGATCCTTCTCAACCTCGCCCAGATCGTCGCGCTCGTCTTCTTCCACGCGCACGAGCCGTTGATGACGGCCGAGAACCAGGCGATCGCAGTAACGATCGGCGGGGCGCTCCAGCTCGCGTGGCTCGCCCAGGTATGCTTTGCCAACGGCATCCATTTCAAGATCAAGAGGCCAAGACTGAGCCCCGACGTGAAGCGGCTCATGAAATTGATCGCTCCTGCCGCCGCAGGTGCAGGGGCGGTACAGTTCAACCTGCTTGTCTCGAGCGCGCTCATGGCCGGCCTGCTCCCGCATGGGTCGGTCTCCTACATTTATTATGCGGACCGGCTGAACCAGCTCCCGCTGGGGCTCATCGGCATTGGCCTTGGCACAGTCTTGTTGCCGACCATCTCGCACCAGCTCGGCCGAGGCGCCGATGGCGAGGCAATGAGGACCCAGAACCGGGGCCTCGAGCTGGCGCTCCTCTTTACGCTGCCGGCGACAGTCGCGCTGGTGGTGTGCGGGGTACCGATCATCACCGGACTGTTCCAGCACGGGCAGTTCGACGCGACCGATGCACTCAAGACGGGCCAGGCTCTCGCCGCTTTCTCGATCGGACTGCCGTCCTACATTCTCGTGAAGGTGCTGACCCCGGGCTATTATGCGCGTCACGATACGAAAACGCCGATGCGTTTCGCGATGATCTCGATCGCGGTCAATCTGGTTCTGAACATCGCTCTGATCCTGCCCCTGCGGCATGTCGGACCGCCTCTTGCCACCGCGCTCGCCTCGACCGTCAATGTCTGGATGCTCTACCACACCCTCAAAAAGCGCGGTCAGTTCGAAGCCGATGCGCGGCTTCGCCGGAAGGTTCCGCGCCTTGCCATTGCCTCGATCCTGATGGGAGTGGCCCTCTACTTTGTTGCGCCGGTCGTCACGCCCTACCTCAGTGGCTCGATCATTCACCGCGCCGGCGGGCTGGCGGCCCTCGTTACCGCGGGTTTCGCGGTTTATGCTATGAGCTGCTTCATCACCGGCGCGTTCGTGTTTGACGATATCAGGTTGCTGACCAAGCAAACGCGGAAAGAATGACAAAGAGCAATATTCGGGTCGTCTCGGGCATCCAGCCGACCGGCGGCCTTCATCTCGGCAATCTCCTGGGAGCGATCCTCCGCTGGGTCCGGATGCAGGATGAAGCCCAGTGCCTCTATTTCCTCGCCGATCTCCATTCGCTCTCTGAATATATGGAACCCGACGAGCGGCGGGAGAGCGTACGCGAGATGGCGGCTGCGCTCATCGCCAGCGGAATCGATCCCGCAAAATCGATCATCTTCGCCCAAAGCGCCGTTCCTGCGCACTCGGAGCTTTGCTGGATCCTCAATGGGACCGCCCGGATGGGGTGGCTCAACCGAATGACTCAGTGGAAAGACAAGGCCGGCAAGGATCGCGAAGGCAAATCGGTCGCCTTGTTCGACTATCCGGTTCTCCAGGCCGCCGACATCCTCCTTTACCGTGCAACGCATGTACCGGTTGGCGAGGACCAGAAGCAGCATATCGAACTGACCCGCGACATCGCACTCAAATTCAACAATGACTACGATACCGATCTCTTCGTCGTGCCGGAGCCGTTCATCGGCGGCGGAACCACGGCTCGGATCATGTCGCTTCGGGACGGCAAGGTGAAGATGTCGAAGTCCGACCCGTCGGAAATGAGCCGGATCCATCTTACGGATAGCGATGAGGAAATCGCCCAGAAGATCCGCAGGGCGAAGACCGATCCGGACCCGCTTCCCGACAATCTTGAAGCGCTGGAGAATAGGGCTGAGGCGAAGAACCTCGTCGGGATCTATGCCGCGGTGACGGGTGCAGACATTGGAGACGTCCTCTTGGAGTTCGCGGGCCGGGGCTTCGGAGTTTTCAAACCGGTGCTCGCCGACACTCTGGTCGCGCTCATTGCTCCCATTCGCGAGCGCCTCGACGAACTTCGCCGCGACCCCGCGGAGCTCGATCGGATCCTCGCCGAGGGTGCGGCGCGAGCCGCCGAACTTGCAGCTCCGATGCTCGCTGGCGCGAAGTCGGCGGTCGGACTTACGCGGTAGCCCCCGAGCAAAGCATTGGACGATAAAGACAAACTCATTCCGCCCCAACCGTTGGCGCTTTCGCAGCGGCTGGCACGGATCGTCGCTGAGGAAGGCCCGGACCGCCTCTCGTTCACCGAGCTTGCAACCCAGCTGCACTCGCGAGCATGGGGCGGCCTGTTGCTGATTTTCGCGGCGATCAACCTGCTTCCGCTGCCGCCGGGCACGAGCGCCTTTTTCGCGCTTCCGATCCTGATCGTTTCCGCGCAAATGGTGTTCGGTCGCTCAACCCCCTGGTTCCCGGCAAGACTCAACCGGCGCGGAGTCACCAAGCAGGAGCTGGGTCGGCTCATCGGCAAGATCGAATGGCTGGAGGTGCGCATCGAGCGCGTCCTCAAACCGCGCTTTCCGGGACTGACCGGGCCTGCGGCAACGAGGATCATAGGCCTTGTCTGCTTCATCCTCGCGCTCGTTGCAGCAATTCCCGTGCCGCTCTTTCATGTCGCTCCTGCAGCAGCGATCGTTCTGTTCGGGCTTGCGCTCATCTATCGCGACGGAGCGCTCGTCATCGCGGCGGCCATCGCATCGGTGGTCAGCCTGATCTTCGACGCTCTGATCATCGGTTCGGGCGTGGTTGCGTTGTCCTACGCGGCGTCCTGGCTAAGGCGATAACCTTGGGGCTCGGCGTCGAATAAACACGCCTCATCGACTGTTCAGTGCCTTTGCCCATATAGCTCTCCCCCGTTAATTCGGATTTTCCCATCGGAAGGGCTGTCCATGCGTATCTCGAGACTCGCCGCCGCCGCGGTGCTTGGAATTGCCGCGCTGGGCATGTCGGCCTGCGCCGATACGATCACCAGCACCGTCTCTCGCTACCAGGCCATGCCCGCGCCGCAGGGCCAGACCTTCGCGATCGTGCCAGGTGGCGGCATGGCGGCAAACGGCGGTCTCGAATTCGAGCGTTATGCAGCGCTCGTTGCCCAACAGCTCCAGGCCCGCGGTTATGTGCCCGCAACGGGCGCTCAGAGCGCGAACATGGTCGTCCAACTCGGCTATGAAGTCGGTCACGGCCAGGTCCGCTATGTCGCAGATCCCTTCTACGATCCCTTCTTCGGTCCTTTCTATCGTCCGCGGTTCGGCTGGGGAGGCGGCTATTTCTGGGGCTGGAACGACCCCTTCTGGTACGGAGACGTCGACAGCTTCGTCGAGTACCACAGCGAGGTCGAGCTCCACATCCGCGCCGCGGGAACCAACCAGCCGCTCTTCGACGGCCGCGCTCAGGCGCGCTCGGGAACCAACCGCCTCGATATCGTCATTCCAAGTCTCGTCGACGCCCTGTTCACGGGTTTTCCGGGCCGCAGCGGCGAGGTCGTGAAGATCACCATCCCGACCCGTCCGCCGGCGCGCTAGAGGCGGCGAGCCTTGGATTGACGGGCCCGCCGGAATTGCTCCGGCGGGCCCTTCCTTTCCGGTAGTTTCGGGGCGACCGGAAAGGCCACCTCCCCGCTGACCGCCACGGCACTCCGATGGACGCGCCGAGCGATCAGCCCTCCAGCTGTCTGGTCAGAAGCCGGATGTCCGCATCGAGCTCTGCATCGCTCGCACGCAATTTCTCGATCTGCCGAACGGCATGGATAACCGTCGTATGATCTCGCCCGCCGAAGCGCCGGCCGATGTCGGGCAGCGACTTGGGAGTCAGCTGCTTCGATAGATACATGGCGACCTGGCGGGGCCGGGCGACTTCGCGGGCACGCCGCGCCGAGGTCATCTCGGCCTTGCGGATCCGATAATGCTCTGCGACCTGCGTCTGGATTTCATCGATCGAGATCCTGCGCTGGTTTGCACGAAGGACGTTCGCAAGCACTTCCTCGACGAAAGCAATATCGATCGTCCGACCCGTCATCATCGCATAGGCGCCGATCCGGTTGAGTGCCCCCTCGAGCTCCCGGATCGAGGACGTCACGCGCCGAGCGAGGAAGTCGATGACCGGACGCGGCATTTCCACTCCGGGAAGCGCCTCGAGCTTGGCGCAGATGATGTTGAAGCGGAGCTCGTAGTCGGCCGCGTTGATGTCGGCGACCAGACCCCAGGACAGACGCGACAGGATTCTCGGCGCAATTCCATCGAGATCCTGCGGAGCGCGATCGGAAGTGATCACCAGCCGCCTGCCTGCGGTGATGATCTCGTTCATGGTGTGGAAGAATTCTTCCTGCGTCGAATCCTTTCCAGCGATGAACTGGACGTCATCGATCAGCAGCAGGTCGGCATTCCTCAGCCGCTGCTTGAAACCGATCGTATCGTTTTCCTTCAGCGCCCGGATGAACTCGACCATGAACTTCTCGGCGGACATCGAGACGACCCGCGAGCCGCGGTTGTGGGCAAGGAAGGCGTGGCCGATTGCGTGAAGAAGGTGAGTTTTTCCGCGGCCGGTCCCACCGTGGATGAAGAGCGGATTGAAGCTCACGGTCGGCGAGGTCGCGAGTGTTCGCGCGGCGGTGGCTGCGACCTCGTTGGCCTTGCCGACGACAAAGGTCTCGAAACGGTAGCGGGGGTCGAAATTGGGAGCGTCCGGATCGCGTTCGGCGGGCGGCGGACTTTCGTCGAGGATGAGGAGCGGCGCCGGACGCGGAGCATCGGCCGCGGCGATCACCCGTACATCCCGAACAATCGGAAGAACCGTCTTCCAGGCAAGGGCGAGCCGTTCACCGAAATGA
Organism: Sphingomicrobium sp.; assembly: GCA_036268895.1. Taxonomy (GTDB): domain Bacteria; phylum Pseudomonadota; class Alphaproteobacteria; order Sphingomonadales; family Sphingomonadaceae; genus Sphingomicrobium. The sequence goes on along the minus strand of DATATH010000004.1, from coordinate 20,550 downwards.
GAGCGGACCCAGTCGGCCATGAACTGGCTCGGCATCACGAGATCGAGAGTCCCCGTGTCGGGCTCGAAAGTGCCGAGCTCGGCCGGCTTCAGCCAGCCGTCGAAGGTTCGCGCCCCAAGATCGCGGCGGAGGCCATTCCGGATCGACTCCCAGGCTGCCTCCAGCGGCGCCGAAACCGGCGCTGAGGTTAGCTCAACCGATGAATTCGCGCCTCCCGCCTGCACCGCTTTGCGCCTCCCTGGTCTAGTCCCCATCCGTCGGACAAAAGGATCCCGTTGCGCGTGTCCCGAGTCGCGCGCCTGGGGTTTCTTTTCTCTCTTGCCCCCGGCGCGGATTCGCGCCCGGAAAGACCTTTGTGAGACTGTCCGGACCACCTTGCAAGAGCCGTTTTTTCATCGAAGTGCAATAAAAGCCTTGACATAGGAAACAGGCCGAAACTGACAAGGAATGGCGAAAATCAGCCGTTTTCGTAGTTATCTCCGCGTTAACGAATGCCGCGAATCGCGGGAATTGCTGCATTTTTTTTACGGAACGCAAACGACAAAGGGCGCCGGTCCCCCGACGCCCCTTACGGTACGTTTTTGATGCCGGTTTTCAGCCGAGCGATGCAACCCGCTTGGACAGCCGGGAAATTTTCCTGGCGGCCGTGTTCTTGTGGATAACTCCGCGGGAAATACCCCGTGCCATTTCGGGCCGCATTGCCTTCAAAGCTTCGGCGGCTTCGGCCTTCTTGCCCGACGCGATTGCCGATTCGACCTGCCTGATGAAGCTCCGGATCCGGCTGATTCGGGAATGGTTGATCTGCTCCCGGTTCGCGTTTCGGCGGATGCGCTTCTTGGCCTGCGGCGTGTTCGCCATTTTATTCCTCTAGCTCAATGGAAAACGGCGCGGCCCAAGGCTCGCACCGATGCGGCGGCTCCCCTACCCTCAAGCGTCTCTCAGGTCAATGTTGGCAGCTGGGACAATAGAAGGTCGAGCGCCCGCCCTGCACCATCCGTCTCACCTTGCCGCCGCAGCCGCAGGGCTGCCCTTCGCGGTCATAAACGGCGAAGCTCTTTGGAAAATAGCCAAGCTCGCCGTCGGGCGAGGCGAAGTTGCGCAGAGTCGAGCCGCCCGCGGCAATCGCTTCGCCAAGGACATCCTCGATCGCTGAAACGAGTCGCTTCAGGCGCTCCAGTGATATGCTTCCTCCAGCGCGGCTCGGGTGGATCTTCGCACGGTAGAGGGCCTCGCAGACATAGATGTTGCCAAGACCCGCAACGATCGTCTGGTCGAGGAGCAGCATCTTGATCGCAGCGGTCCGTCCAGCGAGTCTTCTCTTCAGCTCGGCGGGATCCAGGCCGAACGGCTCCGGGCCGAGCGCCTTGAAGGACGGCCATTCGTCGAGCCCCTTCGTGCTCACAAGATCGAGCGAACCGAAGCGACGGGGGTCGTTGAGCGCGAGCCGATGCCCCTCGTCCGTCACCATTAGAAGATGGTCGTGCTTGCCAAGCTCGCTCGGATCGATGCGCCAGTGACCCGACATGCCGAGATGGAAAACCAGCGTATCGCCCCGGTCGGTATCGATGAGACCATATTTTGCGCGGCGCCGGAGTCCCGTCACGCGCGCTCCAGTAAGCCTTTGCCCGAGATCCTTGGGCAACGCGCGCCTCAGATCCGGCCGACGCGCCTCGATCCTGTCGATGCGCCGCCCCTCGAGGATTCGCGCAAGGCCGCGGACCGTAGTCTCGACTTCGGGAAGTTCAGGCATGGGACGGCGATATGGCGAAGGGCGGCCAACGCCGCTAGAGGCGCGGACGCCCATGAGCAACAAGGTCAATTTCGGCGACGAACTCGTCAGCCCCGAGGAAAAGACGCGCCGCGTCGGCAAAGTCTTCAGCTCCGTCGCGCGCCGCTACGACATCATGAACGACCTCATGTCCGGTGGGATGCACCGGCTGTGGAAGGACCGCTTCGTCAACCGGGTCAAGCCGCGTCCCGGCGAGGAAATCCTCGACATGGCTGGAGGTACAGGCGATGTCGCCTTCCGAATGGCTCGCCGCCGAGCCCATGTGACCGTCGCAGACATCAATGGCGACATGCTCGAAGTCGGCAAGGAACGCGCCTCCCGGCATCGGCTTTCCGGACTGAGCTGGAAGGTCGAGAATGCCGAACTGCTGAGCTTCGGCGACGCAGCGTTCGACGCCTATACAATCGTCTTCGGAATCAGGAACGTCACCGATATTCCGGCGGCGCTCCATGAGGCGCACCGGGTCCTGAAGCGCGGCGGGCGATTCTATTGCATGGAATTTTCCTCGAGCGACTGGCCCGGTTTCTCCAATCTCTATGAAAGCTTTGCGTCGAACGTGATCCCGCGCATTGGCAAGGCGGTCGCCGACGACGAGGAAAGTTACCGGTACCTCGTTGAGAGCATCCGCCGTTTTCCGCGCCCGGTCGCGTTCAGGTTGATGGTCTCGGACGCAGGGTTCGTTCGAGCTTCGGCCGAGCCGATGCTTGGCGGCCTCGTCACCATTCACAGCGGCTGGAAGATTTGACCACCAGCGTCACCCACCTGTGGCGTTTGCTGAAATGGGGCCGGACGCTGGCACGTTACGGTGCGCTTCGAGGCATCGAACTCGACCCCGCAACGCCAACACCGATTCGCCGACTTGTCCGGATTGCTCGCTTCGGCGCCCGAACTCCGGCCACTCCCCAATATGCCGATGCGCTGGTTGCGATCGGCCCCGCCGCGGTAAAGCTCGGACAAGCTCTCTCGACCCGGCCGGATCTCGTCGGTCAGGAAGCTGCCGAGAATCTGTCGCAGCTCCAGGACGATCTGCCGCCCGCACCATTCGCGGCAATCCGTAAAACCATCGAACGCTCCTTCAATGCGCCGCTTGAGAGTCTTTTTTCAACGTTCGACGAGGCGCCCGTCGGCGCTGCTTCGATCGCCCAGGTGCACCGTGCCGTCACCAGCGAAGGCCGCGAGGTGGCGGTCAAGGTGCTTCGTCCCGGAATCGAGGAGGAGTTCGCCAAGGCGATCGAGACCTACGAATGGGCCGCCGCCCAGATCGAAAGCATGAGCGATGAGGTCGAACGGCTTCGTCCGCGCCTCGTCGTTGCCCAGTTCCGGCAATGGACGTCTCGCGAGCTCGACCTCCAGCGGGAGGGGGCATCCGCCTCCGAGCTCAAGGAGAATATGGTCGCCGAGCCCGGCTATTACGTGCCCGAGATCGACTGGCGGCGCACCGCAAGGCGCGTCCTTACGCTCGAATGGCTCGACGGGATCAAGCTCAACGATCGCGACGCGCTGGCCAGGGCCGGCCAGGACTGCAGGGCACTCGCTCAAACGCTGGTTCGCTCGTTCCTTCGCCAGGCGGTGGTCGACGGTTTCTTCCACGCCGACCTCCATCACGGAAATCTCTTCGCCCTTGCCGATGGACGGATCGCGGCGATCGACTTCGGGATCATGGGCCGGATCGATCGTCGTGCCCGCGTCTGGCTTGCCGAGATTCTCTACGGTCTCATCACCGGCGATTATCGCCGTGTCGCGGAGATCCATTTCGAAGCTCAATATGTTCCGGCACACCACAGCGTCGAGGAATTCGCGACCGCTTTACGAGCCGCCGGCGAGCCGATCCGCGGATTGCCGGTCAAGAACATCTCCGTCGGCCGAATGCTCGAGAGCCTGTTCTCGATCACCCGCGATTTCGACATGCCGACGCAGCCTCACCTCCTCCTCCTGCAAAAGACGATCGTGATGAACGAGGGCGTCGCGTCCGCGCTCGATCCCGAGATCAACATGTGGGAGACGTCAGAGCCCTTCCTCAAGGAATGGATACGCTCCGAGCTCGGGCCCGAGGCCTATTACGCCGACAGGATCATCGAGATTGTTCGCGCCGCGAAGAAATTACCCGAACTCATCCAGCGCTTCGATGAATATTATCCAGCCAAGGGCGCTGCACCGCCTCCACCGCCGCTTCCTCAAATCCACGTCATCAAGGAGCGGGACTGGCGGGGCTATGCCCTTGCAGCAATCATTGGCGCAGCCCTCGGCGCACTCCTGCTCATTGTGCTAGGCTGACAGGATGGCAAGAATACTCCTGATCGTCGGCGGCGGAATTGCGGCCTACAAGTCGCTCGAGCTCGTTCGGCTATTGAAGAAGGCCGCACACGATGTGACTCCCGTGCTTACCCAGGGCGGCGAACATTTCGTGACGGCGATGAGCCTCGGAACGCTTGCCGAAAACCCGGTCCACACCTCGCTCTGGGAGCTGAAGGACGAGGTCGAGATCGGCCATATCCAGCTGAGCCGCTCGGCGGATTTCGTGCTGGTCTGCCCGGCAAGCGCTGATCTGATTGCAAAAATGGCGGCCGGGATTGCCGACAATCTCGCGACGACCCTGCTTCTTGCAGCAAACAAGCCGGTGGTGATCGCGCCGGCAATGAACGTGCGCATGTGGCTGCACTCGGCAACCCGACGAAACGTCCAGCAGCTGGTCGACGACGGCGTGCAGGTGATCGAGCCTGCCGAAGGCGAGATGGCCTGCGGCGAATATGGCCCTGGACGACTCCCCGAGCCGCAGGCGATCGTGGAATGGCTCACCCAGAACAAGTTCCTCCCCGGCAAGTGACGCTCGCCGGCAAGCACATCCTGGTCACTGCCGGACCGACACATGAGCCCATCGACCCGGTCCGAGTGATCGCCAACCGCTCCTCGGGGCGACAGGGTTTCGCGATCGCGATCGCGGCGGCCAAGGCCGGAGCTAGAGTGACCCTGATTGCCGGCCCGGTTGGGCTTGAGGCTGGAGGGGGGATCGATCGCATCGATGTCGAAACGGCCGATCAGATGGCAAACGCCGTCTTCGCAGCCCTTCCTGCCGATGCTGCGATCCTCGTCGCAGCGGTCGCCGACTGGCGCGTGGTCCCCTCCTCGACCAAGCTCAAGAAGGGAGAGGGGCCGCCAAGGCTCGAATTTCTCCCGACCCGCGACATCCTCGCCGAGCTGGCGGCGAGCGAGCGGCGTCCTCGCCTCCTCGTCGGCTTTGCCGCAGAGACCGAGCGTGTCGTCGAGCAGGCGATCACGAAGAGGCAAGCCAAGAACAGCGACTGGATCGTTGCGAACGATGTTTCCGGCGACGTTATGGGCGGTCACCGAAACCGCGTTCATCTCGTCACCGCCAAGGGGGTCGAGGACTGGCCCGAGGGCAGCAAGGAGAAGATCGCCGTTCAGCTCATCGAACGTGTAGCAGAGGAGCTGCGCTGATTTTCGTAGATTGTCGACAGGCCGGACCCGAACCGGTAAGGTCTGCCATCTCATTATGGAGGGCAAGATGAAGTTTGTTCTTGCAACGGCACTGCTCATGACCCTGACAGCTGCCTCCGCTCCGCCCGTCAGCGTAATTGCGGCAACCGGCGACTGGAGCACACTGCCACCCATCGGCGACAATGGAACCGACCACCTCAGCAAGAATCTCATTCTGGCGCTGAATGACATCGCGACCAAGCGCGAATGCAGCTTGCCCGGTTACGAGGGCATCCGGTTCAACTTCGACATGAGCTTTGCCGCGCAGTTCAACGAAGATGGAAGCTTGCACCAGATCGTGATTCCCAAGCTCAACTGCCCGAAGGCCGAGGCGGTGATCGGCGGTACGCTTCGGGAGATGATCCAGGGGGGTGACTACAAGCCTACCGGCCGGAGCCCTGGCGGCTGGTACCGCGGCGACCTCAGCTTCAGTTTCGACGAGGCGTCACACTAAGCTCCCGGGAGCAGGTTCGGCAGGCGGGATCCGCGGGGATGCGGATCGCCCGCCAGCTTAGCTTCTCTCCATCGAACAGGTGAAGCTGGCCGGCCTGCTCTTCGCCGATCCCGACGATCCAGTTGATTGCAAGCAGCGCCGCGAAGCTGCCGACGGCAGCGGTCAGGGCCCCAAGAACGCCCAGCTCCGCGCAATTGTCGCAATCGTCGGCATCGAACGCCTCTCCGACGAAACAGCGATAGCAGGGCTGTCTCTCGAAGAGGCCGACCTGTCCCTGAAACTGAACTGCAGCAGCCGAAATCAAGGGGATGCCGAGTTCGACCAACGTATCGCTGACCGCGAGCCGAGTCGCGAAATTGTCGCTGCCGTCGATCACGAGATCATGGCCGGCGAGCAGCCCGGCCGCATTTTCGGCGTGGATTCGCTCCCGTTTCGGTTCGACCCCGACGAAACGGTTGAGACGTTTGACGAACTGCGCGGCGAGGTCCGCCTTTGATTGTCCCTCGTCCCATTCGGCAAACAGTGGCTGGCGATGGAGATTGGCAAGCTCGACGGTGTCGCAATCGATGATCGTCAGCTCGCCAACGCCGGCACCTGCCAGCGCCGGAATCACCGCGCTGCCGATGCCTCCGGCTCCGATCATGGCGATGCTGGATGCCTTGAGCCTTCGCTGCCCGACGCCGCCGAGCTGAGGCAGAACGATGTGCCGCGCATAGCGCTCGAGCTCCTCGTCGGAGAGGTTCACCGGCCGGTCGAGCCGAAGCCCCCTGCCCCGCGGATCGTATCGCTGAGCTCGGCGACTTCGTGAAACTCGGCCTTCAGGAGCGGAGCCGGCACCAGCTGCGCGATCCGCTCGCCGCGAAGGACCTCGAACACTTCGCTCCCGAGATTGGCGAGGATCACTTTCACCTCACCGCGATAATCGTGGTCGATGGTGCCCGGCGTATTGAGGCAGGTGATGCCGTGCTTGATAGCCAGGCCCGAACGCGGCCGCACCTGGACCTCATACCCTTCCGGAATGGCAATCGCGAACCCGGTGGCGACAGCGTGGCGCTGACCTGGAGCGAGAGTCACGTCCTCTGCGGCGACGACGTCGAGACCCGCCGCGCCTTCGCTCGCATAGGTCGGCGCAGGAAGGCCCTCGCCGTGCGAGAGGCGCTTTAGTTCAATATCGATCATCTCGACTGCTTCCGCCTGGAAGTCTGCCCACCCTTTTTCTTTGGAGGACCTTTCGCGGCGCGGTCATCGATCAGTCGGACGGCTTCGTCCAGGCTCACCGCCTTTGGATCGGCGTTGCGCGGAAGAGTCGCATTGGTGATGCCATCCGTAACGTAAGGACCGTAGCGGCCGGCCATGACCCTCACTTCGGCTCCGCTCGCCGGATGCTTGCCAAGGGCCGCAATGGGTTCGCGCGAGACGCCTCTTTGCCGCCCTGCGCCTGATGCCGCGTCGGCGAGTTTCGCAACGGCCGCGTTCATTCCGGTTTCGAACACCTCGCCAGTCGAACCCAGCTTCGCATATTTTCCGTCATGCGCGAGATAGGGTCCGTAGCGGCCGATCGACGCAGTGATCGGCTTTCCCGTTTCGGGGTGCGGACCGATTTCGCGCGGAAGCGAGAGCAGCTGCTCGGCGAACTCGCTCGTCAAATCGTCCACGGGCACGTCCTTGGGGATCGATGCGCGCTTGTCCCCGCGCTCGACATAAGGGCCGAAGCGTCCGGTTTTGAGGAGAATCCCGTCGCCGAGCTCCTGCGGCCCTTCGCTCTGGGCCTGCTCGCCGCCCTGGCCGAACTTCTGAGTGTATCGGCACTCGGGATAGTTCGAGCATGCGACGAACGCGCCGAAGCGCCCGCCGCGGAGCGACAGCCGTCCCTCGCCGCACTGCGGGCACAGCCTGGGATCGCTTCCGTCCGATCGGGGTGGGTAGAGCCATGGCTCGAGGAACTCGTCGATCGCCTGCGTGATTTCGCTCGGTTTCTGGTCCATGACTTCGCCGGCCTTCGGGCGGAAATCCCGCCAGAAGTCGTCGAGCAGCTTTTGCCAGTCGAGACGGCCGCCGGAGACATCGTCCAGCTCTTCTTCGAGCTCAGCTGTATAATCATAGCTGACATAGCGCTCGAAGAAGCGTTCGAGGAACGCCGTCACGAGCCGTCCGCTCTCCTCGGGAACGAAGCGCCCCTTCTCAACACGGACATATTCGCGGTCCTTGAGTGTCTGGAGAATTGAAGCGTAGGTCGATGGACGCCCGATCCCCAGCTCCTCGAGCCGCTTCACCAGGCTCGCCTCGGAATATCGCGGCGGCGGCTGAGTGAAATGCTGAGTGGCCTCGACTCCGGTCTTGAGCGGCGCATCGCCTTCGCGCAGAGTCGGCATCCGAGCCCCCTCGTCGTCGTCCGCCTTCTCGTCGAACCCTTCCTCGTAAAGTGCGAGATAACCGGGGAAGAGCACGACCTGGCCCGAGGCGCGCAACAGAGCCCGTCCGGCACCATCGGTCAGCTCCACGACTGTCCGCTCGAGCCGGGCCGAGGCCATCTGACTCGCGAGTGCCCGATTGTAGACCAGCTCATAGAGGCGCGCATGGTCGCCCGAGGCGGCGCGTGAGCGGTCGAAATCGGTCGGACGAATCGCCTCGTGGGCTTCCTGAGCGTTCTTGACCTTGCTCGTATACTGGCGCGGACGGTCCGGAACGAAACCCGAATCGTAGCGGCTGGCGATCGCTCGGCGGGCGTCGCTGACTGCCTCCGGCGCCATGTCGATACCGTCGGTTCGCATATAGGTGATGAGCCCGTCCTCATAGAGCGACTGGGCGACGCGCATAGTGTGACTGGCCGAAAAGCCGAGCTTGCGCGCGGCCTCCTGTTGCAACGTCGACGTGGTGAAGGGCGGCGGCGGATTCCTGGCGAACGGCTTGGTCTCCACCGACGAGACCGTGAAACGGCCGCTTTCGACCACTGCCTTCGCGGCATCGGCGTCGCCGCGGCTGCCGATCGTCAGTCGCTCGATCTTCTTGCCGTCGAGCTGGACCAGCCGCGAGGAGAAGGTTTGGCCGTCCTTCTCGAACGTGGCGCTGACGGCCCAATATTCCTGAGGCCTGAAGACGTCGATCTCGCGCTCGCGATCGACTATCAGACGAAGGGCCACCGATTGCACACGGCCCGCCGATTTCGCTCCGGGCAGCTTCCGCCACAGGATCGGCGACAGCGTGAAGCCGACCAGATAATCGAGCGCTCGGCGCGCCTTGTAGGCATCGATCAGATCTTCATCGAGGCCCCGAGGCTTCTTCATTGCCTCGGTCACGGCGGCATTTGTGATCGCGTTGAAGGTGACCCTCTCGACCTTGGGCGGAAGGGCCTTCTTTTGGCGAAGCACCTCCTGCACGTGCCAGCTGATCGCCTCGCCCTCGCGATCCGGATCGGTCGCGAGGATGAGGGTATCGGCCTTCTTTGCCTCTTCGGCGATTGCGCGCAGCTGCTTCGATCGGTCAGGTGAGACCTGCCACTCCATGTGGAAGCCATGTTCGGGGTCTACAGACCCGTCCTTCGGGGGAAGATCGCGCACATGTCCGAACGACGCGAGCACCCGATGCCCGCTTCCCAGATATTTCTCGATGGTCTTCGCTTTGGCGGGCGATTCAACGACGACCAGCTTCACTTTATGTCCTCACGCATGTGCGCGATCGTGGAGATCACCCTTGATGTTCGTCAAGCGGCCCGGCCCGATGCCGGTCGTTCGGGATCAGTGTCAGATGGTCGACGAGGTCTTCGACCCAATGCGCGGCTCTGTCCCTTCCCTCAAACGAAGGATGTTCCCGCGGTGCTTCCAGAGGACCAGCAACGCGAAACCGAGCAGCAACGGGACATAGGACGAATGAAGCGCCAGACCGACGATCGGCGCGGTTATCGCTGCCGTCATCCCAGCAAGCGAGGAGATTCGAAGAGTAAGCAGCAGGAAGATCCAGACGGCGGCGTAAACGAGCGCCGCCGGCCAGAGCAGCGCGATGAGAACCCCGAGGAAGGTCGCGACGCCTTTTCCGCCGCGAAAGCCCAGCCAGACCGGATAGAGATGGCCAAGAAGTGCTCCCGACGCAGCAAAGGCGCCGGTTTCCGGACCGAACATCAGCTGCGCAAGAACGATCGCGGCCGTCGCTTTGAGGCAGTCCAGGATCAGGGTGAACGCTGCCAGCCATTTGTTCCCGGTCCTCAGCACATTGGTGGCGCCGATGTTTCCTGATCCGATCTTTCGGACGTCTCCCTTTCCAGCAAGGCGCGTCAGGATCAGGCCAAAGGGGATTGACCCCAAGAGGTAACCAAACGCCAAGGCGAAGATCATCTCGCGGGTCATCGAATGGTTCGTAGCAAACCGGAACAGCGGCGCAACTTGCGGCCTCGCCTGCTCCACGCCACAGAGCGGCCGTGGACCCGGCATCCCCCATCCTCTTTTTCGATTCCGGCGTTGGCGGGCTGTCGGTGCTCAAGCCGACGCGCCGGCTCCTCCCTGATGCGCCGATCATCTACGCGGCCGACTGCGCGGGCTTTCCCTACGGCAGTCGAAGCGAAGAGGAGATTGCGAGCCGGGTTCCGGCGCTGCTCGGCCGGCTCGTCGAGCGATTTCATCCCCGCCTCGCGGTCATCGCCTGTAACACCGCATCGACGATCGCTCTCGAGCATGTTCGTTCGGCGCTCGACCTTCCGGTCGTGGGAACGGTTCCGGCGATCAAGCCGGCGGCCGAAATCTCGAAGAGCCGGGTCGTCGGCGTCCTTGGGACCCAAGCGACGGTTCGTCAGGCCTATGTCGAAAACCTCGCGGCGAAGTTCGCGTCCGACTGCATGATCGTCCGTTATGGCTCTCCCGAGCTCGTCGAGCTCGCCGAGGCGAAGCTTGCAGGCGATGCGGTCAGCGTCGATGCCGTGAAGTCCGCCGCGCAGCCGATGTTCGATGATAGAGGCGGGGATCGAATCGACACGGTCGTCCTCGCCTGCACTCACTTCCCGCTTCTCGAAGACGAGCTCCGAGCGGCCTTTCCCGACGTGGCCTTCGTCGACGGCGGCCCGGGAATTGCACGCCGGATCGCATCCCTCACCAAGGACCAGCCGTGGCCGGCAACGCCGCAAGCGGGTCTGTTCATCTTTACCGGACTGCCGGTCCGCCGGCCGCTCGAGAGCTTTCTTGCCGAACTTGGCATTGGTCAAATCGTGAGCTTGTGAGTTGTTGCGAGTCGTTTGCAATGGAATCTACGGGGAACGGCAGCTAAAGCGCCGCCGGGCAAGAGCTTAGCGTTGAACTACGACCGTATCTTCAAATCCGCGATCGACCGCCTTCACGACGAGGGCCGCTACCGCGTGTTCATCGACATCCTGCGCACCAAGGGCAGCTTTCCCAATGCCCATTGCTTCGGGGGCAATGGACCCAAGCCGATCACCGTCTGGTGCTCGAACGACTATCTCTGCATGGGCCAGCACCCTGCCGTCGTCGAGGCAATGGAAAAGGCCCTCCACGAGGTCGGCGCCGGCTCCGGCGGTACTCGCAACATCAGCGGCAATTCGCATTATCACACCGAGCTCGAGGTCGAGCTTGCGAGCCTCCACGGCAAGGAAGGCGCGCTGCTCTTCACCTCAGGCTACGTCTCCAACGAAGCGGCCCTCTCGACGCTCGGCAAGCTCCTTCCGGGCTGTCTGATATTCTCGGACGAGCTCAACCACGCCTCGATGATTGCCGGTATCAAGAACAGTGGCTGCGAGAAGCGCGTGTTCCGCCACAACGATCTCGAGCATCTCGAGGAGCTGCTCGCGGCGGCGGACCCGGACGTCCCCAAGCTGGTCGCGTTCGAGAGCGTCTATTCGATGGACGCCGACATCGCGCCGATTGAAGCCATGTGCGATCTTGCCGACAAATATAATGCGCTGACCTACCTCGACGAGGTTCATGCCGTCGGCATGTACGGCGATCATGGCGGGGGCATTTCCGAGCGGGACAAAATTGCCGAACGCCTGACGATCATCGAGGGTACGCTCGGAAAGGCGTTCGGAGTGATGGGCGGCTATATCGCTGCCGACAGGACGGTCATCGACTGTATCCGCTCCTATGCCCCGGGATTCATCTTCACGACCAGCCTGTCGCCGGTTCTGGTCGCCGGTGCGCTCGCAAGCGTCCGTCACCTCAGGCAATCGAACGAGGAGCGGCGTGCGCAGCAGGAATCTGCGGCAATGCTGAAGGCCAAATTCGCGGCGGCCACCCTTCCCGTTATGCCGAGCGTCACTCACATCGTTCCGCTACTCGTCGGCTGCCCGGTCAAGACGAAGCGGATCAGCGACATTCTGCTCGCCGAATATGGCCTCTACGTTCAGCCGATCAATTTCCCGACCGTGCCGCGCGGCACCGAACGCCTGCGCTTCACCCCGGGCCCTCAGCATACGGCAGAAATGATGGACGAGCTCGTCGGCGCGCTCGTCGAGATTCTCAGCCGCGACGAGATCCGGCTCGCAGCCTGAGGGACGGTCTCGTCTCCACTTCGAAATTCAATGCAACTGGACGTAGCGCAGGAAGTGGCGGCGCTGCATAGCAGCTCGGCATGAACGATCGATCCCCAGGGAAGGAAGGTCCCGACCCGCGCCTCGACATCGCGGCCGGCCGCAGTCTCGGCTCGGAAGCCAATTCCGGCAAGCATCGGGGTGGATGGCTTGCCGCTCTCGTCATGCGGGGGACTTACCAGCTGCTTCGAGCGGTTCCCGGTACGATCCCATTGAGGCGAAAGCTGCGCGACGCGGCGTGGCTTCGCGACGCGGATGCGGTCATTGTCTCTTATCCAAAGTCCGGCCGAACTTTCGTTCGCGCCATGCTGGCACGCCTCTACCAGCGAGAGTTCGGCATCGACGAGCGTCAGCTCCTCGATTTCTCGATGCTCCGGCGGGAATCAAGGGCAGTTCCACGAGTGCTCTTCACTCATGCCCCCGATGCGATCGAACATCCCGAGGAATTCAAGGCCGCCCGATCCGGCTATGGAAACCGAAAACTGATCCTTCTCGCCCGCCACCCGGCGGACACGGCCGTCTCACGCTATTACCATCTAAAGCACAGAAGCAGAGACCGGGCCCGGCTGAGACTTAGCGAACAGCCGCTGGAGACGTTCGTGTGCGGAGAAGGCGGCTTCCCCTCGATCGTTGCCTACCTCAACCTCTTCGCTTCGATCCCTGGCGTAATCATCCTTCGCTACGAGGATTTCATCGCCAATCCCGAAGGCTCGCTTGGAGAGCTGGCGGCGGCGATCGGCGTCGATGTCGAGCGCGACGCAATCGAGGACGCGGTCGAATTCGGAAGGCTCGCGAATTTGAAGAATCGGGAGCGCGAGGGCTATTTCACCTCAGCCAGGCTGCGGCGCACGCGCACCGGCGACGAGAATAGCGGTAAGGTTCGACGGGGCCGCCCGGGCGGCTATCGCGCGGAGCTTAGCCCGGAAAGAGCGGCGTGGATCGATGCCTATATCCGCGAAAACCTCGATCCCAGGCTTGGCTATCGACAATCATGAACAGATGAGGTGCTGCGCTGGCCCAGGTGAAGGCTGCATTTTACCTCGGACACTGGCGAATCCGGCGCTGCTGGCCTAGTTGAGGGCCATGCGCATCGCACTAGCCGCCGATCATGCCGGATATCTCCTGAAGGACGAACTTGCCCGCTGGCTTTCCGAGCAGGGTCACGAGGTAAGCGATCTTGGAACCAACGGACCCGAAAGTGTCGATTATCCGGTATATGGCGCCCGGGTCGCGCACGCTGTCGCCTCCGGCGAGGCCGAACGCGGAATTGCCGTATGCGGATCGGGAATAGGCATTTCGATTGCGGTTAACCGCAATCTTAGCTGCCGTTGCGCAAGGGTCGACGATCCGCTCTCCGCCGAACTCGCGCGCGCGCATAACGATGCAAACGTGCTCGCCCTTGGAGGGCGGCTCATCGGCAGCGACATGGCCAAGGCCTGCGTCTTGGCATTCCTCGACACGGCGTTCGCCGGAGGGCGTCACCAGCGCCGGATCGATGAGCTTTCCCGCGAACTGCAGGATTCCGACTGATGGCCACAGCCGCCGACCTCGACCGCGACCAGAATTACCGAGTGCCGCACGGCTTCTTCACCAGCGGCCTTTCCGAGATCGACCCGGCGATCGAAGATGCGGTCCACGACGAACTCCGCCGCGAGCAGACGCAGATCGAGCTCATCGCCTCGGAGAACATCGTCAGCAAGGCCGTGCTCGAGGCGCAGGGCTCGGTCCTCACGAACAAATATGCCGAGGGCTATCCCGGACGCCGCTATTACCAGGGATGCGGACCCTCCGATGCCGTCGAAACGCTGGCGATCGAGCGTGCCAAGAAGCTGTTCGGCTGCCAGTTCGCGAACGTTCAGCCACATTCCGGCGCACAGGCCAATGGCGCCGTCATGCTGGCCCTCTTGAAGCCGGGCGACACGATCATGGGTTTAAGCCTCGCCGCTGGAGGACACCTCACCCATGGCGCGCCTCCCGCGCAGTCCGGAAAGTGGTTCAACGCCGTCCAATATGGGGTCCGCAAGGACGATCATCTCGTCGATTTCGACGAAGTTGAGCGCCTTGCAAAAGAGCATGGCCCCAAGATGATCATCGCCGGCGGCTCCGCCTATCCGCGTCACTTCGACTTTGCCCGCTTCCGGGAGATCTGCGACGAGGTCGGTGCCTTCCTCATGGTCGACATGGCCCATTTTGCGGGGCTCGTTGCAGCAGGTGAGCATCCGAGCCCATTCGGCCATGCCCATGTCGTCACGACCACCACCCACAAGACCCTCCGGGGCCCGCGCGGCGGAATGGTCCTGACCGATGACGAGAATATCGCGAAGAAGGTGAATTCGGCTGTCTTCCCGGGTCTCCAGGGCGGACCTCTGATGCACGTGATCGCAGCAAAGGCGGTCGCCTTCGGCGAAGCCCTCCAACCCGAGTTCAAGGCCTATGCAAGGGCAGTGATCGCCAATGCCAAGACTCTTGCAAATCGCCTCAGCGAGCGCGGCGCGGACCTCGTCGCAGGAGGGACCGACACGCACCTCGCACTTGTCGATCTTCGCCCACTTGGACTTACCGGCAAGGACGCCGACGAAAGTCTCGAGCGCGCCGGGATCACATGCAACAAGAACGGTGTCCCATTCGATCCGCTCCCGCCCGTCAAGACCAGCGGCATCCGCGTCGGTTCGCCGGCCGGCACGACCCGGGGCTTCGGCGAGACCGAATTTTGCGACATCGGCGACATGGTGGCCGATGTGCTCGACGGGCTTTCGAAGAACGGCCTCGAGGACAATGGTGCGGTCGAAACCCGAGTGAACGAGCGCGTCCGCGAACTTTGCGCCCGCTTCCCGATCTACCAGGGATAGTCAGGCTTAAAGGATGCGCTGCCCCTTTTGCGCGCACGAGGACAGCCAGGTGAAGGACAGCCGTCCGAGCGAAGACGGCGCCGCCATTCGTCGCCGTCGACAGTGTGAAGCGTGCGGGGCCCGCTTCACGACCTTCGAGCGCGTGCAGCTGCGCGATCTGACCGTCGCCAAGAAGAATGGCGAGCGTGAGCCCTTCGACCGGGACAAGCTTGCCCGGTCGATCTCAATCGCCTGCCGCAAGCGCGACATTTCGCCCGATCGCATCGACCGCCTCATCTCCTCGATCCAGCGGCAGCTGGAAACCAGGGGTGACGAGGTGACGACAAGCCAGATCGGCGAGGCCGTGATGGATGGCCTCAAAGCCCTCGATCACGTCGCCTACATCCGCTTCGCAAGCGTATACAAGGATTTCAGCGAGCCCGGCGATTTCGCCGAGATCGCCGGCGCGGTGGGTGACGAACCGCCGTCCGACAAGCCCAAGCCATCGCCGACGGACCGGCTTTTGTGACGCAAGCCAAGGTCCACACGAATACGTCCGTCATCGTCCTCGTCCGCCCCCAGTTGGGACAGAATATCGGCAAGGCGGCCCGGGCGATGCTCAATTTCGGACTGACCGACATGCGGCTGGTCGCGCCGCGCGACGGCTGGCCGAACCCTGACGCTGGGCCCGCAGCGAGCGGCGCCGACTTGGTGCTTGAGCGGGCTCGAGTCTTCGACCGCGTTGGGGATGCGATCGCCGACTGCGCGCTCATTTTCGCATCGACGGTTCGGAGGCGCGATCTCGTCCTGCCGGTCCTCGGGCCCGAACAGATGGCGGATCAGATACATTCCTCGCCTGAGCGAAGTGCCATCCTCTTCGGACCCGAACGCTCTGGGCTGGAGACGGAAGACGTCGCCCTTGCAAACGCCATCGTCACGGTGCCGATCAATCCCGACTTCGGTTCGTTGAACCTTGCGCAGGCGGTGATCCTCCTCGCCTATGAATGGTCGAGGCGCAGCAACCTTGCGCAACCACCGGCGAAGGAGCTCGAATCTCCCGCTCCGCACCGCGAGCTCGAAGGCCTCATCGGCCAGCTCGACAATGAGCTGGTGGCGAAGGGTTACTTTCACCCGCCTTCGAGATCGCAGGCGACGAGGAACACCATTCGGACCATCTTCACCAAGACCGGCTGGTCCTCTCGCGAGGTGAAAGCCGTGCGAGGGATCATTCGAGCGCTGGTTGACCCTCCGAGGCGCCGTTCCTGACGGTCATTTCGGTTGCCAATCGAGACGCAGGGGCGCATGATTAACCTTTGAGAATCAATGGAGATGACGATGGTACATCTTCTTATGGCCCTGCTCCTTGCAGGACCCGGCAGCGGCTCGATCGGCGTCAACAGGATGATTCTGCGCGACCCTCAGCAGGGACCAACGCCCGTCACCGACAAGTTCCTCATTCCCGCGAGGGTGCCGGACTGCACGACACCCGAGCAGGTTCAGCGGGCGAACGCCGAACGGATCAAGGGATGGGATCCCGACTGCATGCTGCCCCCCAAGATGAATTCGAAGCAGCCCCAGTAAGCTTGACCTGAGCGCTACTCGTGACTAGGTGCGCCGCTCGCAATTGATCCCGCATGCCCGGTGAAGCGGCGATCGCGCCAGACGAATGGTCTGGCGGTGCGGTCCCGGGCACATGAGCGAAACGCGAATTGGAGAATGACAAGTGACGAAGCGCACAAGCGCCAAATACAAGCTCGACCGCCGCATGGGCGAGAACGTCTTCGGACGGCCCAAGAGCCCGGTCAACCGCCGCGAATATGGCCCGGGCCAGCATGGTCAGCGCCGCAAGAGCAAGATTTCCGATTACGGCATCCAGCTCCGCGCCAAGCAGAAGCTGAAGGGCTATTACGGCGACATCACCGAGAAGCAGTTCAAGAAGAACTACGTCGACGCGATCCGAATGAAGGGCGACGCCTCGCAGAACCTCATCGGCCTCCTCGAGCGGCGTCTCGACATGATCGTCTACCGCGCGAAGTTTGCGCCGACGATCTGGGCCGCTCGGCAGTTGGTCAGCCACGGCCACGTGCGGGTCAATGGCGTCAAGTGCAATATCGCGTCGCGAAAGGTCGATGTCAGCGATGTGGTCGAGCTCGGGTCCAAGGCACAGGAGATGGCTCTGGTCATCGAGGCGCAGGGCCTCGCCGAGCGTGACATTCCCGACTACGTCGTTCCGGACGGCACGTCGAAGATCACTTTCTCACGCGTGCCCAAGCTCGATGAGGTGCCCTATCCGGTGCGGATGGAGCCGAACCTCGTGATCGAATTCTACTCGCGCTGATCGGCCGATCAGCTGAAAATCAGGAGGGCGGCCCGTTGCGGCCGCCCTTAGCGATTCAATGGCCGATCGTGCGATCGAGCAACCCGCCGACGCGGGTCAGCAGATCCGTCCGGGCGAGCGAATCATTCAACTGATGGTCGAGGCCCTTGTATTCGACGAACTCGACCTGCTTGCCGTCGCCTTTGAGTGCGGACGCCATCTTCTGCGATTCCGAAAAGCGAACGTTCTGATCCAGATCGCCGTGCGCGAGCAGCACAGGCACCTGGATCTGGGCGGTGTGACGTAGCGGCGAGCCTTCGAGGATGTGCGGCCCCGATCCAACAAAGTCCTCAACGACACGAGCGTCCGTAAAATGAGCCGAGTCCTGCTTCAGGGACTGAAGGTCGGTGACCGGAGCGACTGCCACGACCGCCTTGTAAAGCGATGGATCTGTCTCCGCCTCCATCAGCGCGGCGTAACCACCGTAAGACCATCCGACGATCGCGACGCGCTTTGGATCGGCGATCCCTTGCGCAGCCAACCACCGCGTGGACGCGGCGATATCGCTCATCGACGTCCGCCAATTTCTGAAGCCGTTCACGTTGAGCCAGGTATCGCCGTAGCCTGCCGAGCCGCGATACTCGGGCTGCAACACCGCGTAGCCGCGAGCGGCGAGGAATTGCGGGAGCCAGTCGAAGCCCCATTCGTCGCGCGCGGCCGGACCACCGTGCGGCAGGATCACCGCCGGCAGCCCTTTGGCCGCCTTGCCAGGTGGAAGCGTCAGGTACGCCGGGATCTGAGCTCCGTCTGATCCGGTGACTGTCACCGGCTTCACTTCAGCAAGCGTCCGCCCTTCAAGCGAAGGCCGGTCGAGCATTGCTTCATTCAGGGTCTTTGTGTCCCGATCGAACAGATAATAGCGGCCCGGATCTGTATCGCTGCTGGCGAAGATCAGGAGCTTGCGTCCGTCGGCGCTGGAGTCGACGAAGTCGATTAGTGGAAGCTTGGGGAGAGCCTTGCCAAGCGAAGCTGCCAGTCCCTTGAACTCCGGGTCGAAATAGATCGCATGTCGAGATTCGTCGGAATAGGTGTAGCCTATGACCTTCATGCCGGTGCCGACGCGGACGACATTGTCGATGTCGACCTCGGGATTGGCGGCGATCAGCGTTTCGGCGCCGCTGCCGTTGAGTTTGATCGCATAAAGCGCGTAGCGGCCCCCGTTCTTCTTGAGCGCATATAGCGAATCGATGTCGGCATCGACGGCTAGAGGCCGCACCTGCTGTTCAGAATCGGCATAGTCGGCAATAGTCTTCCAATCGCGTGAACCCTGCGCCCGATAGAAATATTTCACGCGGCCCGTGAGCGTGCCGTCGTTCTTCGCCTCGTCGACCCGCATGATGCGGACATTACCCCGCCCATCCGACATGAAATCCGTGGCTGAGCCGTTCGGTATCTCGACCTGTCTGGATGCGAGCGTGCGGGTGTCAATGAGGTCGACCCCAAGCCCCTCTTTGTTGCGGACGATGTTCGATCCCATCTTTCCCGCCTCAGGTACGTACTGGCGCTCTATCAGGACGTTGCCGTCAGCTCGCTTCTTCCAGTCGAGAATGCTGCCGTCGTATTGACGGGCATAGGCGTCATAAGAGCTTTCCGGCTGGCCAAGCAGCTTTTGGTCCGATCCGTCCGCATTCATCGCAACGAGCCGCGAAAAGCCCAGGATGTCGCCGCTGCTGTCAACAACCGCGCCGGTGACCTTGCACACTATCCGCTCGGGTGCGGCGTAGTCGCACCACCTCAACGAATCCGCACCCTCGGTGCTTGAAAGAATGCTGGTCTTCCCAGTGACGAGATTCGAGATGACCGCGAACGTCTTCGACCCGGGTCCGGGCGTGGTGTACAAGACGCCCGTACCGTCCGGGGAGAGGCTCGGATTGCTTACTGCCTCGCGAGACCCGAACGCCTTGGCATCGGCGAGAAGGCTCGGGTCCGTCACATTGGGGGGAGAACTCGTGTCCTGAGCAAACGCAGGAGCAATTAGAAACAAGCTCGCGCAAGCGAGCAACGCGGCACGCAATTTCATAAATCCCCCTTTTCCGGCAGGCACATAGTGCATGTTCTAGGATTTTGGCGCAAGGCGCCGCGGCCCCCGTCTACACGACCAAGCTTGCCAGCGTAGCGAAGCTACTCCCCATCCGCACATTTTAGAATTCGACGGGAAGCAGCTTCGATCCGACCTTCAATTTGTAATCAACCCGTTCACCAGGGACTATCTCGACGGTCTTTTCGGCTCCCGCGTAGAGCCGGCCGCCGGGCAGATCCGTGCACCTCTCAATCGATGCGCCGCACGCTTTTCCGTCGACGAGCTCGACGCTCAAATTGCCGTCGTTTTTGAGCGTCAACCGCCCCGCCGAGCGGGTGCCGCTGACATGCGGCCTAGCTTCTGCCGGGCGGACGAGGACCAACATGTCATAACCAACGAGCAACTTGAGGCCCGACGAGTCCGATGACAGCTGACCGACCACCGGTTTGACCGTCACCCTGTAGACTCGCTCACGATCGCTCTCTGCTAGCGAGGCAATCCTGAGGAGCCTGCGCTGCCCTGGCTCGAGCACGATCCGCTCCGGTGAGACGAGCAGCCCGAGCTTTTCGGGATCCGGATCATTCCGGCTGGATTCGCGCGGCGTGCCGGGATCGATGATCTCCCTTGGGTCAACCGCGACGAATGCCCGGTCCGTGCCGCTGTTCCAGATTTCGACGTCGGCGCGTGCGCGCTCGTGCGGCGCGAGCTCGACAACGAGCTGGCTCAAAAGCAGATCCGCGCGCGCGGCGCCGAGCGGCGCAAGGATATCCGCAGCGATCAGCAAGAGGGTGCCGATCGAGATACGGACCCATTTCATTGGCACAGAACTCTCCCTATCGGCGCATAGTCCAGCTTGTTGCCCAGCTCACCGATCCTGACCTTGCAGCTGAGCCCTCCGCTGCCGTCGAAGGTAAGCACGTCGTTGGCGGAAGTCTCGATTTCAAAATAGCCGTCGGAGTTCGACTGGCCGAGCCCCCGGTGCGAGGTGATCATCGCGTTGGCGACCGGTTGTCCGCTGGGCCGAACGGCGCGCCCGAAAATCGTCAGCAGATGTTCGACGC
>DATATH010000003.1:0-1957 GCA_036268895.1 Sphingomicrobium sp. | reverse complement strand
CATTCCGTCGAGCTGTCCGGAGGCAAGCTGCTGCCAGTCGTCCCAGCCGACCTTGATCGTCGTGTCGGCAGCACCGTCATCCTCGCCGACCGTTTGTGCCGCCCCGTCGAGCATGACGATGCCCTGATCGCCCCCGAAGTCGATCTTCACGCGCTTGCCGGGCACCCACGCCTGGGCCTGCTGCATTCGCTCGACAAGTTCCTGCTTGGTCATCGCCTGCAATCTCCTTTGTCGACAGCGCTAGCGGGCGGTCGCAGCCGGTTCAATGGCGGTCGCTCGTCCAATCATCCATCCGTTCGTCGAATCCGCGTTGGGAAGATCCACCCCTCAGGGATCGGGGTTTCATCAACACGCCAACCTAGTCGGAGGTTGTCGAGCCGATGTTGGATCGCTCGATCGGCCGGTGGGAGAGATATCGCGAGCCGATGAAGTCCGTGCTTCCCTTCTCGAACCCTGGGCGAAGCGAGTGAGCTACGAAGTCCAGGCCACTTGGCGGCGCTCGCGCCGAAGCCTATCTGGCCGGGCATGGGATACGAAACCGACCTCAAGCTCTTCATCGACGGCGTTTGGAAAGGCTCGGACTCGGGCCACATCGTCGTCAACCCCGTCGACGCAAAGCCGATCGCCGAGGTCCCCTATGCCACCAAGGCCGACCTCGAGGAGGCGCTCGCCGCGTCGGACCGGGCATGGCCGGAGTGGCGCGCGGTTGATGTCGAAAAGCGGGGAGCGATTCTGCACAGGACCGCATTGCTCCTGCGAGAACGGGTCGAGCAAGTCGCTGCCACTCTGACCCAGGAGCAAGGCAAGATCCTTCCGGAAGCCAAAGCCGAGGTCCTCGCCTCGGCGCAGCTATTCGATTGGTATGCCGAGGATGCCAAGCGGGACTATGGTCGTACCCTGGTCCGGCCTCAAGGCCAGCTTAGCCGAGTGATCCGGCAGCCGATCGGACCGACCGCGACCTTCTCTCCGTGGAATTTCCCGATCTATCTGCTCGCAAAGAAGGTCAGTGCGGCGCTGGCCGCGGGCTGCACCGTGATTTCGCGGCCGCCACACGAAACTCCAGGCTGCGCAACGGAGTTGTTCCGGGCCCTCGCCGATGCAGGAATCCCCAACGGAGTCGCCCAGCTCGTCCACGGCGACTCGAAGCTCATCAGCGAGACGCTGATCGCCAGCCGGGTGATCCGCAAGGTCAGCTTCACCGGCTCGACCGGCGTCGGCAAGCATTTGATGCGCCTTTGCGCCGACAGCATGACTCGAGTGACGATGGAGCTCGGCGGCCACGCTCCGGTTCTGATCTTCGATGACTGCGATCTCGAGAAGACACTCGACATGGTCGTTACGCAAAAATTCCGGAACGCCGGCCAGGTCTGCGTCTCTCCAACCCGCTTCTACGTTCAACGCGGGATCTACGATGCCTTCGTGAAGGGCTTCGCCGAACGAACCGCCAAGGTGAAGATCGGGAACGGGCTCGAGGATGGCACGCGGATGGGTCCGCTCGCCAACGCGCGGCGCCCCGCCGCGATCGAAGCGATGGTGAAGGACGCGAAATCCAAGGGCGCGCGGGTCCTCGCCGGCGGAGAACGCGGCGACAGCGGTTTCTTCTTCCAGCCGACTCTGCTGGCGGATGTCCCGAACGAAGCGAACATCATGAACGACGAGCCGTTTGGCCCGGTCGCCGTCTCGCGTCCCTTCGAGACGTTCGAGGAAGTGATCGAACAGGCCAACCGGCTTCCCTACGGGCTTGCTGCTTTCGCCTTCACCGAGAACGGCCGCCGGGCGAACCTCATCGGCGACCTGGTCGAGAGCGGAATGGTCGGGATAAACACCTTTGCAATCAGCGGAGCCGACACGCCGTTCGGCGGCGTCAAGGATTCGGGCTTTGGGTCCGAAGGCGGAAAAGAGGGCCTCGAGAGCTACCAGGTCGTCAAGGCGATCCATCAGGCCTAGCAACTAAGGT
>DATATH010000002.1:0-4113 GCA_036268895.1 Sphingomicrobium sp. | reverse complement strand
TAGCGAACGCCGCGCTCGTTGCCGAGGCCGGCTAGCTGAGCGGCCTTGGCGATCGCATCATCGACCCCGCCGAAGCCATCGACCAGGCCGAGCTGGTGCGCGGTCCCGCCGTCCCAGACCCGGCCCTGTGCGATCTGGTCGACCTGCTGCGGAGTCTTGTGCCGCGCTGCAGCGACAATGGAGAGGAAGCGGCCGTACATCGAATTGACGCCCGACTGGATTAGCTGGTTGGCCTCGGGCGAGGGGCCGTTGAACAAATCAGGCTCGCCCGAGAGCGGAGTCGTCTTCACGCCGTCGGCGCCGACTCCGAGCTTCTGAAGCGTGCCCTGGAAGCTCGGGATGATCCCGAAAACGCCGATCGACCCGGTGATCGTCGAGGGTTCGGCATAGATGAAGTCGCCCGGAGTGGAGACCCAATAGCCGCCCGAGGCAGCGACGCTGCCCATTGAGACGACGACCGGGATTTTCTTCGACTTCGCCTCGAGGAGCGCCTGGCGAATCCGCTCGGACGCGAGCACGGATCCACCGGGACTGTCGACCCTGACGACCAGCGCCTTGATGCCGTCGCGAAGGCCGTCTTCGATCTCCTTGGCGATGGTGTCGCCGCCGGCGGTACCGGGCCCGGCCTTCCCGTCGACGATCAGGCCGGCGATCGTCACCACCCCGATCGGACCCTTGGGGTTCCGCTCGACGACGTCGGAAACGTAGGAAGAGAGCTTGATCCGGGCAAAGTCGGTGCTGTCCTTGTCCGGCCTGCCGCCAAGCTGAGCCAGCCTGTCCTCGAACTCGCGGCGGCTGCCGATCTTGTCAACGAGGCCATTGTCGAGCGCCGCCTTGGCCATGTCGCCGCCGGCCGCGGCCACTGCGGCGTTCAGGTTCGACAGGAAGAGGTCGATGTTGGCCTTTGGACGCGCCTGCTTCACATGCGCTTCCCAGCTCTCGAGCTCGGCCTTGTCGAGGGCAATGGCATTCTCCTTTGCAGCGGGAGACATGTCGTTGCGGATGAACGGCTCGACCGCGGCCTTGTAGGTACCGACGCGGTAGACGTTGGCGGTCACACCAAGTTTGTCGAGAAGGCCTTTGTAATAGAGGTTGCTGCCGCCAGGTCCTGCGACCAACACCGCTCCAAGGGGGTTCAGCCAGATTTCCGATGCTGCGGATGCGAGCTCGTAGCTGTCGTCGGTATAGCCGACTCCATATGCGATCACCGGCTTGCCCGCCGCCCGAACTTGGCGCAGCGCGTCGGCGAGATCGCCGATCGTCGTCTGGCCGCCTCCGGTGAAGCCGTCGAGGTCGAGCGCGACCGCCTTTACACGCCCGTCGTCCTTTGCCTTGTCGAGTGCTTGGACGAGGTCCCGAAGCCGGTATTGGCCGAGGCGGTTGCCGCTCGCGATGTCCGACAACCGGGCGCGCGAGGGTTGCTCGACGACGCTCCCATTGAGGTTGAGGTCGAGGACGCCGTCCTTGACCGGCGCCGGCCGCGCCGAGAGCGCGCTGTAGATCATGCCGAAGAATATCAGCATGAAAATGAGGACGAGTGCGTCCTTGATCCCGACCAGCAGCTTCCAGATCGCGCGTACAAATTTCATTACAGGGCCTCTGACAATTGCCTGCCCTCGCTAGCGGAGTAAGCCCGCCGCAGCCAAACCTTTTCGACGCGCCGCCTTACGGCTAGGCGCCGCGGCCATGCACGGGGCGGCCAACATTTCGCGCTCTGACCGGAATCGCGCCTGGCTCGCGGAGCTGCGTTCGACCCTGGCGCTCGCCTGGCCGCTGATACTCGCCAATTTGACCCAGCAGGCGATCCAGGCGACCGACGTCCTCCTGATGGGCCGCCTCGGGGCGATGCAGCTCGCCGCAGCGACCCTCGCGCTCAATCTCACTTTCACGTTCAATCTTCTGATGCTCGGCCTCGTGACTGCCTCATCGCCGATGATGGCTAGGGCGCTCGGCCAGCGGTTCAACGCCGTCCGCGACGTTCGGCGGACGTTTCGGGCGGGGCTCTGGCTGCTCGTCGTCGCGCTTCCGGCCTATTGGCTCGTCCTTTGGAACATCGGTACGCTGATGCGGGCCTTCGGCGAGACCGAGGAACTGGCGCTCCAGGGGCAGAGTTTCATGCGCGCCTACATGTGGTGCACGGGCCCCTGGCTCGTCTTTCAGTTGCTCCGCAACTTCGTGGCGGCGCTCGGGCGCCCCCGCGTCATCCTGTGGCTGAGCCTTGCTGGCATCGGCCTCAATACGCTGCTCAGCTGGTCGCTGATCTTCGGCCATTTGGGTCTTCCAGCGCTCGGGCTTCCCGGCGGCGGTCTGGGGAGCACCCTCACCTGGTTCATCCTTTGCGGAGCATTGGTCGGGATGACCGCGCTCGATCGCCGCTTCAGGAGATTTCACCTCTTTGGCCATTTCTGGCGCTTCGACCCGGAGCGCACGATGGCGATGGTCCGCCTCGGCTGGCCGATCGGTGTCACAATGGCCCTCGAAATGGGCGTGTTCGCGCTTGCCGCCTACTTCATGGGGTGGATCGGGGCTCCGGCCGTCGCTGCGCATGCAGTCGCGCTCCAGCTTGCGGCGCTGACTTTCATGGTGCCGCTGGGGCTTGGACAGGCGGCGACCGTTCGCGTTGGGCTGGCGCTCGGCCGCAACGACGAAGCCGGAATCACACGCGCCGGCTGGACCGCCTGGGTGATGGGCGTTGCCTTCATGGGCTCGATGGCGATCGTGATGTGGAGCATCCCGCGACCGCTCGTCACCCTGTTCCTCGCCGGCGGACCCAAGAATGCGCTGGCGATCGGCCTTGCCGTCAGTTTCCTGCGGGTCGCAGCCGCTTTCCAGCTCGTCGACGGCGCGCAGGTGATCGGCGCAGGGATGCTGCGCGGCCTTCACGACACGCGCTGGCCGCTTCTGTTCGCGCTCGTCGGTTATTGGGTGGTCGGCCTCGGGATAGGCTCCTGGCTGGCGTTCGGAGCCGACTGGAAGGGACTGGGGATCTGGATCGGACTTGCGACCGGCCTTGCCTCGGTTGCTGCGCTGATGCTTGCCCGCTGGCTCATGCGCGATCGTCTCGGCTTGACACGTCCCGCACTCCCCTAACCGTTACGTACGAGAAAATCCGCTTCCCGGGCGTTGACGGATGAACGGCGTACAACCATATGCCCGCCATCGCTGGCACTCTCACGGTGAGAGTGCCAGGATCAACGTTCAACCATCAAGAGAGAAGAGGGGGTTCAAGCCCATGGGTTTCAGGCCGCTTCATGATCGTGTCCTCGTCCGTCGAGTCGAGGCAGAAGAGAAGAGCGCCGGCGGGATCATCATCCCGGACACGGCGAAGGAAAAGCCGCAGGAAGGCGAAGTCGTCGCCGTCGGCGGAGGCTCCAAGTCCGAGGAGGGAAAAGTCACGCCGCTCGACGTCAAGGCCGGCGACCGGATCCTGTTCGGCAAATGGTCGGGCACCGAGGTCAAGATCGACGGTGAAGACCTGATCATCATGAAGGAAAGCGACATCCTCGGGATCGTCGGCTGACCAACTGGGGCGCTTTAAGAAAAAGGCGCCTCGTCGAGTCATTTTTGAAGAAACTAAGCAAACGGAAAGGGTAGCCAGATGGCAGCCAAGGACGTGAAATTCAGCCGCGATGCGCGTGAGCGCATTCTTCGCGGCGTCGACATTCTTGCCGATGCGGTTCGGGTGACGCTCGGGCCCAAGGGCCGGAACGTCGTCATTGACAAGAGCTTCGGAGCTCCGCGGATCACCAAGGACGGGGTCACCGTCGCCAAGGAGATCGAGCTCAAGGACAAGTTCGAGAACATGGGCGCGCAGATGGTGCGCGAAGTGGCCTCGAAGACCAACGACATCGCCGGTGACGGTACGACCACCGCGACGGTTCTCGCCCAGGCGATCGTTCGCGAGGGGATGAAGTCGGTCGCCGCCGGTATGAACCCGATGGATCTCAAGCGCGGCATCGACATCGCGGTCAAGAAGGTCGTCGAGGATTTGAAAGCGAGATCGAAGGATGTGTCCGGTTCGAACGAGATCGCGCAGGTCGGGATCATCTCGGCGAACGGCGACCGCGAAGTCGGCGAGAAGATCGCCGAGGCGATGGAAAAGGTCGGCAAGGA
>DATATH010000001.1:0-1588 GCA_036268895.1 Sphingomicrobium sp. | reverse complement strand
GTCAAGCCGCAATCGTCACGCCGCTTCGACCGGCCGCGGTGATGAGCGCCGCGTCCTTGGTCATCAGCGGAAAACCGCGACGGATCGCAAGCTCCAAATACGTGGCATCGTAGGTCGTCAGTCCTTCGGCTCTCGCCAGCGCAAGGATCTCGCGCCAGGCGCGCGCGGTTGTTTCGTTGTCGGTCGTGATCGGCAGGTCGGCGATCAACTCGAGGCGCATTGCGACGTCGCCGGTGGTGATCCGGCCGCGTCTCTCCGCCTGCAGTAGAACGTTGGCGACTTCCAGATGCCAAAGTCCGGGAACGACTGCCCCATGATCGCGAACCTGTTCAAACAAGGCGTCCGATTCCGGCGAGGCCTCATCTTCGAAACACCAGCTCAGCGCCGCCGATGAATCAATGACGAGAGCGCTCACCGGCGACCTGCGTCCCGCAGCTCCTGCCAGGAGAGCCCGCCGAGCGTCGTTCCCTTGCGCGACAGCTTGAGCTTTTCGAACGCCTCGTTGACCCGTTCGCGGTCGATCCGAGCTGCACTCACCAGTCGGGCTATGGGCTTGCCGTGCTTGGTTATCACTACTTCCTCACCCCGGGCCACCCGGTCGAGGAGGCTCGAAAGGTGCGTCTTCGCTTCGAAAGCTCCCACGGTGATCATCGCCGACCGACTAATTAGACTAGTTGGATATTCTAACCAACTTCAGGTGGTACGGCAAGCGAGAAGTTTCATTCCACTTCGCCGGCTGCTAGGCGCAGGCCCGACAGGAACAGCTCGCGATGCTCGGCGTTCCGCAGATAGCTCGCGTCCGGTATCACCGCAAAGGTGATCGCCCGCAGCTGCGCGACGGTGTCTCGTGCGTCGTCGAGCCGACCCATATGGGCGTAACAGGCGGCGAGATAGCGATATAGCTCTGGGAGGCTCGGATCCTCTTGGATCGCGAGGAGCAATTTCGGCACTGCCTCGCCGAAACGCCTGCTGAACAAATGGGCGCAGCCTATTGTACCGAGCGACGAGCCGACTCGGGCGCGCGGGCTGAGCCGCAGCGCGGTTTCGACATGCTCTATTGCGGTGTCGGGCTGGCCCGCCCAAGCCCTGAGTATGCCGCTAATGTTCCAGCCGCGCGCATAGTTCGGGTTGAGCGCGAGGGCACGGTCGACCACCGCAATCATCGGGCCGATATCCTCGCCGAAATAGGCCAGCGCGAGAGCGGAATTCGCAAGAACGACGGGATCGTCGCCGGCCATTTCCAGAGCTAGCCTCGCGAAGCCGGCGCCCTTCCGATAGTCCGCCTCCCGATCTTCGCTCCGGCCGTCAAAAAGCAGCCGAGCACAGCAGAACGCGGCCCACGAGAGTGCGGGACCATAACGTGGCTCGCGCTCGATCGCCCGTTCCATCAGACGGAGCGCTTCGGGGATCTGCCTTGCCGACGACCAGACCATCGCGTAGGCGCGCAGATGCAGGTCGTACGCGGTCAGATCGGCGGTCCGGCGGTTAGCCGAACGGGCGGTCTCGGCGGCCTGTAACGCCGGCTCGATCACGCCGGCCACGCTGGAGGCCACCTTGTCCTGCAGATCGAAGACGTCTTCGAGCGAGC